>NZ_CP058595.1:2867583-3215167 GCF_013402795.1 Costertonia aggregata | reverse complement strand
CCCATGATAAGGTTACGGTCAAACCCGGTAATTTATCCGAGGAAGAAATTCTAAGTATGGAGAAAGAAAAAATCAAATCGGCGGTGGTAACGGATTTTATTCTTTCCATCGAAATAGTCATCATTGCCTTGGGTACCGTTGCTCAAGAGACTATTTGGATTCAGATTATGGTAACGACGATAATCGCCATCATCGCAACGGTAGGTGTTTATGGCATTGTAGCGCTAATTATTCGAATGGATGAGTTCGGGGCGAAATTGATCGCTTTCAATGACCGCGATGACAGTTTCTCCGATACCGTTGGAAGAATTCTTGTAAACGCCTTGCCTTATGTTATAAAAAGTCTCTCCGTAATCGGCACTATCGCTTTGATTCTTGTTTCTGGGGGAATATTTGTACATAACATCCATTTTCTGCATGATTTTATTCCCAATTTGCCCATGATTTTACAAGAATTTGTGGTCGGACTTATCATTGGCTTCATAATGCTAGCCATTGTGAAAGGAGTGAATTACATTTGGAATAGAACCAAAAGCCGAAGTTGATGAAAAATCTAGTGGAGAAATCAAAAAACCATATTGCCGAGCTGCTATCGGAACAATTGGGTAAAAATTACCTATTTCATACTTTTTCCCAATCCAAAAAAATAGCGACACGTGTTGAGGAAATCTTAAACAGCTATGAACCCAAAAATCTTGATCATACAGATGTCCTAGTCGCAGTATGGTTTCTCAATGCAGGATTTTCAAAGGGATATGAAAAACATGTGGCATCAAGTTGCGAGTTGGCAGAAGACTTTCTTAGCAAAATAAATGCAGATAAGTCAACTATCAACGCGGTTACCGATTTAATCAAAGCAGCATGGAGCGATGAAGAGCCGTCAAATGAGAGTGAAGCCATAGTCAAAGATGGTCGCACATCATTTTTCGCTTCGGATGATTTTGAGGAGTTGATGGAATTGTTGCGTATGGAAAAGCAAAACCTGAACCAGAACCCTCCCCCACTACAAGAGTGGCGTAATGAGTACATTGAAACGTTCCGAACAAAACATCGTTTCTACACAGATTATGCTAAAGAAAACTGGCAGCCACAAAAGGAAGAAAACCTCATATCGCTTATCGGGGCGGCATCCAAGGCCGTAAAAAAGAGAAATAAAGAGAAGTTAAAAGTCAAACTTAAAAATCAAAGTCCAGAAAGGGCGATTCAGTCGTTGTATCGAACACAATTGAGAAATCATCTGAAGCTGAGTGATATTGCCGATACCAAGGCCAATATTTTATTATCTGTAAATGCCATCATTATTTCCCTGCTCCTGGCCAATCTTATCCCAAAATTAGGCACGCCGAACAATTCCTATCTTATTTACCCGACCGTCATATTTGTGCTATTTAGCATCGCTTCAATGATAATGTCCGTGATGGCAACCCGGCCAAAAATCGAGAATAAAAATGTAGTTGACGGCGAAATCAGCAAGAAGGACACAAACTATCTTTTCTTTGGTAATTTTCATGCGATGCAACCCCAACAGTTTAAAGAGAAAATGCGCGAAATCATACAAAGTAAGGAAACAATTTACGACTCGCTGAGCATGGATTTATATTTTCTGGGAAAGGTTTTAAAAACCAAATATCAATTACTTCGGTGAACGTACACCGTTTTTATGATAGGCATCGTACTTTCCGTAATTGCGTTCGCTTTCGCCCTAAAATATTATGGAATGGAACAAGAAATAATCGACGCAGTTACTCCTGACCCCCAATGATAATAAATTGAACTTTTAGGATAACAATTTATCGCAATCGGATTATAATGTACACCTTCATTTCCCTAATTTGATTGCACGTTTTATTAATATTTAATTAAGGTAAACCTTCAATAAAATTGGAATGGCTAATAACCTAATCGATGAACTGAATAAGATTTTGACCAATACTTTGAACTATCAGGAAGCGCTTTCAAGTTTAGCCGAATCCGTGAGCCACGAACCCACAAAAGATAAACTGGTCGAATTTGCAAGAGTGGCCGAAAAGGAATCTAAAACTTTAATGCAAGTTATTTCTGAAAATGGTGGCCAAATCGAAAGTACGGCCCGTCAAACGGATCAAGAGGCGATTTCTTGGATGCCACGAACATCGCCCGACCCTTCTAATATGCAGTCGGTCCTGGAAAGTTTGATCGAAGCCGAAAGAAATAAAGAAGGGGCTTACCAGAAGCTGCTTTCCCATGAGAATATTTCCCGTAAGATGAAAAATGCGCTAAAAAATCATCGTTTGGAAGCTGAAGCTAACCTAAAACACTTTCAAAGTGCCTTGCAAGCAATTGAAAAGAAGCAGGACTAAAATTTTATAGCGATTATCGACTTAATTTTTAATTTTCGAAACGGTTTATTAAATTATTCCCGCGCCACTAAACCATCAAAACAATTATATGACAATCTATCTTGCAGATGATGATGAGGACGATAGGATTTTTTTTAGGGATGCCTTCTCGGACATCCCATCAGACTCCGAAATAAGCGAATTCACAAATGGAGTCGCCCTCTTAAAGGCACTTCATGATGCTAGCGAGTTGCCCGATGTTATTTTCCTTGATTTGAATATGCCCTTGATGGATGGCTTTGAATGCCTCGCGGATATTCGGGATATTAAAAAATTTTCCAAGATTCCGGTAATCATCTATTCAACCTCTTTTCATAAAAAGGAAGTGGAGAGATTACAGGAAATGGGAGCTACCAAATATCTCAAAAAACCTTCGTCATTCAATCAACTGAAAACGTTATTGAACAAAAGTTTGCAGGATGTCAAAGCATTGCAATCTTCAAAGAAAGATACCTCTGAGCAATCGTTTTTGGTGGAATAAAATTGTGAGCGCACTTTGGCTAATTTCATCGATAGTTTGCCATCTTCAAATTTAATATTCGTGAAGGATGGTTTTTCCGATAGGCATTGAGAATTTGCATTGTATGATAGGTTTGCTTTCGAGGGGTTATCAAATCGACCATCTCATCAATGGAACAAATCTGTTGCGATATATCGGCGAACCCAAAACCCTGATACACCCCATCAAGTACAACCACAAAACTCGCTTCTCCAAGCTTTCGTCCCTTATTTTGGATTAAGTAACTATCGGTATTCGCCTTGAGGGAGGCAAATGCGCTTTGAGCTCTTTTATTGTAGTTCCCTATTTCCTCTTCACTATTGCAAACTCCGGCACAATTTGGGAATTTGACGTGGTTACATTTACCTTTTTTTCGTTGCAGACCCGTAAACTTGGGACAAAGACTGAATTTCTCGCACAAGACTTCCAGCTTTTTCTTGGCAGCGCCTTTGGTAAAGAACAGCTCGGTAGGTTCGTATATGGCAGGACATTCCTCGACCGTCAATTGTAGTATTCCCTTCTTATTCCGATATGATTTTATATGATAAGCGATATAGTTTTTTTTCTGGACACTATTGTACTCGGGCGTGTGTTTCTTTATCAAGTCGGATTCTAATAAAAGTGCCACCAGCTCGCTACCGGAAAGTTCAAAATCAATAGAAAAGGTTTGCGAACATAACTCTACCTCCTTGGGTAAGTTGCTTTGAAAATGGCTCAACACCCTTTTTTTGATATTTTTCGCTTTGCCGATATAAATAATCTCGCCGTCGCTACCCTGAAATTTATAGACTCCAGGGTTCTCTGGAAGCTTTTCAAACTGCCCATTCCCGATATGAGTAGGCAATTTTATCTTTGGTTTGTTAGTTTTAAGGGCCATATCGATTACCTTAAAATCATCATCCAATAAAAGCAAACGTTGGAATAAGACTACCGTGGCATTCGTGGCCGCTTCCGCACGTCTATCGATTAAGGGAATGCCCTGAGTACCGCATAAGTTCTCTAACTTATAGGAAAGCAGATTAGGAATCAATCTTTTGGCCAATCGAACCGTACAAAGTTTGGGCCGTTCATAATTATAGCCTAGATACCTAAATTCGGAGCGAAGAACATAATAGACAAACGATACATCATGGGCTACGACAATAGCGTTATGGGTAAGTAGATCAACTTTCTCGGCAATCTCAGCAAAGTTTGGTCTATCAAGAACCATCTCGTCATCGATGCCGTTCAACTTAGTCATGTATTCGGGAATGTGCTGCTCGGGATTGACCAAGGAAACAAATTTTTCCGCAATCGCGCCGTCCTCGATTCGTACAATGGCGATTTCGGTAATGCGATTATTCCGGATACTTTTTCCCGTAGTCTTCAAATTCACTACCGCAAACGTTCTTTGTCTTTCCATACAGTCAGAATACAAAAATAGCAACGGAATATGGATATTTTACAAAATTTAGGAGTTATTCCTATTCATGCGGCGTACCATGCTTATCTTTCAAATATTCATAGATGGCATATTGTGAGCGAACCGGAATTTTATTGTCATGTGGGACATACATGTTGCTCGAATTTTCATCCACAATTCGGGCTTTAAAATTATCTTCAATTTGAAAGTCCAATATTTGTTTTAATTCCAAAAAAGCGGCTTTGTCCAAAATAGGTGTAATCACTTCAATTCGCTTGTCCAGATTGCGTGTCATCCAATCGGCACTGCCCATAAACATCTCCTCCTTACCATTATTATGGAATAAAAAAACGCGGGCATGTTCCAAAAACCGATCAACAATGCTAATCACATTTATATTTTCGCTTTGTCCCTTTACCTGCGGTATCAGACAGCAGAAGCCCCTAACTATCAATTTAATATGAACTCCAGCATTACTCGCTTGATATAGCCAGTCGATCATTCGCCTATCCTCCAAGCTGTTCATTTTAGCAATTATACAGGCCGGAAGCCCATTTTTGGCATTATCGATTTCCCGTTGAATCAATTTTTCAAAAGCAATTCGGGCATTGAAAGGAGAGATAATAAGTTTTTTCAGTTTGGGTAGTAGAAGCTCTCTTTTTAACACCCTGAAAACCTGTTCAAGGTCTCGGATCAATTTCTTATCGGCCGTAAAAAGGGCATGGTCACAATAAATTTTGGCCGTTTGAGCATTAAAATTTCCAGTACCGATATAGGCATAGCCTTTCAATTTCCCTTCGCTGTTCCGACGTTGAATCAACAGAATTTTAGAGTGTACCTTGATGTTCGGAAAGCTATAAAAAACCTTGCCCCCGTTCTCCTCGAATTTTCTCCCCCAATTGATATTGTTGGCTTCATCGAACCGAGCTTTGGCTTCGACAAAAATATTTACCGCTTTTCCATTCTGCAAAGCTTTCAACAATGCGGTGGTCAATTTGGATTCTTCGGCAATTCGATATAGCGATATATGTATGGACACAACCTCGGCATCCATGGCAGCCTCCTCCAACCATTGTTCTACATAATGAAAATCCTGATAAGGAAAATGTAGTAAGCAGTCGCGTGCACTGATAAGGTCAAAAAAGTTTAACGAACTTTCAAAATCATTATGTTTTAAAGGGGGCATCGGTTCAAAATGAAATTGGGGGTTATCGGTGGGATCGGAAAAGGCCATAAAATCGCTGAAATTATGCCTTTCGCCTCCTTGCATCATATCCACTTTCCCGAGATTCAGGCGTTTTCTGATGGCCTTTAGAAATCCTGCATCCGTATTTTGTTCATATAGGAATCTTGTTGGTTGCCCTACCTTCCGTTTTTTCAAGGATGCATAAATCTGTTCGACCCAATCCCCTTCATATTCGTCATCAAGATAAAGTTCGGCATCTTTTGAAATTTTAATATTCGCGACTTGCTGAATCTTATCATCAGGGAATATTTGGTCTAAATTTAATTTTACTATATCCTCTAGATACGTATAGCAGTAAGTACTATTATCAGAGGAAGGTATTTCGATGAATCTGCCGAATTTTTCCGATGGTACCTCAACGAAACTCAAATCGCTCGAACTCCCTTTTTTGAAGATAGCGACATATTGACGACCCTCCTTAAATGCGTCTATATCGAATTCCTCTCCGGTAAGAATGGTCAATCCCTTGGAAATTTGAGAATCAAAATAATTTCGTAATTCGGATTTTTGGGCTTCCGAATAACCATTAATGCCAACAAAGGAAATGCCTTGCGAACGGAGTTCGGGGAGGATTTGTTTTTGAAAAATGGCACCGAATTCTTCTTGTTGCAGATGAACCTGAAATATTATTTCCTTTAGAAGTTTGTTGGGTTTTAAGCCCAATGGCTTACGAACTTTTTTCTCGACCTTCTTAAGTTGTCTCAACTTAGAGACGCGCACTCGAAAGAATTCGTCTAAATTCGAGGAGAATATCGCCAGAAATTTCAATCGCTCGAAAAGCGGATTTCGTAAATCGGAAGCTTCTTGCAATACTCTATGGTTAAAGCGGAGCCAATCGATTTCCCGATTTTTATATCTGACTTCTTTAGAATTCTGTTTGGCGAACATTATATAATTTAGAAAACGAAATTAGGCAATATGAGGTTCGCAGTTTGTTATGAAACCATTGGACATTAGCTCAAAAGATACTTTAAACTTCGGAAAATTAAATCAACCCGAACTCAACTGAAATCCATACCCGAAGAAAGGTCGATGGTATTGGGAGTTTCCGCGTCGCGAACTTTTCCGAATTGATGGGCAATGGTTTTTTGTTCGACCAAGGCATCTGGCAATTCATTCAAAAAATACGTTTCGGCATCGGATGTCTTTTGACCTCCTGGAGTGGGTAGGGCACGATTGTGCACGGCCGTAATCGATGATGTATTGCGTGTCAAAATCAATCGGTTCTTGGCACGGGTCATGGCAACATAGAGCACACGGCGGTCTTCTTCGATTTCCTCTAAATTATCCAACGACCAGGCCGATGGAAATGCCTTTGGGGAAACATTCAGCACAATACAAACATCGGCTTCCAAACCTTTGGCGGAATGGATGGTCGAAATAATTACGTGGTCTTTATTTTCTGCCGTGTTCAATTTTGATTCGCTCAAGACGTTGACCCCGTTCATTTGTTCCGAGTTGTCCAATAGGCCTTCCCCAATGAATTCGCCCAAGGTTGGGTAGCTGTCGGCCAACAATCTTAAAACGGGGAAATCGCCCTTACGCTTTTCCTCCCAATCACGACGGTAGCGAAAGGCCAGACCCAGTGCCATAGCCTCGTAAGCCATATCGACCATTTTACCGACATCGTCTTTTTCTTTAATGGATTCATACAACTCGGCTATTTTTTTTCCATCTTCTCCGGGCATAGCGTTTTGGAAAATACTGGGAATTTCCTCTACATCGATTTTTTCAATAACCTGTTGCAGAATCCGCGAAGCGCGTACTTCCCCAATGCCTTCTTGAAAGGTTAAAAACCGAATCCAAGCGATCTCGTCATAAGGATTGTTTACGATGCGCAACAAGGAAACTAAATCCTTTATATGGGCCGCTTGCATAAATTTACGCCCTCCGTAGGTAACATAGGGAATCTTCCTTCGGATAAAGACCGCTTGCAAGGATTTAGCGTAATACTGCGAACGGGATAGTATGAGATGGTCCGAAAACATTCGGTCTTCATCGGTATAATTTTTTAGGATCTCATCGGCGACCCAATTCGCTTCTTGCCATTCATCGCTCACATTGACCAATTGCGGAAGTTCTCCAGTACCACGGATTGCTTCCAGCTTTTTGTTGTATTCAATCGGCGACTTTTCCAAGAGCCAATTTGAAATGTCGAGAATCTCTTGCGTAGATCGATAGTTTTTTTCCAATTTATAAACCTCCGATTCCGGGACGCGATCTTTGAAAAGATGTACGTTCTTAAAATCGGCACCGCGGAAGGAATAAATCGATTGTGCGTCATCCCCCACACAAAAAAGTTTGCAAATCGAAACAAAAGGGTCTAGCAAAGTCCACTGCAAGGGATTGGTGTCTTGCATCTCATCCACCAAAAGATATTCTATATGTTGTGCTAAAATCGACCGTGCCTCTTGGTTGTCCTTCAATTGGGTCGCCACGACCAACAAAAGGTCATCATAATCCAAATACCGCTGCTCTGCTTTCTTTGCCTGATACGCTCGAAGCAACTTTTCAACATGCGGCTTTATTGTTTTCAGTTCGTAATCGGTGTCCCCATCCTTTCTGTTCTTGAACAGTTTTTGGCGTAACGATTCGGTCAGGCTCTTTTTCGTATTACGTGCAAAGGAATAGACATCAATGAGTTCTTGCGGTTTTATTCGGAGTTTGCCGAATTCCAGATTGTGGTTTCCACAGACCATTTTCATGATGCTCAACTGGTCATCGGGGTCGATAACCGTATAACTTGCCGCACCGAATAAGTTCGGAAACCGTACGATTAATTGATTGCACCACGAGTGAAAGGTTGCGCCGCTTAAATTATTTCCGTTTGATTGCGGTAAGGTCGATTTGACCCGTTCAACGATTTCGTTGGCCGCCTTTTTGGTAAATGTCAGAATCTGGATTTTCGAAGGGTCTACTCCGCGTTCGATAAGATAAGCGGCTCTGGCAATTATCGTCCGGGTCTTACCCGTTCCGGCACCTGCCAGCACCAAAAGGTGTTTGCCATTGAATTCAACGGCCTTTTGCTGGCCGTCATTAAGTTTGTGATCTGATTGCATAATTGAATTAGGGGAAATCTTTTGGAAATACAAAGTTACGGGATTAATGGCGTTTCCTAAAACGATCCTTGCGGAATAAAAAAGGCCGCCACCCAACGGCAACGGCCTTCTTGAACGAGGAAAATTGAAAATACCTATTTATTAAGATTTGTGGAAAATTTGAAGTAATTACAATTCGATTGCATTTTAATAGTCTAGATACACCATAATACAATTCTTCAATAAAATGTTCGCCTTAAGACTTTTTACGTCCGCCCTCTTTGGTTTCCTTTATTTCGTACCACCTTTTATCGGTGTGTTTGGGGTCCGCACTCTCCTTAGTGGCCGACTGACCTGTAAACGCATCGTTCTGTTCTTTTTCTACTGAATTCTTTTTATCATCCATATCTTATCGTTTTAAATTATCAGTTTTAAAGATACATCTGTTATCTACCGAATTTGAACCCTATAAATCTTAATGTGTGCTTAAATTAAGGTTTTACGAGGTTTAATGCCCGTAAGTTTCTCTTTTAGGAAAACAATTAAAATTTCCAGTTTTAGCGTCAACCAAAAAATCGTGTTTCCAATAGATTTGCCTTGACTAGAAATGTAATCCTCAATGGATTGGCTGGTCAATAAAGCAAATTATTAATTTAAAACACGAAGTATGAAAAAGTTAAAATCGATTACAATGGTTTTGGCCTTAATGTTGACGGTCGGCGTGGCTGCCCAAAACGCTGATGACCAACGCATTATGGACGATGCCGAAGAAGCAAAACAAGAAATGCTGACCAAGGATAGCGGCTTGGAGAACTATTTTGATACGGCCGAAGGCTACGTAATTTTCCCAAATGTGGGCGAAGGTGGATTCATTATCGGAGCCGCCTCCGGAAACGGCGTCGTCTATGAAAATGGAACTGCCGTTGGGATGGCGAATCTCAAAAAAGTCGATGTCGGTTTTCAAATTGGTGGCCAGGCGTTAGCGGAAGTCATCTTTTTTGAGACCGAGGATGCGCTCAATGAATTCAAGACCGATGAATTTACCTTTTCGGGCGAAGTTTCGGCAACCGCCGTTAAACAAGGCGTTTCGGAAAATCTGAATTATAACGATGGCGTTATTGTGCTGGCGATGCCAAAAGCCGGACTTATGGCCGATGTTTCGGTCGGTGGACAAAAGTTTACCTATACGCCAATGAATGAATTAGATCAATAAGAATTTTTAAATTCCAAAAACTTAAAAGTCGGCCCAAAGCCGACTTTTTTTATGCACCAAAAATTGAAAATCAGGCTGCATGTTTTCGACATTCATGTGCGCAGGCCAAACAAGATGCGGCGCAAATCTTACAATGGTCGTGATCGTGCTCTTTACACTGTTCGGCGCACCATTCGCAAACCTCAGCACATAGTCGTGCGTACTCAGGCGCAAACCTGCTATCGGCTATCATAAACTTTATACAAGCCAAGCACGCCTCGATACAGAGCAAACAACAGGTCGGACAATCGTTGTGGCTCTCTTTCCCTGCCATTTCAGATAGGCAATTTTGGCAATCCGTCCAACATTGTTGGCACGCTTTGATGCAACTTTCATAATTTGAGATCATAGTTTTGGATTTTTTGGGATGTTTTGTCAAATGAATTTTAAAACATCCTTGATTAAACATTTAATATATCAACAAAAAAAGCCCCGATAGGGGCCATACTTTTTAAAACATAACTGTGAACGTTCCATATCATCGAACATCTTCCATGGACTTGATTTTTTCCAAATCCTGTTGGATCCAATCACGTTGCTTTCTTATAATTCCTGCGGCCACTGTGGGTAGGTGGGTGTCCGCAAGCACCTCGTTGTATTCCTCTACCGCGGCCTTATCGCCCCGAATCGCTTCTTCCAACATCGATTCATCGTCATCTGCCGAAAAAAAGGCTTTCATATCCATCCAAGCGCGGTGCATAGAGCCTGTGGTGCTTCCTTCAATTCCGTCCCTGGTCTTTAGGTCGGGTACGGAAGCTTTCAATTCGACCAAAAAATTCCGTCGCTCCAAAGCCTTGTTTTGAAAATAGCTTTGCAACCCGATTTCCTCTGCGTTTTCGGCCGCTTTTTCATAGCCTTTTATCGCATCCTCGTTTTTTTGAATGATGTCGTTTAGACTATCCTCGATTTCTTTAATATCCGTATTCATCTTCAATAATTGTTTCCGGTAACTTTATTTGCCTACCGTTTGGCATCTCCCTAAAATTAGCTGCTGCCGTTAATTTGGATTGATGCAATAGCCCGACTTATGAACTCAAAACGTTCTACGGTCTATTTTGTAATCGCTTAATGAAACTTTGTACATCTTGATGAGACAATAGAGATACAAATATCAAGTGCCAATCGTTTATCCAAAAGCAGATTCAACCGATCCCCCATCGATACGGATATTCGTTCCATTAATAAAACTGGCGTGCTCCGAACAAAGAAAGGCTACTACCGATGCGACTTCTTCCGGTTTGCCCCTGCGCTCCATGGCTATGTGGGGCCGTTTATTTTTAACGAACCAATCGACAGCTTCCTCGACCGAACAGTCGCGCTCCTCGGCAAGCTCTTCCATCATAGCATCGGTCATCGGGGTTTCAATGTAGGCGGGAGAAATGCAGTTAAATAGAATATTTTCCTTGGAATATGCTCTTGACAGGCATTTGGAAAGATTGATGATTCCCGCCTTGCAAGCGTTATACGGACTTTCTTCTTCATACGGTTGAAACGCATTTTCAGAGGAAACCAATATCATTCGCCCCCACTTCAATTTTTGCATTTGGGGGATGAAGGCGCGTGCCACTCGCACCGCCCCCATTAAATCGACCTCCATGGTTTTCATCCAATCGTCATCGGTCAGCTTTAAAAAATCGTCCGCCGCTCCTCTAGCCCCAGCGGAATGATAAATTATATGCGCCCCACCGAATTCTTTATCAATTTGTTCGGCAAGCTTTAATACTTCATCATTGTTTGAAATATCCGCTGCAATGCCTTTTACACTAGCACCTTGCTCGCACTCCTTTTCAACTTGGTCAACAGCGTTTTGAAGACCCTCATTATCCTCTTTATCGGACAGAACTACATTGACGCCTTCCCGTACCAGAAATTTCGCCGTTTCTATACCCAAACCGGAATCACCTCCCGTAATTAAAGCTGTTTTTCCTTTTATTTTTAAATCCATTATTGCAATTTTTAATTGTTTAAAGAAATTATTCTAAGCGTCAAAAGTAGTTTGAGGGTGTTGGTTTGCTTTGTCCTATAAAATTGATTACAAACCCATTTACCAATCACGATTCCCATTTTTAAAACAAATCGTATGAATCTTCGATGGTATAGTTCGCTTTATGTTTTTGGCGATGCAGATTGAACGCTGCACTAATCAGTCCGAGATGAGTAAAGGCCTGGGGGAAATTTCCCAAATGCCTCCCCGACTCGTCCATTTCTTCGGCGAAAAGTCCGAGGTGGTTGCCATAGCCCAGCAATTTTTGAAAGTAGTGGGTCGCCTTTTCCAATTGTCCGCCACGTGCCAGACATTCCACATACCAAAAGGCTCCGACCAAAAAAGTGCCTTCCGTTTCACGGCTTTTAACTAAAATCTCGTCATCCATATTCCGATACATAAGTACATCGGTCTTCAATTGGTCCTCAATAACTTTCAAAGTTTTGAGCCATTTACTATCATATGGACTTATAAATTGCACTAATGGCATGATTAGAAGTGAGGAATCGACCGTTTGTGCATCTTTAAAATGAACAGATGAGTCCAATTCTTCGTTCCAGAAATTGTCGTAAATATCCTTATGGATTAGGTTTCTGTTCTTTATCCATCGTTCCAAATCGGTAGGAAAAGAACGCTTCCGAACTAATTTAATAGCCCTATCCAAGGCCACCCAACACATGACCCGCGTGTAAAGGTAATGTCGTTTAGTCTCGCGCACTTCCCAAATGCCATGGTCGGCGGAATTCCAGTTTTTACAGACAAATTCCAGTAGCTGCTCAATATGTTCCCAAAAGGAAAATGTGATAGGCTCGCCATATTTATCGAAAAGATATATGGTATCCATCAACTCGCCGAAAATATCCAATTGCAGCTGTTCCGTGGCCTTGTTACCAATTCGTACCGGTTTTGAATTTGCATATCCTTCGAGATTCACTTCCTTTTCGGTCAAATCCCTTGTACCATCGACTCGATACATGATCTGCAAATCGATGTCGCCATTGAGGTTATCTTCTATACAATTGTGAATCCACCGCATAAAATCTTTTGCCTCGTCGAAAAAACCCATTCGCATAAACGCATACATTGAAAAGGCGGCATCTCTAATCCAAGTGAAACGGTAATCATAGTTGCGGGTGCCGCCAATTTTTTCAGGCAAAGAAAAAGTTGCGGCTGCGACGGTAGCGCCATATTCGCTACTCGTCAAAAGTTTCAGTGTGAGGGCAGAGCGTCGAACAGAATCGGCAAAGGCCCCTTCATACTGACAGGCCTTAATCCAATTCCGCCAGTATTTGACCGTAGCTTCCAATTGTGAAGAAGCATAATCATTCAGATTGTCTTGAAGGTTTTTTGTGTTGCCCAATATAAAAATGGCGACTTGGCTTTCCTCCAATGAAAAGGATGCTATAAATTCATCACTTTTTTTGAATAATTTCAGATTGCTCGAAAAACCGAATTCATTATTGGTCTCATCAATTTTGCAATAGAAGAACTTTCCATTGATATTAATCGGTTTGCATTGGGCCTGCCCATATTCGGGACGGATATCCAAATCAAACGAAAAAGTGGCATCCCCACGAATTGGCTTGACGATTCGGATAATCTGATTCTGTCTTTCCCCATCGTTAGAGATTGGCATAAAATCGATAATATCAATAGTGTGGTCTTTTGAAAAAAAACGGGTCAGCAGTACATTGGTGTCCAGCAAATAATCTTGACTGATTTAGTTGCTTCGATTTTTGGTCGAATTCGGAATGAGCCTCCCTTTTGGTTGTCCAATAGTTTGGTAAAAATGGATGGGGAATCGAACCTAGGAAAACAGAAAAAGTCGATAGCGCCCTCTCTATGGACCAGTGCCGTGGTCTTGCAATTGCCGATAATGCCGTAATCCGCGATCGGTGGATAGTTTTGATTGGTCATCTATTTTTTATTCTTTTTTATTCCAATTCATCAGAAGGAATTTCACAAGCTTTTCCATGACCAATAAGGCATATTCGGTCAAATTGTATCAACTTGCGCGCACCCAACCGTTTGCTAATCGCTTTTTTATAGATGTACTGGAACATGGCCTCGGGCAAGTGAACCTTTAAAAGTTCCAAATCGGTTTCATTTTTACAGATGATTTCCTTGGTATCCTTATTGATAACCGTAAAAAAATAGGTTGGTTTCTCCATGGCTTATATTCATTTTGGGGATTTATTCAAAGCTAGAAGGAAAAACAACCGACTATTGCTTTATAAAATTCAAAGGTAAACTCAATCAATTATTTCATGGATTCCATGAATTTTTTTGAAGTCAATTTTTAAACGTTATGCGACTTCGAACACCACCGATATTTAAGTTATTTAAAGAAGTAAAACCCTAAATTACAATGCCATGCACAAAACGAAGGAAATACGTTGGTTTTTCAGAACTGAGAACAAGAAAATCAAGGCATGGTTCGAAAGCCAGCCCTTCGACACCCATGAAGACCGAACCGATCATTATCTAGAATTGACCAATAAGGAAGTCGGGGTCAAGACCCGCGAAGGGAAAATCGAGGTCAAACAACGTATCGGTACTAGGGCGAAAGGGTGTTTAAACCCAAATATATGGGGATGCTACGACAATTTTATTAAATGGAGTTTCGAGGTTTCCGAAAATGATAATCAATTCAATAAAATTATGAATTTTGGAGAACCAAAGTGGTGTGCCGTAAAAAAAGCGCGCAATCTGGCGCAGTTGACCCAAGAAAATGGCATTACGGTTGTCAAACCAATGTCGATCAACCTAGCCAACGGATGTCAAATCGAATATACAAGCTTAAGCGTAGAAAATGAGATTTGGCATACGTGCGGATTGGAATGGTTCGGAAATGAGTGTCTCCATTTGGATGATGCCATTATTACCGATATCTTCGGAACAACAAAATTGAAAATGAATCAGTCAAAAGGTTATGCCGCTTTTTTGGCGAATCTAAAAGCTGGCCAACCGAGAAGGCCGATCGAGAATCGTCTTTTTGCCAGTAACTAAACCGATTTGTAGTACTTCATCGCTAGTTCATACTATATTATATTGGCTTTAATCCCAAATAACTGAAATTTATTTTTCCTAAATGATCGACATCAATGTAATCTGATTGTATATCATACGCCGCTTTTAAGGATTCGATTTCAGGAGCTTCGTACCGGGAAAGTAAAGAATGGGATAATAAAATATATTCGTCCGTAGCCAAATTATTTTTAAGCAATCGATGTACCGCGATAACATCCTCGCCCATAAGCTTGATGTTCTTTCCAATCGGCACGAGACCGACTTCTTCCCCAAAATGCAAAATGATTTTCAAACCCAGTAACTCCGGTATTTTGTTGGCGCCTTCATGACCATTATGTTTTTTTCGCAATTGGGCCATCCGCTTGTAAAATTCGGTATGGAAATAGTGACATTGATCAATGAGCGTCTTCAAGGTCGGTAGATTCCCACTACGATAGAACAGCACGGCATCGCCTTCTATTTCCGAAATTTTCAGTCCGATTTCATTGGAATAGATTATTTGGTTCAATAAGGCGGGTATAACCTTTGAACTTAACTCGAAATCGATTTCCCGCATAAATTGCGTAAACCCACTAATGTCGGGAATGCAAAGCAAGGTGGGTTGTGCAGTCATTATTTTTTTTGGCAATGTACTTAAGGGAAAAATAGATAATTGATCGGATTGCAAGTAATATTACTTCTTATCAAGTCAGTAGATATATAATTTTAAACTTAATATCGCATCAGCAACCTGTAAATAAATTAATTATGGCGATTAAAATCAGTAAATACACGAAAAGAGCGATTACCGGGGGCGTTATTTCTTTGGCCGTTATTTTAACAGGGTCATTTCTATTGGGAGAGCTCAGTGGGTATGAGGCCAAGGTACTAATCAAAAATTCACTTTCGGGCCTGAATATGTTGTGCAACACCATCGTTCTGGCCTCGGCAACCATTCTAGCACTATTGCTTACTTTATTGGGATTAAGTTCAGGTACAAAATCAAAATTGAAAGATGACCACTATCGACACGTGCTGCTTATCGCTAAGTTCGATACGGTCGTTTTCATTGCCTCATTGATGTCCTTTTTGCTATTCAATTTACCGATTACGGAATCGGATAATGTGCCCAACAATTGGTTCAATATTATTTATTACACCAGTTTGGCAATTTCAAGCATACTGAGTGCGGCATTAATCGTGGTCGTTTTAATGCTTTATAATACCGTTGTCAATATTATCAAAATTGTAGGCCTTGGGGAAACCGACCATTACCTTACCGTTAGTGAAGATGAAAAAACAGGTGCTGAAAAAAGCAATGAAAAGAATTAAAACTCAAAATGTAAAGCGAACTCGGCTTCACACGAAGTGACCCACTTTCAAAATTTAATAATGACCATAACATTGGCAACAAACCAATCCACTATCCTTTTTTATCAAAATTCAAAAGTTTTTTCATCAACTTTCTGCCACGTCTTCCATCAAAAAATCATCAATAGGCCGCTCATGCGATTTATGCAAGACAGATATGTCGCCAGTGGTTTCAAAAATGACGGCTTTGACTTCCGAAAGTTCTACCACATTGGCCTCCCGTAACTTTGCCCTTAAGTCGGATTTTGCTACCCTTCCCTTTCTTAGATTGTCTTCAAGAATGACGGGGCCTTTCATCAGCAGCAATGGTTTATTATCCATCAAATTTTTTATAGTGTCATTTCTTCGAATGTAGGCAGCACCCAATTGGAGCAAATAGACAGCAACAATGCCGATGATACCATCCATCAAACTGACGGATTTCGATAAGATCGTTGTCGCGATAATCGAACCCACCGCCACGGTCATGGCGAAATCAAAGCTCGACATTTTCGAAAAACTTCGTTTTCCGCAAAGCCGGGTCATTCCGATTACGACGACATAAATTCCCAAAGCCGAAATGCAAATGGCACCCAACGCATTCCACGAAAATGTAAACCAATCTTCCATATTGTCTTATTATCTAGTAGTAAATCAGGTCATGCTTAAATGATGTCAAGTATAATCCCAAAAAAAAATTCAGCCTTTCCTTGTTTCCTTCGGAATCCATTACCCAACTAAGTATATACATGGAATTACTGATAGACCTTTTTAATTCCAAAACTTTTTCTCTACAAATAAAATCCCTTCGAAGGTTTCCTTCAGTTATTCCAAATCCGCTAAAGACTTAACCTTGTTCAAATTTACCTGTATGCGCATTTTTTGGTCCCTGAGCAACGCTCCAATGGCCATAGGAAAGGAATCGTTATTCAATGTATTCTTATAATCCTCCAACGATTGACGTTCTATCTGTAATGCCTTTTCCAATAGGGCCTCATCCGTATCCGTTGAAAAAAAATCCTTTATATCCAACCACATTCTATTAAGAACTCCAAATGCACTACCTATTTTTCGCGTATAGTTGTACTGATTTTTGAATTCAAAATTCAAGGACTCGGCAAACTTCTTTCGCTCCTTTGAGCGTTTTGTAAAGTAGTCTTTTAGATATTTATTTTTCGAAAGTTCAGCTGCCTTTTCGAAGGTCTTCGCTGCATCGATAATTTTTTCTAGAATATCATCTAACCTATTTAATTCCGTTTTTTTGGCATCCATGCTTTCCATAATTTAAACCAATTGAGAGTTTTTCGTCTAATATTTATTTTTGAAAGCCAACTGCTGATCGGACCACCAGTCGTAATTTTTCCATATCGTCAGCCTACTGTTTTTGCTTCTCGCTGATTCTTTCTTTTTTTATCCTTGAAATACCGATAGCCCATATAGGCCAATTGAAGCCCCACGGCCATCATCTTGAATTTTCTGCCCCTAACTAAGGTCGAGGCAAGACCAAGTATTGTCCTTGTTTTCATATTATTTTTTTTAAAGATCACAATTGATCATCCAGTTGGTACCATAGCGATCTGTAAATCGCGCAAATAGCGCATTCCACTCACGTTCGCGAAGGTCATGATGGATCTGCCCACCTGATGACAATTTATCATACAGTTCCCTCGCCTTGTCCTTATTGTCTACATCGATACTTAAATGCTGTTTGGTCCCATTGGTCAAAGGGGTGTCGGGTGCGGCATCGTAAGCCATAAAATGGACACCCTTTCCCTGTAATTCCGCATGTTGCAAACGGTCGCGAAAGGCCGATGGCACATCGATTTTTTTGTCGGCATAGGTCTGGCGATTTTTTACTTCCGCATCAAAACAATCCGCGTAAAAATTAAGTGCCTCTTGGCAATTACCGCCAAAGGCTAAATAGGCTTGTACTTTCATATAATTATGTTTTAAGTTTTTAAATGATTTTAAATTTGGCACTGGACATTTGTAACGGTACTTATGGTTCTCAAATTCTACACACCTAATCAAAGTCTCAATTTAGTCAGGAACGACTAAACAGGTTGATCGTAAAAAATCAGTCCTTAATGCAAACCCTATTTATGATGAAAATCGAATGGACATGACATTTGCTTTTTTGGAGTATTGATTTCAATTATTTTGAGGTTATCTTGTACCTATAAATAACCTGTTGGAATGAAAAAAATAGCACTCGCCATAGTAGCCGCGCTTTTACTATTCGGATTTTTAGTATTTCTCTCGATTAGGGAAACGTCAGAGGAATTCAGAACCTGTGAAATCTTGAACATTGCCGATGTTGAAAAGCGAGATTTTAGGGAATACGATTCCGTTTTGGTAGCGGCCAATTCACTTTATGATGCCGATTGGGTCAAACGTTTTATGCAGGGCGAACAATATCGGGATGCTTGGGGAACACCTGTACAAGTGCCAATTATTTTTCTGGACACCTTGTTGGGTGGTTTGAAAGTGATTGAGGAAGGAGGCGGAATGCAGACCCATTCATTGGAAGTCGAAGATCCCCTCGGAATTCGATATACCTTCCGGAGCATTACCAAAGACCCGACCAAATTGATACCCGACATTGCCCGGGATTTAGGCCTGGAAAATGTCGTGGTGGATGGCATTTCCGCACAACATCCGTACGCTTCCGTACCGGTGGCGAAGTTGGCCGAATATGCAAAAATAGTGCATACGCATCCCAAGATATATTTTGTGCCCAAGCAATCCCAATTGGGTGAATACAACGAGAAATATGGGAATCGGCTCTACCTGTTCGAATATGAATCAGAAGGTGCGGTCAATTGGACACCCTTTGAAAATATCCTTGAAATACTGGATACCGAAGATGTTCAAGAATGGAAGATGGAAGGTAAGCCGATTACGGTTGACAAATCCGCCCTCATACGCGCCCGACTTTTCGATTTGATCATTGGCGATTGGGACCGGCATGCCAAACAATGGGGATGGGCCGTTGAACAAAAATCAGATTCGTTAGTCGCCCATCCGATTCCTGCCGATAGGGACAATGCCTTCTTTAAATTGGAAGGGGTGCTCCCGACAATCATTTCGAATGATATTCTGCTACCGGAAATGCAAACCTTCGAAAAAGACATTGAATATATGCCGGGCTTGGTTCGGCCATTTGATGTCTATTTTTTAAAAGGAGTTTCTCTAGAGCAATTTATTGAGGAATCAAAATTTCTGCAGGTTGCGCTGACGAATACCGCGATTATGGAGGCTTTTAAGGTTTGGCCCCAGGCAATCAAAGCGTTAAACGGGAAAGAAATTATCGAAAAGCTTAAAGCTAGGCGCGACGGTATTGTCGATTATGCCAAAAACTTCCATCGCATATTGGATGAAAGACCATTGGAGCCCCTCGTTCTCAAAGGTTCAGAAAATTTGGAAATGAATGAAAGTATGGCCAAATGTTTTGATTGTCTCGATTGAAATATCAGGCGCTCGTTCAAAAAAAAGCATCCCGAAATATAAGGGATGCTCCAATGCCGAATGAAATGACATCTATCCTCCAACGACCTCCCCACCGTTGATATGCAAAATTTGACCCGTCATATAAGTTGAATCCTCACTGGCTAGGTACACATAGGCCGGAGCCACCTCGGAGGGCTGGCCGCATCTGCCCAAGGGGGTATCTTCCCCAAAATCCTCGATATTATCCAATGTAGCGGGAATCAAGGGAGTCCATATAGGCCCGGGTGCAACGCCGTTAACCAAAATATTCTTAGATGCAAGCTGGGCCGATAGGGCTCTCGTGAAGGAAGTAATCGCGCCCTTGGTAGAAGAATAATCGATAAGCGATTCATGGCCTCGGTAACCTGTAATGGAAGTGGTATTGATAATCCGCGCTCCCGAATTCATGTGCGGGAATACTTTTTGCGTCAAGTAAATCATCGCAATGATGTTCGTTTCGAAAGTTTCCTTTAAATGGTCTACTGAAATATTCGTAAAATCTTTTTCGGCATACTGCGTAGCAGCATTATTGACCAAAATATCGATTCGGCCATATTCATCTATGACTTGGGAAACCAACTCCTTGCAGAAATCGAAGTCCTTTAAGTCCCCGGAAATGGTCAAGCAGTTTTGACCTTCGTTTTCAACAAGTTCCTGAGTCTTTCTGGCATCTTCGGTCTCGCTAAGATAAGCGATTGCCACATCGGCTCCTTCTTTAGCGAAATGTACCGCTACGGCGCGACCGATTCCGCTATCGCCACCTGTAATCAAGGCAATCTTCCCTTTTAATTTCTCGCTTCCCTTATACGAATCCTTTATAATTTCAGGCTTGTTTTTCATATTGGCTTCAAGACCCGGGCGTCCCAAATCCTCTTTCCCTTTTGACATTGTTGCTGTTTCTGACATAACATTTTTTTTAGGTTATTGAATCATTATTAGCGATTTCATTTTGACATGTCTGCTGAATCGACTGATATCATAAAATCGCTTAATACGAATATAAGCCTACCCAGTACCCATTTCTTAATGCTAAAAAATCAATGATTGATCCATTCCCTTTCGTCATTTTCCATTATCAAAACCAGCCACTATATTAGACTTGAAAAATAACATAGGTGGCAAAAGTTGTCACGTAAATATTACATAAAAAATATATCATGAAAACATTAAATGATTTATTCGAACACCAGTTAAAGGATTTGTACAGTGCCGAAAACCAGTTGTTGGATGCCTTGCCCAAGGTATTGGAAAATGTGAGCGATAGCGAATTGAAGAATTCCCTCGAATCGCATAAAGAAGAAACGAAAAAGCAAAAAGAACGCATTATCGAAATTTGCGACAGTCTAGGCATCAACCCATCAGGCGAGGAATGCAAGGCGATGAAAGGGTTGATCGAAGAGACCAATCATTTCTTAAAAGAAGATGCGGATGCCGACGTTAAGGATGCCGGTATCATCGCCAACTGCCAACGCATTGAACATTATGAAATTTCCGGATATGGTACGGCCGTTAAATTCGCCAAACAATTAGGTCATCATGACATCGCACAAAAATTGCAGACCACGCTGGACGAAGAGTACAACGCCGATGAGAAATTGGATAATTTGGCCGAAAGCAGAATCAACGAAGAGGCGCAGGCTTAAAAAATTTCTTAATTAAAAATCGTAAGGCGGACCATTTGATGTCCGCCTTATTTTATATCCGACCAAGAACTTTAAACATCAAGAATTTTGAAATACAACTACGAGATATTAGGAAAGGGCAATCACACAATTGTTTTAGTGCATTATTTTGGGGGTAGCGGAAAAAGTTGGGACTGGGTCGCAAAAAGGTTGCGTAAAAAGTTTCGAATCATTACGATAACCTTACCTGGCTTTGGCGGTACTACACCATTGCCCGAACTTTCCATATTTGATTTTGCCAAGTACATCAACGGTTGTATCGAAGAAATCGGGCTGGACAATTATCTTCTGTGTGGTCACTCTATGAGTACCAAACTAGCCCTTTATGCCACCCAAATAACCCGGGGCATACCACCAAAAGGATTGGTCTTAATTGCACCATCCCCGCCAACTATTGAAAAAATGACCGACGAGGAGAAGAACCGAATGTTAAAGCATCCCGATAAAAATGAGGCCATTGCAACCGTTGAAAACGCTACGGTCAAAACATTGCGTAAACGCAGATTTAAATTGGCGGTCGAATCACAATTGCAAATTGATGAAAAAACTTGGGACTGGTGGCTGGAAAAAGGAATGCTACATTCAATTGCCGATAGAATTCAGGGTATTGAAACCCCGACCTTTGTAATCTGCGCCAACGAGGATCCGGTAATTCCAATGAACGATATATTTGAAGAAGTTTTACCTTATTTGCATAAACCGAGATTGATTCAACTCAGTGGCTGTGGCCATTTGATTCCATTGGAGTCTCCCCGCAAATTGGCAAAGCGGCTGCGTCAAATCGCAAACACCGTTCTCAGCTAAGTGTAAGTTGTTTTCAATATTTTGATCATGAAAATAGCTTATGGCCATTTTTTTTATTTATGGGTATATAAACCGTAAAAGTAGTACCGGCTTTTCCATCGGAATCCACATCAATAAAACCCTTATGGATCTCCACGACTCGTTTACATAATGCCAACCCGATACCCGTACCTGCATACGTACTTTTGCTGTGCAACCTACCAAAAGGTTTGAATATATTATCCACTTGCGAAGGGCTTGAATTTAGCACGAAAATCATCTACCTTCACGCAGACTTTGGGAAATTTTCCTGATTTCTAAATTTATAGATGCCTAAAATTGAGATAAATAAAGTTAATGTTGTTACCGTTTTAAAAACTGTTTCCGATAGCTTGAACGGAAATTTTCGGTCAGGTAACGGCGAGGCCATCATGACCATCGATAACGAATATGGGGTAGGCAGTGTCATGGCATTCGACTTCTCCGGTAATATTTCCTGTTTGGTTTATAACATCGAGTTCAAAAATCAAGTGGAGTATTTTATCGAGGAGAAGGAAGAACGCCACTTGTATTTTATTCATGTTCTGCAGGGTTATTTTGCATACAAATTGGAGGCAGAGGCCCATTTCCACAAATTGGGCGAACATGAAAATATCATTGTTGAAATCGACCCCGAACAAAGAACCCAAGTTCGTATCCCAAAGGACATTTCATTGAAATATCTGGTCATTAATGTAGACAACTCGAGCATTGACGTAAATTTCGATAACCCCACCGCCGACCTCAGCGAGGCATTACAGACCGTTTTTTCGACTGAAAAAAATAAGGGACATTATCGGTACCACGGCAAATATTCCTTACCTGTAATGAGCGCGATGAAAGAATTATATAAGTTAAACGAAATAAGTCCGGCAGCTAAAATAATCAAAGAGGGCATTGTTCGCAAAATACTGGGGTATCAATTGCTAGAATACGAACAGAACTTAAAAACACCGTGGCGTAATCTTTTATCAAAAACGGAATTCGATAATTTTCAAAAAATCATCTCGTATATCGAATCGAATCTGTCACAAAAACATTCCGTAGGTAATCTTGCCGAAATTGGAAATTCGTCGGAAAAGAAGATACAACAAATTTTTAAAAGGCTTTACAATAAAACGGCTATCGAGTTTGTCAATGAACTCCGTATGGAGAAAAGCCGGGAGCTGCTATTGGGTTCCAATTTGAACATTACCGAAATAGCCTTTTCACTAGGCTTCTCCAATACAAGTTATTTTACAACGCTTTTTAAAAGAAAATACAAGTACAGCCCCAAAGCATACCAAAAAAAGTTCAAACAGGAATAACTAATGGATTTTATTTAACTTATTTATCCATATAGTTAAAGAATTTAACCGTATCGTTATATTAGCTTTCCTATAAAATTTATAAATTCGACTAATTTCGTGTAAGGACAACCACGCCCCAAAGGGAGTTCGAATATGAACGGGAACATCAAAAAAAAAATCCTTGTCGATGACGATGAAGACAATCGCTTTCTCTTTGCGGAAGCGTTCGAAGACCTTAAGGTAGGCGCAGAACTACTGCTTTTTGAGGATGGTCTTACATTGCTAGAATATTTAAAAAAAAATCGACTGCCATTTAGGTAACTACATATTTCTGAATTTAAACATGCCACAACTCTCGGGAATGGAGTGTTTGAAAATACTGCGCAATCGACAGAAATTGAAAGAAATTTTCGTGACCATTTATTCTACCTCTTCTTAGAACGCGATGTAAATATGGCTTTTGAAAATGGAGCCAACGGCTATCTCAAAAAGCCTACCAGTTTTGGGGTATTTAAAGACTTGATTAAAAAGGCCATACTTGCAAGATTCTCAGCTCAGAGCGGTGAATTGTCTAAGGCAGAATTTTTCTTGAAATGAAACTAACGATTTTTCATCAAAACACAAAATCATCTTTAACCGCCAAGCATATGCCTTAGAGACTGTTTTGAAATGTGTGATTAGTCCCGCAAGAGCGGGATTATAGGTTATTTTTGATGGCCTTTTAGGCAACCACGTACGTGCGGTGTTGAGCATAGCCAAAGCTACGGTCTAAAATTTTAACCCGGCCAAGAGAGAAGCCAAATCATTGGCTTTCGAAAGCGGAGCGAGTTGGCGCGTTGGCCACGCAAAAAAAGGCATAAAACTCTAATCACACATTTCAAATCAGTCTCTTGGTAGGTAAAACAAGAAAAGCGAACATTTCAGAAAATGCCCGCTTTTCGCTAACCAACCAAAAATCTCTTATGCCATAACCCGATTTTTACATCTATCTTGATAATATTTCGGAGTGCAATTGAAACGTTGCTTGAATATTTTGGAGAAATAGCTACGACTTGTAAATCCGATTGTGTACACTATTTCCGAAATGTTGAGTTCCCCAGCTTTAATCAATTCTTCCGCTAATTCCACCCGTTGTTTTTTAATAAAATTCACAACGGTACAACCTTGCAGTACCTTAAATCCTTCTTGCAATTTTGCCGCAGAAAGACCATATTGCCGACATAGATAATCGATGTTATACGAATATTCGGGTCGGTGTTCAATAGTTTCTATCGCCTCATTAACCCTTAGAAGTTCTTTTTTTGTAAGACGGGTATTAAGACCTTGGTGTTTCTCCCTGTCTCTTCGGTATTGCTTTAGTTCCAAGGCCAAGGTAAAATGTATGATACCTTTAATCAGAAGTTTCCGTACCAGACCTGTTTCTCTTATGGTCCTAATCTGTAATAATTGCTCCTTGATTTTTAAATTGAACGTTCCGTGGTATGCGAAGCGTTCAGATTTGCAGACTGTAAAAAATTGATAAAAGAGTTGCTGGTTCAATGCTACGTCTTCGCCCGATTCGCTTTGAAATGTATTCGTTTTATCTACTTTAATTACGGCAAAACTAATAGCCTGTTCCTTCGGAATTTGCAACTTTAATGAGGATTCTTTACTACCCAAAATTACGGTTTGCAATTCTTCGATTGTTCCTCTTTGCCCATTTTCGTTTTTCCATTTGTAATGAAATTGTCCTTCTAGACAATAGATAAAATATAATACCGAACCTGTAGTGTTCTCCAAAACCAATTCGTTATCTTCCTTTAAGTTCAAATTGTACTCGGTATATGAAATTCCTGCCTCAAGCGGAATGGAGACCACTCGCCCGATGCCTTTCTCATTATGGCATTGCATGATGCGGTCTTCTTCAACCTTAGTGATACTTCCACCTAATTGATGGTTCAGTTTGTTAAGTTGTTTATGTTGTAGCTGCATAGTAATCGCTTTTTAAATTGGACATTCAGTGAAAGAAGAATCGATTAATCGATAATTTTGGATTTTTTGGGGGAAGCAACTACATCTTGCTTGACAACAACGCTGTCGTATATTAGCAGTTCATTTTCGCTAATAAGTATTTTTTCGCGTACCGCGCCGACTTTGGCAAATTGTTGATTTTTCATGACTAGATTGTATATTTCTTCATAAGCCCAAATATGAAAAGTTAGGTAAAGATTTCTGTTATACAATTATCAGAAAACGTTGTATAATTTTGCGATTTGCGATTGATTCGTAAATGGAAGGAGAAAAATCAGTTTAAAGAAGGCAAATAAACGGTAAATGTTGCTCCTTTACCTAGTTTACCGGTCGCGCGAATGGCCCCATTGTGCGCACGAACAATTTTTTGGCAAATAGCGAGGCCGAGCCCCGTGCCGGAATACTCATTTTTAGAATGAAGACGTTGAAAAATTTCAAAAATTTTGTCGCTATGCTCTTTTTTGAACCCGATACCGTTATCCTTGAAATCAAGAACCAAATAGCGCGACGGGGTCAAATCAAGACCTTCGCCAATTTCTTTATAGGGGACTACTTTTGAGGATAACGTTATTTTCGGGGGCTGTTCCGTCCCGGAATATTTTAAAGAATTCCCGATTAAATTGGAAAACAATTGATACAACTGAAATTCAATGCCCCACACCTTTGGTAGGTTGTCGGAACGGATTTCCGCACCAAACTCGGCGATGCGTTCCGAAAGGTCATATTTCACATCCGCTAACACGCTGTTCAAATCGACCTTTTTTGGTTTATCTTCAACTTGATCGATTCTGGAATAGGACAAAAGATTGGCAATCAACTCCCGCATACGGTCGGCTGAATCGACCACTTTTTCCAAATACTCCTTTTCTCGTTTTTCCAATCTTTGGGTCGCCTCTCCGCTTAACCGACTGATAAACATTTGTATCTTACGCAAAGGCTCCTGTAAATCGTGACTGGCGACCCTATTGAATGACTCCAACTCCTCGTTGGTACGCTTCAGTTCCAAATTTCGACTTCTCAAATGACGTTCTGCTGCAACCTGCTCTGTAACGTCCAACAATACGCCTACCATGTTCCACTGACCCTCTTTTCTGTAAAACTCTCCAACCGACCGGATCGTTTTTATTTTTTTGTCCTTGGTTATAATGCGGTACGTAGCCTCGGTACGCTCTTTACGCTTCATGATTTCTTCGTAATTGGCTTCGAGCACGGGCAAATCATCAGGATGCACAAACGACATGAACTTGGACACGGTCGGTTCAAATTCGTTGGGCTCATATCCGAATAGACGAAAAGCATTTGCGCTATATTGTATCTCGTCCTCCCCTAAATTCCATTTGTAGCTTCCGATATTGGCTACATATTCGGCTTCGGAAAGCAATTTGTTCTGAACATCAAGCTCAATTTCGAATTCCTTTTCCTTGGTAATGTTCTTTGAAAAAACCAATACATCATCGTCAAGTTTTACAGCCCGAGATGAAAACCAAAAATCGATTTCATTAAAGGTATATTTCCGTTGAAATTCTTTAGGTTTTCCCGTTTCATGACACCCGACCAATTCTTCAAAAACACCATTCTCAAAATTATCTGGATAGTATTCCGACATGCGCTTACCGATAATTGCATCGACATCTTCCTTGGTTGCCTCGTTCATTCGGTTATTGACATAGTGAATGGTAAAATCCGTTATTTCCCCGGCCTGGTCGACTATGGGCCTGAACAGACTAATGACACTATTGCTTTGGTCGAGGACACGTCGGGCAAAGGTGCGTTCGGCATCCAAGGTATCGATTTTGGCAATCAAATCGGCCTGCGACTTTTTAACCTGTTCCTTGATTTTTTTTCGGGAAATTTTGTCCTCCCCTATAATTAACTTTTTTTTAGGACTTTTCATTTAATCTTACACTATTTAGATATCGAAGTCATATAGACTTTTTCTCAATTCTGTGAGGTCATTATTGCGCAATGTAGATAGAAAGAAAAAGTTGCCCCGAGAACGAAACAACTTTTAAGGCCATAGCATCGTAAGCGCGAAACAATTTATACTTTAAGCAAGAAATTTTCCTTGCTAAAATCGTTTTTCTGATAGGTCCAATTGGTTTTGATGACCTGCCGGAGCGAATTTTTTAAATCTTGAAAGCTGGCCGGTTTTTTTAAATAAATGTTCGCACCTTTATTAAAGGTCTCATCAATATCCTTCTCTGCCCCGGAAGTGGAATAAATAGCGATTGTAACATCATTGAACTCTGCCTGCTGCCTGATTCGTTCCAAGCATTGAAATCCGTTCATGATAGGCATATTCAAATCTAGAAACAAAAGGTTTGGACCGTCATTCTTATATAAGTTCATATATTCCAAACACGCCTCGCCGTCGGTTAACTGAACCAATTCGGTGTTCATATCAAGACTATCGAGGGCATCCGCAAAGAACTGTCTGTCGTCTTCGTCGTCATCGACCAAAAGAATTTTTAATTTTTCCATTTTCATTAGGTTAGGTGTTCACGTTGTTCTTTTCCCTATTCGCCACCAAGCTTAAAATTTGGACACCGTTAAGCCGGTAACCGCTCTGAACTGTCGCGACAGATGGGATGCGCTGCAGTAATCCAACTGATGCGCCACTTCCGCTAAGGTAGTTTCTTCATTTCTCAACAAGTCTTTCGCTTTCTCGATTTTATCAAAAATATAAAAGCTCTCGATCGACGTAAATGTTTCGGCCGAAAATATCGATAACAAATGCAAATATCTAGACCCCAGTTTGTCGGACAAAAACGCCGAAAGATATTGCTCTCGAAGTTTAGAATCCGCAACGATCATTCGAATGCAATCTTTTATTCGTTCAATGATATCGGTACCGGCTTTTTCGGCGAAATGTATTCCAAACGCCTTTAAAGATTTGGAGAGTTGCTCCAACTTTACTTCGTGTAAGGCCTCCTGCAGCACAATCGAATTGTTCTTGATGGTATAATTACCAATCCTCAAATCTTTCATAACCCGCTCAACGGTACGCTGGAGCATATTAGAGGGATTACAAATTAATTCAATTTGTACCACTTGAAATAATTTCACAAATTTAAATTCCTAAAATACAATAATTTGCAATACATTTTTAACAATTTAAGGCATAAAAACATCACAAAAAGGACAGAATCGGCCAGAATTTGCACAAGCTTAATACCGTCTCTTTAATAAAAGGTAGATAAAGATTATCCAAAATTTATTAAATTTTTTTTGTGCTAATTTTCGGACGGATTGTAGTCATTCCGATAAAATCTTCCTTATAATTTGTATCTGAATTCTTTTCAAACCAACAGTTAATTCAAGTAAAGCTAATTTTTAAGAGGATTAGTTTCCATGATGGACATTGGTGCCATTCATAGTGCTTCTCCTATTTTCAATAATCATAAAATTCCCTGAACACTATGGATCATACTACCCTCGATTCCTCAAAAAAAAGACAACAAACTAGATTATTATTGGCACCCAAAACCGCCACTGAAAATAAGGTCAAATCTGCCTTAAAAAACGAAACCACGGAAGTTGTCATGCTTACCTCGTACCCGCCCCGAGAATGTGGCATTGCGACATTTTCCAGCGATTTGGAGAAGGCCTTGACCGATAAATTCAATGGCTCCTTCAAATTGTCCATTATCCCTTTGGAGTCCGACACCGACTATCATAATTATGAAAATCATATCGAGCATACGTTGAATACCGATGGCCAATTGGATTATCTAAGGATTTCGAACGAAATCAACCGCAATCCGAATTGTGGGCTGGTGTTAGTGCAACATGAATTCGGATTATTCAGCGGCAACGAAATTGCTTTTTTCGAGTTTCTGGAATTTTTGGATAGGCCCATTGTGTTTACCTTTCATACGGTACTTCCAAGTCCTGATAAAACCTTGCGAAAAAAAGTAAATCGAATGGCAACAAAGGCCAAAAGCATTATCGTGATGACGAAACGTTCCTCTGAAATTTTACAGCGCGATTATGGGGTCGATCAAAATTTGATCACGGTCATTCCCCATGGTACGCATTTGATTCCCTATGCCGATAAATTTGAACTGAAGGAAAAATATGAGCTGGAAGGCCACAAAGTACTTTCTACCTTTGGTCTTTTGGGGCCGGGGAAAAATATCGAGACCACACTCAGGGCGCTTCCAAAAATAATCGAGGCACATCCAGAAATGGTTTTTTTGATTATCGGCAAGACCCATCCCACCTTGGCCAAGGACAAAGGCGAGGATTATCGGGAATTTTTAAAATATCAAATCCGAAAGCTGGGGCTAACCGACCATGTCCGCTTTGTCAACAAGTTCGTTCCCCTGCCTGAACTCTTGGAATATTTGCAACTGACCGACATCTATTTGTTTACCTCAAAAGACCCCAATCAAGCGGTGAGCGGTACGTTTTCGTATGCCTTGAGCTGTGGATGCCCCATCGTTTCCACCCCAATTCCCCATGCGTTGGAGGTACTACAAAACGAAGCGGGAACCATATTCGATTTTGAGGACGATGATCAATTGGCCGCTATCGTAATCGATTTGCTAGACGACGAAACGATACAGGAGAAGATGTGCTTGAACGGATTGCACCATTCCGCCGAATCCGCTTGGGAAAATGCGGCCATTGCCCATGCCAAATTGTTTGAAAAAGTCGCTTCGAAAGAAATGACTTTGCGTTTTAAAAAGCCGCCATTGAAACTTGACCATTTGAAAAATATGACCACGGAAACGGGTATCATCCAATTTTCGAAAATCAACCAGCCCGATATCGGTTCCGGCTACACGCTCGACGATAATGCGAGGGCGTTGATCGCGGTTTGCCATCATTACAAGATTACCGGCGACAGGTCTGATCTGGTCTATATTCAGCGGTATTTTACGTTTATTAAAAACTGTTTCCGGCCCGAGGCCACTTTCTTGAATTACGTAGATGAACAACATTGCTTTACGGATCAAAATAGCGAAGTCAATTTGGAGGATGCCAATGGCCGGGCGTTATGGGCCTTGGGCTATATGATTTCGATCGGTGGCACCCTTTCGATGCACAACGATGTGATACTTCGCAATGCCGAATGTATTTTTCTACAAGGCCTACTTGCTATGCAAAGGTATAAATCCCCAAGGGCCATGGCTTTTATACTCAAAGGGTTATATTATTTCAATCAAAACCGTGCCAATACTGGAATTATCACAACGGCAGAGTTATTTGCCGACCGTATGGTACGCCAATTCAACGAAGCATCCGCATCGGATTGGAAGTGGTTCGAACCCTATCTGACCTATGGCAATAGTGTGTTGCCCGAAGGCTTGTTACTAGCTTATAAAATAACCGGGGAGAAATTATACAAATCGATTGCGAAAAATGCCTTTGATTTTTTGCTATCCAAAATTTATAAGGGAGATTCCATACGGATCATATCGAATCGCGAATGGCTGCATCGTGGGCAAGAACTGCCCTCGGAGTTTCAGGGAGGCGAACAACCCATTGATGTGGCTTATACCATTTTGGCCCTGGCAAAATTTCATGATTTTTTTCCGAACGAAGGTTATGACGATAAGATGGAAGAAGCCTTTAATTGGTTTATGGGCGATAATGCATTACGACAAACCATCTACAATCCCTGCACGGGTGGATGTTATGATGGTCTTGAAAAACACAATGTCAATCTTAACCAAGGAGCGGAATCGACCATCAGCTATCTTTTAGCGCGGATGGCATTCGAGAAAAACTTGAGCATAATTCAAACGAAGGACTCTTGAGAAAATGGATTCGGTAGCGGCAGTATTGCTATTGTTAAATGACTCGACCGAAGGATTCGGGCAGGTCCCGCATTGGGATTTCGACAAGCATTTTTTGTTTAAAATAGGTCTTGCGGCCCTTGCCGGACTATTGATCGGCCTAGAACGAGAATATAAAAATAAGGACGCGGGCTTAAAAACTAATATGTTGGTCTCCATCGGTGCCTGTGCTTTCGTATTGCTGTCCTTGCAATTTCACGGTCAAGATGATACCGATTTAAGTCGCGTGTTGAGCCAAGTCGTGACCGGTATCGGTTTTTTAGGGGCAGGAGTAATTCTCAAGGAAGGTGGCAGCGTAAAGGGTCTGACTACCGCGGCGACGGTGTGGTGCAGTGCGGCGGCCGGTTGCATTGCGGCCTTTTATTTAATAACGGAATTATTATCATTGACAGGTTTTGTGGTAATCGTAAACATCATTTTTGGAGTCGTAGATAGTAAGGTAAGTTCGAATTAAGCGTATTGAAATGATTAGAAAATACATAATTGCGACGTGCATAACGATTATGGTAAGCAATTCATTAATTTGTCAGGTCAAGAACGAAAAGGAATATCGTATTCCAAAATCGAAATTTCCGGATAAGGCTTTTTCCTATTTTCATAAAGATTTGGAAACCGCCAGACGTGTACGCTACTATTTTGAAATCGATAACGATTCAATTAGTTACGAGGCAAAATTTAAACAAGACGGAAATTTGTACAGCATTGAATTTGATTCCGAAGGAAATCTGGAAGACGTAGAAGTACAAACCGATGAGAATGAAATGGATTCGAATGCAAGCAGCAACATTCACGAGTATCTGGATAGCTTTTTTAAAAAACATCGAATCATTAAAATCCAACGCCAGTTTCCCCCCAGCATTTTCGGAAACGGAACCGTCAGAATATCGGATGAAAGAAAATCGATCGACAACCTAAAATATGAGATTATAGTGGCTGGAAGAAAAGAAAAAGGTTTCGAACGCTATGAAATGTTATTCAATAACCTTGGAAACCTATTGGAAAAAAGAAAATTCGTTGTTCTTGGTTATGACCACATCCTATATTAGAAAAATCTTTTCGGCAGTTCTTATCCTTTTAGCTGCATCGGTTCGGGCTCAGAATGGATTGGCGATCTTGTGGGAGCCTGAAATCGCGGTATCCTACGATGTGACCCCTTTGTATTCGCACCAATTTTCGGTAGAAAAACGTTCGGGAATCCTTTCGGATAGCCAGGTCAAATTTGATGTTATGCAAATGGATTTTGCCCATTTCTCGCAATTGGATATTATGGATAATCAGAGTATCGCATTGGGGTTAATGTACCGTTCGCGCGAGCTGTTTGAAGACGATAGCGATGAATTTCGGTTGACAGAACAATTTAGTCTGACCAAAACAAATGAATCGCTGCGCTGGGGCCACAGATTCAGGGCGGAACAGCGATTTTCGGAAAAGCCGCTGGAGCATCGGTTTCGCTATCGACTTGCCGCCGACCTACCGCTGAAAGGAACACGTCTTGATGTGGGCGAGGCTTACTTATCCGCGACATGGGAAAATCTATTGTCGGTAGTCAAATCAGCAAAACCAATGTATGCCCAACGCTTTGGATTGGATATCGGATTTCTCATCGATAAAAATATGACACTGGAAACCGGTGTGCAATATCGCCTCGAAGACTATTTCAATACGGTATTGCACGAGCTATTTCTATTTACCGGAATTAATATGGAGCTTTAGAAACAGGCAAATGAAAATCGCTATATTATCCCCTATCGCTTGGCGAACGCCACCTAAAAATTATGGCCCGTGGGAGAAAGTCGCGTCAGTACTTACCGAAGGGTTGGTCAAGACGGGAATGGATGTAACGCTTTTTGCAACTGCTAATTCTTTGACCACCGCCCAACTGGATGCCGTCTGCCCAACACCTTACGAAGAGGATAAGGCCATCGACCCCAAAGTCTGGGAATGTCTGCACATCAGCAACCTTATGGAAAAGGCTAGCGAATTTGATATTATCCATAATCATTTTGATTTTTTGCCCTTGAGTTATTCCCGACTGATAAATACCCCTATGGTTACGACGATTCACGGGTTCTCTTCGGAAAAAATTCTTCCAGTTTATAAAAAATATAATCCAACTACGAATTATATATCGATTTCAGATGCCGATCGCCATGCCGATTTAGACTACTTGACCACCGTATATCATGGTATTAGTTGCACCGACTTCTCATTTTCCGAGATTAAAGAGAATTATCTTTTATTTTATGGGCGGATTCATCCCGATAAAGGAACACATACGGCAATCGAGATTTCAAAAGAATGTGGCATTCCCTTGGTTATGGCCGGACCTGTACAAGATCAATATTACTATCGCAGGGACATTGCCCCTCATGTCGATGGAAAGAACGTCAAATACCTCGGCAGCGTTTCCCAAACCGAAGGGAACCAATTGCTTGGTCGGGCCAAAGCGTTGTTACATCCCATTTATTTTGAGGAACCTTTCGGCCTAAGTGTGGCCGAGGCAATGATGTGTGGCACACCAGTAATCGCCCACCCTAAAGGGAGCATGCCCGAGCTTATCAAAAATGGCAAGACGGGATTTTTGGTGGATTCGGTGGAAAGCGCCATTGAAGCCGTCGGGAAATTGGATAAAATCATTAACCATGATTGTCGGGCACATGCGATGCAACATTTTAGTGTACAGCGGATGGTAGAAAATTATATCGAGGAATATGCCAGAATTTTGGCTTGACCCATAGTGGCAACAACTTTGCTACGGTCAATAACTAGAATTCAATATCGGATTTCCGAGATGGGACGTTATTTTTTTTTCGCGATGTTTTCTGAACTCCTAAGGTAAAGTTTAAAATTAACTTTTTTAGGGATAACAAGTGATCCGATAGCGATAATGGTATCGCTTAAGACAATATACATTCTTTCATTGAAACTTTTAAAATTAAGAGTCCATGGATAAGATAGGATTATTTAGTAAAGAATTGAGCAATCTATATGCCATTGCCAAACAGGTCAATCACTACTTTAATGGAAGCGATATAAGTTTTCTGTCAGATAAGGATCAAGCCATATTGGTAGATTATGTTAAATTTAGTTGCGCGAACGAAGAACAGGTTTCGCGCTCCCTCAGAAACTTGGAAATCAATCCCGGTAATACAACGGATTCAATAGTTCAAGAAATGACGGAGAACCTTCAAGAAATCTCCAACCAGTCCGGATTGAACGAGGAAATCAAGGCTATGGGCTATATGATGTCATTAAATCGACTTATTAGTTATCATGCCGCCAACATACACATTCTTGATTATTATAGTCACGAACTGTAATCATTGAAGACTATTAACTTGTATGGTATTCAAGAATTAAAGAGCCTTACTTAAAAAATAGTTCAATGTTCTCCACAAAGGATTTCGGGTTATCTTCCTGCACAAAAGTTTTGGAATTCTCTATTTCAATAAAAGTCGAATTTGGAAAAATGGCCATTAACCTTCGTCCTAATTCAACTGGAAATAAGAGCGTATCATCTGCTCCCCATAAAATTAGAACTGGCTTTTCAAATTTAATCAGTTTTTCCGAAGCCATTTGAGTATATTTTGGATGCCATTCAACAGCTAATTTTTTAAAATCTTCTCTGACAAATTTGTTTTCTGAAAAATGCTTAACGTATAATTCATAAAGTTCATCTTTTCTCAAGAAATGGGACAATAATCCGAATGCCATATCCCATTTCAAAGAGGGTCTGTATCTAAACAATTGAGCCATTAACCAAACATATCCCGGAACTTTAACCATGGTTGTTAGGGACTTGAATTTTTTAGGGGGAAAGACTTCAAAACCTTCACAATTACTTAAAATCAAATGGGAAACTTTATCAGGATAGTTTGCGGTAAACACTTGCGCATACGCTCCACCAGTATCATTTGCAACAATTATAACTGTTTCCACATCGAGTCGGTCGATAAAACCGGCGATTAAGTCGGCGATTCCAATGGGGGTAAAATCCAGAAAATTTGTAATGGGAGTTCGGTGCCCGCCGAAAGGCCAATTAGGGACTATGCACCGAAAATTTTCTGAAAGCTCTGGAAGCACTTTCCGCCATATATTTCCATTCGAGAAAGCACCATGAACAAATAAAATGGGCGTACCTGTTCCCAATTCTCTGTATTCGATAATGATGCCAGCTATATCAATGTTCTTCACAAGACTATTTAAGTATTCCTAAACTCATATTTAGAAGCTCATTTCCAATTTCGATTATTAATTCAAAGTTAACCAAAGCTACTTATCTATTTCCCTGTTAAGGCACTTATTAAATCCTTCATTTCCACGGTGGCATACGATGAAGCATAATCCGAAACCGCATACGGCAAAATAAGACTTTCGTTGTGAATCATCGCCCCGCAGGAATAGACCACATTTGGCACATACCCTTCCCGTTCTTCTTCAAGCGGCGAAAGCAATGGTCGGGAAAGTCTGCCGATTTCCTTGGTGGGGTCATCAAGGTCAAATAAGGATGCCCCGATACAATACCGTCGCACGGGCCCAACCCCGTGGGTAATGACCAACCAACCTTCGTTTGTATAAATTGGAGATCCACAATTGCCGATCTGGGTAAATTCCCAAGGGTATTTCGGCTCCTGAATTTTGATGGGGTCGTGCCATAAGGTAGGCCTATCGGAATACATCAAGTAATTGTTGACCCCATCGACACGGGCCAGCACCGCATATTTTCCATTTATCTTTTTTGGGAACAGTGCAAAATTCTTGTTCTGCGCCGCCTTGCCGTGCATAGGCATAATCCTGAAATTGATAAAATCTTCGGTCGATAATAATTTCGGCAGGATAGTGTTACCATCGTAAGCGGTATAGGTTCCATAGACCTTTTCGGATCCATCATCATCCTGAAAGCGAACGAATCGCGCATCCTCGATACCCTTGCTCTCCGAAGGGGAAATCGGAAAGATAACCCGTTCGGAAATATCAGAATCCATGCTGAATTCTAGATCATAGTACGAATCGACAAGCCAGGTCATTTCTTCCAAAGCGATTTTCTTGTCCATGCTCAATCCGTTTTTTAGGACTTTGTCCACTGAATTGCGCAATTGGTCATATTCGAACCGCTCAGGCAAATGCTCCATGATGATGGCACTATATTCTTCGGAAATTTGCATTTCCCGCAATTTTTGCTGAAAGCGTTTTTTGTCATACGATTTCTTCTTACCGATTTTCGGCATATCGATATGGTTTCGTACTTTGGGAAGTTTCAAGTCGTTGTTTTCATCTAATATTCCCCGTCGGAAAACAATAGACGATAAATGCCCTTCGCCGGTCGCTCGAAAGGAAATAATGACCCGCTTCTCGCCTTTCGCTAAAAAAGACTGATCAAAATCTTCAATAATAGAGGGATTGAACATCGCGGCCGATTCGATGGAATATTCCATGGTGGCATACGAACCGAAAAGCATCTTCTGTTCCTCCGCAAATTTAGAGGGATCCATTCCGATATGTTTTAGAAAGGGAACATGGTTTTGGAAGTGCTCCATAAAAATCCTGGAGATATTGCGATGCCTCCCGGCAAAGTCCTGAAGCGTATGGTGCAATTCACGGTTCAGGGTTTCCGGATCAAGGGCTAGCACACGTTCGACAAGGTTTTTGGTGCGTATCTCGCCATTGTTAAAAAATCGGGCAAGTACCCGACTCGAATCGGGAAGGAATTTGACATTTTTTCTCGTTACAGAATTATTCATAGTTGGAAAGAAATGATTGAAACTCAAATTTAAGGATTGTTTCAAAATTCGTGCCGTGCGGGTTTTTCTTTGAAACGTCGTTTTTAGAGAAATGTTTTGAAGTATTTTGATGCATTCTAGGTTTTGATCGGCTAAATAAACAAAAAAGCCGGATTTATTCCGGCCTATTGCGATGATGTCAGTTAAATTTAATCATCTTTTTTACTTAAAACATTTCCATTCGAATCAAAGACGACCTCTTTTTTTTCCGTCCAACCTTTTTCAAGTTCGACTTCGTAGGTGGTCGTTCCATCCTCGTCGGTCATTTTTATGGAATCCACTTTATAACCCTCATAGTTCGTCGCAATTGCAGAACGAACGGCCTCTGGCAAATCGTCTTCTGAAATATCACGTTCGGTTCTTGGCGAATTACCGTCGGCTGAATACCAGACCTCATGCTCTTCGCCATCCATATCAAATTCAACTTCGTAGGCATCGCCCTCTTTCTCCCATTCCACATCGGTGGCGTTCGGGTATTCTTGTTGAAACTTGGCCATCAGCTCAGTTGGCACTTCTTCCATATTCAAATCTTGTGCTGCCAGTGTCGCGACAGAAAAAAGACTTAAAGCAATTATTTTTAATGTTCTCATATTATGAATTTTAAAATTTTACAGTATTTCGAAATTTCTAAAAATTATTAGCTATGCGTTTTCAATAGCAATTTGACGTGGCGGTTTCGGCCGTGCCTCTTCTTTTTTGGGAATCGAAAGTTTTAAAATGCCGTTTTCATAACTCGCCTTGATGTCTTCATCGCTCACGGAATCGGGCAGCGAAAAAGAACGTTTAAAGGAACTAAAGCTAAATTCACGCTTCGTGTATTTACCGTTCTCGTCCTTCTCTTCGTTCTCGGTCTTGCTTTCGGCCGAAATGGAGAGCGTATTGTTCTCGACATTGATGTCGAAATCTTTTTTGCTCATTCCAGGTGCAGCGACCTATATTTCAAATTTTTCGTCACTTTCTTTCACATTAACTGCGGGAACTCTGGTACCGGTATCGAACCCATTACCCTGCCCAGACCAGTTGTCATCGAAAAAGTCTTCCATAAAAGAGGGGTACAAGCCTCCTGTTCTTCTTATTAAACTCATGATTTTGTAATTTTTTAATTAAACTTCATTTGCAAACGGAAGATTTTAAATTTTAAGGAAAAGCATTAACTGTAAAACTTGAAAAATTGTTGCGGAAAATTGATGTAAAGAAAAGGTATGCCCAAGTGATTAAGATGAAAAAAGCCGAGCTTACACTCGGCCAATAAATATACTTTACAAAGAATATTTCTCAACTATTTAAAAACTAATCAACAAAAAATAAATCACGATTTGGTGTAATTATATCATTAACGATATGAATAACGCCGTTGGAGGCCTCGATATTCGGCCTTATGATTTTAGCACCACCGATAAAAACATTATCGTAGGTATCTTTTGAAACCGATATTTCATTGGGCGATGGATCCGTAATAACTTGAGAATCCTTAAACTCGTAGTCCATTTGCTTACTTGGCAAAAAATGATATTTGACAAATTCAGCTAATTTTGCTTGATTCTTCGGGTCGGTTAATTCAGCGAATTTTTCGATGGATAAATCCCGAAAGGCATCATTAGTAGGTATAAAAACAGTGTGAGCGTCGGTCAGAAGCATTGAAGGCGCTAAACCCGACAACTTTACCATATTCACGAAAGTTGATAAATTGGGATCCATCGAAGCCAGTTCAAGCGTTGTATAGTCTTTGGTATTGTTAACGCTACTAAATACTTCGCTGCCTGCCCATTGGGCACTTGCGGTCATGTTGACCAGCAATAGTGTGAAGACCATTGCAAGGGTGTTTCTAACTGTTGTTTTCATAATATATTAAATTTTAAGGTTCATATTTCCTTTCAATTGAAAGGCTTTCCAAAGTTGAAAGCGCAATCCTGCAGCAATCAACAATTCAAAAATAAATCCTTGTCGGTGGACTGCTTAACGGAAAAACCATTATTCTTGACGGTATAACTTCCGCAATAAGAAATATTTATTCTCCCATTTCAAAAAAAATATCTTACTCAATGAAAGAGCCGCTTCGGGCTTCGATTCGTGCAATCGAATCAATATTCCGCGCTAATAAGACAACCCTTAGATGAACAACTTTTTATATTGGTGCTTCAAACAAAAATTTCCAAAATGAAGAGAATTAAAAGTTTTGTATTCGGAGTTTTCATCACTTTAGCAGTAATCGCTTGCAAAGACACCGCAAATACGACCATAAAGGAAGACAATAAAGATGAGTTGCTCGAAGACCGTACACCCGTTTTGAAAGAACAGTGGAAGCAAAATATGAACGATTGGCGGGAGGGCGACGACCGCGATATGCTCAAAACCATAATTTCCAATACCTCCGATTTCGATAGGTTCGTCAAGGCACTTCGATCAGCTGATATGTATATCGGTCTTGATGAGTTGGAGGAGGCCACAATGTTCATTCCAACAAACACGGCTTTTGAAAGGTTGAACGATAGCCGATTGGCCGAACTGAAAACGCCCGATGAGGTAGCGCGCATGACGGAAATCTTAAAATATCATATTGTACCAGAAGAATATGATATACATACCCTGCTGTCGACCGTTCGCCTGAACGAAGGTGTACTCCGTTTGCAAACGTTGCAAGGGGGTTATTTGGCATTTAGTATTCAAGAGGACCAACTAATCATCACGGATGAGATGGGCAATGTTTCGAACATTAACATGCCGGATATGGAAGCTTCCAATGGAGTTATTCATGGTATCGATGACCTCTTAACACCGCAGTAAATAATTTTCTCAAAGTAGAAGGGCTGCAACGAAGCTGACTAATGCAATTACAATTTATGCTAGATTATACTTTAAAGCAATGAAAACCATAAGTGTTCACACCAAACTTTCCCCATCAAATGTGTTCCTGACCTTAACTTGATAGAACATATTTGGTCTGGTGCCCAAATGCTCCAGAAGGTGGTACATGCGCTCATCCTCCGCCAGTTCGGCAACATGACTTTCTTTATCGTTAACATCTCCGAAGACGATAGCCCCTTTGTTACATGCCGACGAACAGGCCGTATGGAACTCCCCGTCCATGATTAAACGCCCATCGAGCTTGGCATCCAAAATAGTTTTTTGCGTTCGTTGTATGCACATCGAACATTTCTCCATAACCCCTCGCGAACGTACCGTAACATCTGGGTTGATGACCATTTTGCCCAAATCGTTGTTCATGTGGTACGGGAATTCATCGTTATTGTGGTATAGAAACCAATTGAATCGCCTGACCTTATAGGGGCAGTTGTTCGCACAGTATCGCGTACCTACACAACGATTATAAGCCATTTGGTTTTGACCTTGCCGGCCGTGAACGGTCGCGGCTACGGGGCAAACGGTTTCACAGGGTGCATGGTTGCAATGCTGGCACATGACCGGTTGAAAAACTACTTGGGGTTCTGAAGAGGCATATTCCAATTCCTCAAATCCTGTTAACGACCCATTTTCTCCCAACAGATTGTCCAATTGCTCCTTTTTGGTCTTGTCATCCAAAAAAGTTTCTTCGGATGAATAATATCTGTCGATTCGCAACCAATGCATGTCTCTACTTTTCCGTACCTCGGCCTTACCGACCACGGGTACATTGTTCTCTGCATTACACGCAATAACACAGGCACCGCAACCCGTACAAGCGTTCAGGTCGATGGACATATTAAATTGATGCCCGATATCGCGTTCAAAGTTTTCCCAAAGATCGACCGAGGAAGCAGGTACCTCTTGATGGTTCAGCGATACCTGGGGAACGTGGTTCCAGACTGCGCTGTCCTTGGTATTGAAAATTTCCAAGCTGGTTTCCTTTATGATATCGCCACGGCCCATCAGGGTATTTTGCAGTTGGATACAAGCGAATTCATGCCATCCCGAAGCCTTTTCGATCGTCGCTGATTGGATGGTGTTAAAATTTTGATATAAGGGATATGCGTTGACCCCGGTCTGCATTTCTTCCTTAATTCCCACTTTCTTGCCATAGCCGAACGAAAGACCTATCGAACCAATGGCCTGCCCCGGTTGAATAATGACCGGAACATTTTCGACCGTCACGCTGTTCACGGTAATATTGGCGTAGCTACCATTTAACCCGCCATTCGCAACGTTGCTGTTTTCAAGACCAAGACGTTGTGCATCGGTCTTGGAAACCATTACATAATTGTCCCATGTAACCCGGGTTATCGGGTCGGGAAACTCTTGCAACCAAGGATTATTGGTCTGTTGGCCGGCACCCATCCCGATTTTTGAATATAAGGTCAATTCCATGCCTTTGCTATTGGCAGAAGCTATCAAATTGTTGATGGCCGTAATTGCAGGAATGGTCTTAGTAGCTGAAATCGTATCGGGCACCCCTTTGACATTGGTATCCTTAATATTCTCGATTTCGGATGCTACCTTGGATGGATCGATGGAAGCATCGGCCAAACTATCCGCCTCCGCATCGAGCATCATATCATATTTTTCCTTCAGCTCATCGGTCATCGTCGAAATAATGGGATACTTATCGGGAGCCAATTCGTTCGATGATGGAAATACCCCATCGTGCAGCGCCCTGTTCCATGCTACACCTTTGAGTATGGATGTTTCCCAAGTTTCTTTGATGTAATCGTAATAACTTTGCTCTTTTCCCAACCAGCTAAGAAGGGCACTTTGAAACTGTCGCGTATCGAAAAGTTCGCGAATGGTAGGCTGCATTAAGCTATACCGACCTTTCTTAATCTGGGCATCGCCCCAAGATTCCAAATAATGGTTGGCGGCGGCGGTGTAGTTTGAAACCTCGGCGGTCTCGTTCCAATTGGTGGCGAACACAACCGAAAGTCCTACTTTTTCAATTCCCGTTTTGAACTCGGTCGCATTTGGAAGGGTGTACATTGGGTTGACCCCGTCCATAATCAGGGCACCTACCTTACCAGCATTCATGTCGGCTATCAAGCTGTTTACGGCTTCGGTATTCCCTTGGCGCACGTATCGCGGCGCTGCCGGATCGAAAGCGTTGCTACCGAGCATTTCGTTGATGGCCAAGACCACGGTCTGAGCGTTGATGTCGTCAAGTCCTGTAACAACAACCGCGTTGCTAGGATTCCTTTTAATTTGAGCGACTACCTTTTCAAGGACCCGCTGTACCCTCTCGTCGAGTTCGCCGCCAACGCTTCTTCCGTTTAACTTGGCCCACAATTGCGCTAGAACTATTTTTTGCAAACTGGGTGTCAAAGGTATGCGATTGTCGGCATTGGCCCCGGTCAATGACATATTGGCCTCGAATTGCACATGCCGCGACATTTTTCCGTTTTTAGGCACGCGTCCTTTAGCGTAGCCCGCATCGTAACCTCCGCCCTGCCAATTGCCCAGAAAATCTGCACCAATTGAGACTATTAAATCCGCTTTGTCAAAGTTATAATCGGCCAAGGCCCTTTCGCCATACCTTTCCTCATAGGCCGACAATGCGGCATCTTCAGAAATCGCATCGTATGTGATATGTCTGACATTTTCATACTTTTCTTTAAATTCGTTCATTAATCGATCGGTGGAAGGACTTGCATAGGTCTGAGTCAATACGGCAATCTGCTGTTTGGAATTTTGAAGACTTTCAAGTTTCGACTTGACCGCGGCATCCAGAGCGGACCATTCCACCGGTTCGCCGTTGGCCAACGGGCCTTGCAAACGTGTGCTGTCATAAAGCGACAAGACCGAGGCTTGAACACGGGCATTCGCGCCCCCGGCAACCAGTGCATCCACATTGTTCTCGATTTTAATGGGCCTGCCCTCTCGGGTCTTTACCAAAATGCTGGCAAAGTCAAAACCGTTGGCAATCGTGGTGGCGTAATAGTTGGCCACACCAGGAATAATATTGTCAGGTTTTACAACGTAGGGAATAGATTTTTGGACCGGACCCTCACATGCAGCCAACGATGCCGCTGCGGTAGTAAAACCAAGATATTTCATAAAGTCCCGTCGATTGGTCGAAGTGGCGGATAGGTTCTCTTGATTTCCTATAAATTCATCTACGGGTATTTCCTCCAAGAATTCATTTTGCCTTATCTGCTCCGCTTTGGGATTTTGGAATTTCAGTTCCGCTTCGTTTTTCCAGTATGTTTTGTTTTTTGCCATGCCAAATGTCTATAGTTGATGTTCCTTATCCACTACCTAAAAAAATATTTTCTTAATTGATGAGTATTTTTGTCGAATCGAAATTCTTCTTGTGTATCTCAAAGAATTTGAAAAAAATTCACAAAGCTCTCACTCCTACTATGGAAATATTTAAGGATAAAATCGACCAATAGTATTCACGAAAGTAGAGAAGATCTTATTTAGATTTAACTGTATTACAAATTTTCTTGATGCAAAACAATGACCATCACGCAATTTGAATTTACCTTTAAAGTAAAATATTTCCTCAAAATGTATGACTTCAAATTTCTATTTGACCCTACAAAATAATCATTTGATATCGATGACCCTGAAAGTAATCTTCATTATTAAAATTTTAAAACCATTATTGATATAGTTCATTGACTATAGAAATAGTAAAAGAACAATTTATTTATGCCTACGAAGGCAGCTAAGCTCAAAGGCAATACCTCGATCGACTTTTTATCAATTCTGTTTCTAATCTAAGAATATGTAAAAGTTATTCGTTTTCAAACGATAAGAAAACCGATTTTTTTTGTCAAGCCAAGAAATAAATTGGCAAAACATTATACATTTTAAGAAAATACTCACACTTCGTGGCATGGGGTTTGTCTAACCCGAATTGAATTCGCTGTACACATATTCATATTTTTCCAAAAACATTTAAATTTTAAAACTCTAAAAAAATTAAAATGAAAAGACACAGTTCAAGTACAAAAACGTACTTCTTTTCCGCCTTGATCGCATTGACCGTAAGTGTCGGTGTCATTGGCGGACAAAAGTATTTTTCAAATCAAAAAGAGGATGCCGTCGCGTTAAAGACAGTCGAAGGGGTCAACGGTAAGCACGTACTCTACACGGCCGATAAAGAGGGCAATATAACGCCCCTAGATTTTACCGATACCTCGGCAAAGGTTCTGGATGCCGTAGTACATATCAAGGCCACGCAATCGCATTCGATGGGCAACGCTCAGGCAATGCCACGCGAACTGCCAGACCCTTTCAAGCAATTTTTCGGGGATCGCTTTCAGATGCCCGAAGGGGGTTTGCAACAGCAACCGAGAGTCGGTTCCGGCTCGGGAGTCATTATCAATGAAAAAGGTTATATCATAACTAACAACCACGTTATCGATAACGCCCAAGAGTTGGAAGTCACTTTGCACAATAACGAAACTTACAAGGCCACGGTCATCGGTACCGACCCGACCACGGATCTTGCTTTGATCCAAATCAAGGCCGAAAACCTTAAATCGATTTCTTTGGTCAATTCCGATGATGTGGAAGTCGGCGAATGGGTGTTGGCCATTGGCAATCCGTTTAGTTTGACTTCGACCGTTACGGCGGGAATCGTAAGTGCAAAGGCGCGGAACATCAATATCAACAAGGAACAATTCGCGGTCGAGAGCTTTATTCAAACCGATGCGGCCATCAACCCCGGAAACAGCGGTGGTGCCTTGGTCAATTTGGAAGGAAACCTTGTGGGCATCAATACCGCCATCGCAAGCCAGACAGGAAGCTATAGCGGATACGGTTTTGCCGTGCCCAGCAATATCGTTACCAAAGTGGTTGAAGATCTGCTCAAATACGGTGGCGTACAACGAGGCATGCTAGGCGTAACCATTCGCACTATGGATGGCAATATGGCCAAGGAAAAGGACATGGACTTTGTTAAAGGTGTGTGGATCGAGAACGTAGGCGAGAACAGCGCCGCCGAAAAAGCAGGCATCAAGGCCGGGGACGTTCTGGTCAAAATCGATGGTATCAAGGTCGTTACCTCGCCGAGATTGCAGGAAATCGTAGCCCAGCACCGACCGGGCGACCAACTCGATGTAACCGTAAACCGCAACGGTAAAGAGGTAGAATTTCAAGTTACGCTCGAAAATGCCGACGGCACCACCGATATGGTCCAAATCGAAAACAAGGAGGTGTTGAATTTCTTGGGAGCCGATTTCGAGAACGTGGATAAGAAAACGGCCAAAAAATTGGGCATCGATGGCGGCGTGAAGATCAAGAACCTTTATGCGGGCCAATTGCGCCAACAAACGCAAATTCGCACGGGCTTCATCATTACCCATATCGATGGTAAAAAAGTCGCCGATGTGAAGGATGTAGTTGCGACCCTTGAAAAGAAAGAAGGTGGCGTGATGCTGGAAGGGGTCTATGAAGATGCCCCCGGAAAAAAATACTATGCTTTTGGAGTGAACTGATTTTTAGGTTGGTTAGTGTTTAGTGTGAAGCCTCGCTGGAAAATTTCCGGCGGGGTTTCTTTGTTATTTGAGTTAGGGTCATTTTCAAAAATATCAAACCGCGACAATCGAAATTTATTATGGCAAATAGTCAAGGATTAAAAACAAATCGTCAAGCTGCCTTATTTGTTTGTATTAAACACTTGGTTTTTTGAGCTAAGTAATACGAAACAATACCTCTAATTTTTTGGGCAAATGATGGGATAGGCTCATCAGATTATAAGATTAAATCTAAGAACATGAGAAAAATCACAAAATTATTCAGCATTATCGGGTCGGCTTTGTTATTGGCCTGCAGCGGTAGCGACGGTCGCGACGGCATCGACGGGATTGATGGGGTCGATGGTATCGATGGCGAAGACGGGGTCAATATCTTGGGTACCGTGGTCGATATTCAAAACAGTTTTACCCTTGATAACGATTACGGAATATTCTACGAATTTCCGGATACCATCGAAGTTTTCGAAGGTGATGTCGTACTTGTCTATATGCTCTTCGATGAACTCATCGATGAAAATGGGGAAACCTTCGATGTTTGGCGATTGCTACCACAGACCCGATTAGTGGAACAGGGCATTCTGCAATATAATTACGAGTACACCATTTTACGGGTGGATATTTTTTTGGAGTCCGATTTCGACCCCGAATTACTACTGCCTGCCGATGTAGAGAACCAAGTATTCCGTATCGCTGTGGTACCGGCCGACTTGGCTGCAAGTTCTAAATTCGATAAAAGCAATGTTGACGCTGTCCTGAATATGCTAGGCATATCAGAACATCAGGTTGTAAAAATTTTCAACTAATAAATTTTTGGCCTGCACGAAATGAGAGTATCTCTAAAAACTTCCCGATTGAAATATGGAAATTGGGAAGTTTCATTTTAAATGATTCGCTCTTAATACTATCGCAAAAAGCTGCATATCTCCATTCTATCTGTTCAGAAATTCCATGCTAATTTCGAAAATTTGATAAGAAACGTACTTTATATTTCTTTCGCCCTCTCAGGGCCAAAGGCGATATGTTTCCCATGCATCCATGGTCGAGAACAATATTATAGTAAGAACAACCACTACTGCAATGGTAATGGTGACGATACGAACGATGCGGGCACTTTTTTTGCTTTTTTGAAACTTGCCGTTTTGTAAATTGCCCTCGCTTTTAGAAGTTGTACTTGGTTTTGAATTATTCTTCGTGTTTTCCATTTTATCAATTTAATTTGTTCAAACCTCTTTTTTGAGGAACATTGTATAAAACATAGCCCAATCCCAAAAACCATATCATCACAAAAAGTACCACACCCCGTTCGTAAAAACCTTCATACTTTTCCGAAATAAACAGAAATCCCAAACAGGACAAAAGAACGGAAATACCTATGCCTATGCTAGTATAAGCCCATGTTCGATTTAATTCTTTAAACCCGATTCCTAAGGTAATAGCGGCGAATAGAAACAATGTTCCGATCATCGCCGTTACTACAATATGTATGGTCGTACCGGGTTCTCCTACCAGTTGGTTGAATTCGGCCAGCACCCCGATACCGATTCCCATAATTGAGAGTGCGGCTGCACCAAAAATGAAGCGTTTATCATTAGATTTCCAAACATACAGGGCTACTGCCGCTGATAGTATTCCTAGACTTAATAGTACCAACCCAATATCTTGTATATAGGCAAATTTGCCATGGGCCAATTGACTGATAGTCTGTCGAATCGGATTGTGGTCTTCGTACACCAGTATGCCAATGATATCGGCAATGATGGCACTAGCGCAACCCAAAATCAACACCATCCCTCCATAATTAATCAACCTTCCCCTATCGTAAGTCATATTGCAATTAAGGAACAATCAATGGATGGTATTGACCCTATTCAGACAGATATTAACTTGGAAACTGAATAAATTGGTTTAACCATAATCATAAAAAATCCCCCTGGTCTATAAAAAGAACCAGAGGGACGGATTGTGAAACGCTATTTCATAGCAATCCTTACTTTAATTCTGTGAAATCGTGGGATAATCACTGAAAATATTATCGACATACTCCGCCACTTCTTCAGAGGCATTGTCTTGATAGACATAAAAATCATCTACCGAACCTGTCCATACGATATTCTTGGTATCCTTGTCCACTAAACTTACGACCATACCTGAATCCGTATATTGGTTCATTACGACATCATAATCATAAATTGGGCCATAATCGGTATATCCATTATAATAGTAGTCATTGTAATAGGTGTTAACCGGCAATGAGGTTGTATAAGGATAATAGGCATAATTGTAGTCATAATCCCTATAAACATCTACGTCGGATTCTTGATCGTAATTTGTGTTAATGATCACCAAAAGATCGGGATCTTCACGATCAATCGTATAACCCGCTTTTTGCATGTTTCGGTTCATAGCCGCTACAATCTGCTCGCCTACCTCATTTGACTGTTCAACCTTATCGGGTGCCTCTGCATCGCTGTTCGGTAAATAGGCATAGGTTTCATAACTACTTAAATCTTTCGTGGTCTTAACCGTGGACGATATTTTTGGGCCACACGACCAAATCAGCACTAGCGAACAAATCGCCAGTAAATTCATTTTCAACTTTCTCATACTATATAATTTTAAAAGGATTAATAATTTATTTAACAATCAATTTAATCATCAATTGTTTTTCCATTGACGGAATCCGTGGAATTATGGACGTTAAAAAAATGCGTCACTATTTCGGCGGTCTTACAGGCGGCAAGACCATTCGAAAGGGTAGCGTTTACATTTCCTGCCCAAATTAATTTTTCTCAAGATGATAATAAATTCAACCCAATATCATTAAACTCGTCCCGATTTTCGAACTATTCTTTTTAACTACCATTATTAGATTAGTAAATAGTATTACCGTTAAGTTTTCGTCCGATAGCGCAAAACAAGTCTCATCGTTCAATTTAGTTTTGAAAAGGTGGTTTTGTGTATATAGCGAGGTCCAATAAAAAGAAATACGAATAATTAAAAGATAGAAATTATGGCAGAAATTAAAGTTGAAAAAAAGAACAATTATTGGGGTTGGATTATTGGTGGTCTTGCCGTAATCGGTATCATCGCTTGGTTTTTGATGGCCGATACCGACGGTGCGCCGGATGTAAATGAACTTGAGCAGGTTTCGACTAACGAAAGTGAACTGGAAAGTCCGTCTTACGATGAAGAACCTGTGGTATCGGACAACGTAGAAGGTTTGGAAAACCCAGAGAAACACATGACAGATTTCGTAGCATTTGTTGGCGACAAGTCTAGAATGGGTATAGACCACGAGTACACAAGCGAGGGATTGGTCAAACTCGTCAATGCCACTATTGAACGCGCCCTTGTCAACGATGTGGATATCAATATGGAACTGCAGTCCGCAATCGAAAAGGCCGAGGCGATTACCAATGACCCTATGGATGGCGATCATGCCGATAAGATTAAAAAAGCTTACCTATCAATAACTGATGTAATCGAAAAAGTGCAGGAAGAGAAATATCCGCAACTCTCCGATGATGTTGAAGAACTTAGACAGGCTGCGCAAAATATCGACCCAAGTGTCTTGACCTTGGATCAAAAAGAAAAAGTGAACGGTTACTTCAAAGAGGCGGCCGATATATTGCAAAAAATGAATTCAGTATAAACCTTATAAACAAAGAAAAAGAAAATGAGTACCTATAATAATAAAGACAGAAATTTATTTTACCTGCACGAGCTTTCAGACTATAAAGTGTCCGATAGCGATAAAGATGTTCGCGGTTGGCCTGTGAAAGATGCCGACGGCCATTACATTGGCGAGGTCGAAAACCTTTTAATCAGCAAAAGCGACGAACGTGTGGTCTATTTGGATGTGGAAGTCGATGAAGAAATCATCAAGGCAAACCATAAACCTTATGCGAAATCGGCACTGGATGGTACGCACGGATTTGTAAACGAAGAAGGCGAAAACCATATCATCATTCCCATAGGCTTGGTGGATCTCGATTTGGAACAGGAAATTGTAAACACTCCTGATATTGGTCGAGATGTCTTTTCGGAAACCAAGCGAATCAGAAAAGGGTCGCTTATAGACAGGCACTATGAAACAGACGTACTTGAATCGTACCAACGGGATGAGGAGTCTGAACTGACCCCAAGTGAACGAATGGATAACGATCCACAGCTATATAAGAGTAGCGCATACCAGAAATCATATACAGGGGCCTATTAACGGCAAATGTTCATATTTAAACCGATTTTGGAATTCCAAAATGGAGCTACATTGCCCCGAATTAAAATGAATAAGCGGAATTGAATCCATTTCGGTTGGTTTGTTTTGGTTGGTTTGGCCAAAGGTTCAATGCTTTTAAGCATTCAGCCTTTGGCTTTTTTAATCGCTAATTGGGAATTATGCTATTCTTGAAAATGCTGCCGGGCCGTTACTGCTTCATAATTTAATGAAAACCATGAAAATAAAACCATTGTTTTACCATGTACTGGAGGAACCGTTTCTTCATTATATCACATTGCTTATTTTATTCATTTCGCTATTGAACTGTGGTACCGTAAAGGATTTGGACAAAAGTACGATTCTTTATACCGATAACATAGCCGATACGGTAACCGTACGCCAAAGCCAAATTCCGGTCAAGGATACCACCAAAATTGAAGAGTTGATCACGGCCGGATTAGATGTCGAGGAAAGTCTCGCCATTTCGGTACCGAAAATTTTATTGCAGCCCGAATATCCTGTCGCACGGCAGGTCCTAAGCAATTATTTGGAAAGCAAAAACAAAGAGCCGGGCGGACATTGCCTGACCGCCAGTAAAAAGAGATTTCTCAAAGCGTATGAAGATGTATATGGGCATAGTGTCTATGAAAATCTTCCCGATAGCATTGCAACGAAATACTACGATCCAGCACAGGTTTTCGACCATCTTTATGCCTCGACCTCAGGCAGGCACAGGGGATGGCGCTCCTTACCCAGAAAATTTCGTGGCAAAGGCAGTGCCGGTGCCATCGCCCAAGCGGGCATGGGCAAGTTGGTCGATACTAAAGGGGTCTGGAGCGGCAAACTACGACCGGGCGCGCCCATGCAGGTTTGGCGGCACAAACAGGATTACCGACATGTAGTTCGGGGAATATCGGATCCGAAAATCGACCCGTTCGGCCATTCCTTTATTTTTCTGGGTTATGTAAGAAACGAAGCGGGAAAGATAATCGGTATAAAAATTGCAGACCAAGGCTACCAGAGCAACCGGACATTGGTGCCGCGGGATTATGAGGTATGGTGGGGCGTGAACCTTGAGATTTGATTTTTTGAATTATTGTCGAAAATTTTATGATTTTGCATAAAATTGGATTGCGAATCCACCGTTAGTATATTTGAACTTCCTAAAGTTTAAAAAATTTTTCTATGCTATTTATCTATTTCTTTTTTTTAACAGGATTCGGAGACGGTATGTTGCCCGCTCTACCTAAGGAAAATAGTGCAGAAACCGTCCATTGGAAAAAGGAATCAATGAACTTTTCAGGTGGGAACTCCAAAATCGCCAGGAAGGATTTCCGATTAGGGAGAACCTTCGATTCGATTGCCAGTTACGATGCGGAAAAAGCTACCATCGCACAATTGCGAAAGCAATTGATAAATGATCTTGCAGGAAAAAAAGTTTCTATTGAAGATGTGAAGGCATCGTTCAGCGACCATTTGGTCAATCATTTGATTCCCCATTGGTACGGTACGGAATGGAGTTTCGGCGGGCACACGTCCGTTCCGAAAAAGGGCAAGATTGCTTGCGGGTATTTTGTCTCGACCACTTTGCGCGACATGGGGCTGCGACTGAACCGGTATCGCTTGGCACAGAAATCGCCTATTAACGAGGCTAAAATGATCAGTTGTGGTTCGGAAATCAAGACGGTTACCTCAGCAGATTCCGAAACCGCAATCCAAAAAATCGACGCATTGACACAAGAGGGCATTTCGTTTATCGGTTTCGACGAAGGCCACGTCGGCTTTCTTCTAAAGAAGAAGGGCGAGCTGTTTTTGGTGCATTCGAACTATTTGTTTCCGAATTCCGTTTGCTTGGAGCGTATCGAGGAATCGAATGTTTTCAAGAAGTTTTCTACCTTTCATTTGGTCGATATCTCGAACAACAATGAGCTTATCAAACGTTGGTTGAATAATAGGGAAATCCTGTAGCCATTACCACTAAACCTCTTTAAATTGCCTTTTCGTTTTAATTAATTAAATAATTGTTGCTAGGGCAAATCATTTTCGCGCTATCTGTAGTGTATTGAGCAAAGTTAAAATGTAATTTGGTTAGCACGGTACCTATTCCGTCGTTACCTTTCTATTCGTATCTTACGGGAAATTTCAATTTGCGCCTCGGTTTATTTGGGAAATTATCCATTTCGTATTCTAATTCAGAATACATTCGTTTAAAGCGGATTTGAGCCTACTGTTTTGGGGTATCGGCATCAGTCCATTTTATGGGTAGTTTCAATCTGTCTTTACCTTGGAACTACCGCACCGATAAGATTAAGCATAGTTTCATAATACTGTAGTAGTTAATTAAAAAAATCATGTTTCTAAAACGCCTTCTTCAATTTTTCGGTACGCTAGCGATATTATTCACTTTAATCCCTCTGATAGCGATGCAATATTGGTGGCTCGTGATCTTCGATTTTCCCCTTTTTCAGTTGACCGTTCTAACCTTGATTATACTGATCGCCTATCTTTTTAAGCTCAAGGTGCATTCTCGATTCGATCAAATTTTCTTTTTAGTGCTAATGGGTTGTTTGATTTTTCAACTGGTCAAGATTTTTCCCTTTACCCCCTTGGCGGACTATGAAGTATTGCCTCCGGAACTAAATGATGAAAAAAGGGTATTGAGCCTTTACACGGCAAACGTCTTTCAAAAAAATCATTCGACCGACGCACTTCTCGAGGAAATAAAAAGGTATGATCCCGACTTTTATGTACTGACAGAAACCAATAAACGATGGACGGACATAATAATCAAAAACTTAAAACCATCTTATGCTCACATGATTTCTATACCTCTTGAGAATACGTACGGCATGTTGGTCGGCTCAAAACATCCTTTACATCAATCTAAGGTAAGATATATGGTAGATGACAGTATCCCCTCCATCCACACCAAAATTATTTTGCAAAAGCAGGATACCATTCAACTATATGCCATCCACCCGCGGCCGCCGCTACCAAGGCACAACCCGAAATCTACGGGTCGTAATGCCGAATTGATGAAAATCGCAAAGCTTTCGCGAGGCTCTGATTACCCCGTAATCGTAACGGGCGATTTTAATGACGTAGCCTGGTCGGGCACGACCGCACTCTTCCAACAGATGAGCGGACTGTTGGATATGCGATAAGGGCGCGGTTTTTATAATACTTACCATGCAAAATACCCTATTTTCAGATGGCCCCTCGACCATATATTTATCGCCCCCGAATTTAGAAACCTCACTTTGGAACTTGGCAATAAGATTGGCTCTGACCACATCCCCATGTTAGTCAAACTAAGTTTTGAACCGGAAGGGAAGGAAAAACATTCCATTGCCTTGCCCACCGATGAAGAAATCGAAAGAGCAAATGAAATGATACGGAAAGGCGAAAATTTGAACTGAACAAGGGAAACCTCAAAACTTCTTTGATTCTTTAAAAGCTTTGGATAACAAAATGTTCAAATACTAAAAAAAATGTAGATAAATATAATCTTTACCTCCCGACCCACTTTAAGAGCCAATCCTTTAATTCTTGGTCGGCATCCGCTGTATGCAAAACCGCGATATCGCCAGTAGTTTCGAAAACGACGGCACGCACTTGGCTTAAATCCAATACATTGGCTTCTCTGAGTTTTGCCCGAAGGTCGCCCTCGGTTACGTTTGCTTTCTTTAGGTTTTTGTGAAGTATTGTTTTCCCGTCCATGAGCAATAGTGGGTCGTTGTCCACGGCATTTCTAAAAGGTTTGTACAATCGCAAGCGGGCGACCAGGCTTTGAATACCGAATATCGCTGCCAAACCTATGGCGGCATGGGTCAGTGTCACACTAGGCGATATTACTCCACTGGCGATTATCGACCCGATAGCGATGGTAGAGGCGAAATCGAAACTCGACATTTTACTGAAGCTACGTTTGCCCGAAAGTCGGGTCAAAACTATAATGACAACAAATATACCGAAGGCCGAGATACAGATGGCAGCCAAAGGGCCAAACGTTGTTCCAAAGTAATTTTCCATAATTGTTTAGTTATTCGACCGTGTTTCCGAGGTCAAGTTGTTAAGGGTTTTTTACTGGAATTCGATGTGTACTGAATGCTAATAATGAAAATGAATTTACTTTCAATTATATAAAAAGGTGCTACTCGATGCCATTACTGATATTGAAATTTCTCAACAACCGAGTGCATAAAATTTTTAAAATTAATAGAATTCTTGGGCAATGTAACGCATTATGAATTTCCGTTTGTGAGATATTCAACAAGTATGTTTTCCGAATGCGAACATTCTTGATTTTTAACTTGCCCCAGAAATGTGTCCAATCGTTTAAAACATCAACTATGACCTTCGTATCGGTAAAGCATATTTAATTGAGCAAAGGTTCAGGGCAATACGGTTAAAGCCCTTCCCAATATAACAATAACTTTCCACCTAATTAATGACACTTCGTAAGAATCTTTTTTTCTTCCATCGTAAAATTAGCAATGAAGATTTTAACGATTCTGAGAACCTTTGGGTCAATTAAACAAAAACAATGAAAACTACAGCTTTCAAATCCATTACCGCCCTACTCGTACTTCTACTCTTGAACTGTGGGCCAAAACTTACTATATCGACGATGGAGAATGTTGATGATTACCAAGCCTATAAAACTTACGCCTATCTGCCGAATACCGATTTTGATCTTTCAAGCCCGATGTCGGGCAATAATGGGCCGGTCACAAAAAATGTCATTACGGCAATGAACAGAAATATGCAGCAAGCAGGTTTTGAATTGGATAGGGATAATCCCGACTTGCTGGTCGTTTTGAACGCCCACTACGATCCGGATAAAGAGATTAAGAAAAAAACCGTTTACGCCAACCCCAATAAGCCGGATGGTGCCGATCCATTAACCGCCTATTACGATCCCTATTACTACTGGAAATATGCAGAGTTCAACGATGTTCTAGGGTATAAAATCATAAAAAACAATGAAAAACGTGCCGGTCTCGCAGTAGAACTGATCGACAGGAAATCCGAAAAGGTAATATGGCGCGCCTCGGCAAAGGAACCTTTGGACGGTTCTGGCAATTCAAAGAAACTCGATAAGTATGTGGATGCGGTATTCGAAGAATTTCCGTCCTTTGACGATTAAATTAATAAGAATCTTGACTTATCAATTTTGGCAAAGGTCTAACAATCCACAAAAATGTAGCTTTATAATAAATATTTTTCGACAAGAGTAATTCACTAATTAGAAAATGACCCAAGCAAAGAAAAAGCAACAATTGATGCTCTTCATCGTACTAGCATTAGTAATTGCAATATTCATTATTATACCGCTGTTGGATATTGATTTCTTTAAGGATTAGTTTTGCGCAGCAGAGTCAGTAACTTTCCTTAATAATCCGTTTGGCCAATTTCTCGCTTGCCGATAGACCGTAAACCGACCTCGCATTTTTGAATGGATTAGGGTTCGCAACACGTTTTTGGTCTATTGCTGAAAATACGGCCGGATGCACATAATAATCGCGACAAATGGAAGGGGTGTTGCCCAATTCCGAGGCCACCATCTTTATTACGATATTGCTGAACTTTTTACGGGATCCTTCTTTTTGGTCAATAAGTGCTTTCGGATAAAAATTAATAGCCAATCGGTTGGCCGCCCAAGTCCTAAAAAATTTACTTGAGAACGCTTCGCCAATGGTTTCCGTGATGTAGTCATTGACATCATCGCTGTCCACATCCTGCAATTTTCCCTTTTTCATCATGGTAGCGGAAAATCTCATATCCGGGCAGGTCGGCCGCCTTTTTGATAAACGGCACCAATTCCGAATCGTCGATATGCACCTCGCGCGTTTTATTGCTTTTTCCTTTGAACGAAAATATCAATTCGTTATTATCGATGGATAAATGCTTCCTGCGCAGGGTAGTCAAGCCATAGGTCTCGTTTCGGTTGCGGTATTGTTTGTTACCGATTCGGATGCCATATTCGTCGAGCAATAGTACGATCAGGGCTAACAGTTGATCTTTCGGCCAACCCTTGCTTTTCATATCGGTATGGGCCCTCTTTCGCATTTCCGGAAGCGTCTTGACAAAATCAAGCAACTTTCTGAATTTTTCCTCCTGACGCAATTTTTCATAAATAGAGTGATAAATATATTGCTTGCGTCCTTTTAAGTCGCGACCCGTGGCCTGAATGTGTCCGTCTTCGAATTTACAGATCATCACGTCCGTCCACATAGGCGGAATAACCAAATTCCGTAACCGACTTAAAATTTTTTTATCCTTGATCCTTCTACCGTTTTCAGTATAATAAACGTAACCCCTACCCCATTTGCGGCGGGTAATTGCCAAAGCCGAATCGTCGATTTCCTTAATTTTTTTTCTCATATCATTTCAATCTATTAGATGGTATTGCCTATATCATCCGGGATTGCGCTTTTTAAAATAAGCCACCGCCTTGGGGCCAAAAAACCCGTGTACGACGATACTGATCAAGACCATTAAGGACACCATCGCATAAATTTCCCTTGATTTAGCAAAATTCGTTTCATGTAACGCATAGGCCAAATAGAAGAACGACCCCACCCCCTTGATGCCAAAGAAACCAATGGCCCACTTCTTCTTTTCGGTAAACGTTGTACCCAATAATCCTAACCAACCTGAGATAGGGCGTAGGCAAAGAATAAGAAATAGAGGTAGCAAAACTGCAGCCACATCCATGTTTTTTAAAATTCCCGAAGCCAAAAACCCACCGAATAAGAGCGTCCAGAGCACGATTAAAAACTTTTCGATTTCCTCATTGAAAACCAAAATCTCTTGCTTTTCATAGGACGTCTTTTCCTTATGATTATGATATTGTGCCAACAATCCCGTGAAGAAAACCGCGATGAATCCATAGCCGTTCAACACTTCGACCAATGCGAACGAGAAGAATGCCAAAGCGATCCCTACGAACCCACTAAGAACCTTTTCATAGTGAAAACTATTTATCTTTTTGATGGATAAACTGTAGAGATAGCCAAGTAGCGAACCCACCAACACACCCAGCATTATTTTATATAAGAGATAGAACCCCAACCAATGAGCCAAATCAACCTCGGAAAACCTACCTGCCTTAGCCCAGAGGATGGCCAAAAAAACAAAGGGAAATGCCAGTCCGTCATTGAGGCCTGCTTCGGCAGTCAAAAGATAACGCATACCTGTATTCTTATCGGAATCGAGTTCGTCTTCCTGTAATTGTAAATCCGCGGCAAGTACAGGGTCGGTCGGCGAGCATACCGCTGCGAGCAAGAGTGCCGAAGCCCCATCAAAATCCAACAGAAATTTGGCGATCAGAAAGATTCCCAAAATGTATAAGGGCATCGAAGTATGAATCAATCGTAGCGGATTTCGCCAGTGTCGAAAGCCATAGCGCATTCCGATTTTGAGGCCTGCACCCATTAAACTGATAATGACGATGATTTTGGTAATAACCTTGACCCAATTATGCTCCCAAAAAGGTTCTGGCCAATCGACGGGTACGCCGAGATAAAAGAACAACATTCCGATACACAGTAATGGTAGGGTGTACGAAATCTTTAGCCGCTTTGCAAGAATAGGCAGATAGGCCATGAGCGCTGCGGCGAAACCGAAAGCGAATAATATGTAAACATATTTCTTCATAGCCTTTTTTTAGTCATTCAAATAACGCCAATTCCCATTTGCCAACTGAACTTATATCGACTAATTGGTAGTCTGAAAAGAATATTTGAAACAAACTATGAGCAACGGTAATTCATCTTTTCGAGTTAAAAAAGTTCGGTTTTCAGCGAAAAATGCCAATAAGATAACGCTAAATTATCGCTTCAAAAACGCATTGAATGGATCGTTGGATTTTAAAAGGATGTCTTGAACAGTTGCTAAAGGTGTATGTTTATGCCGAGCAACAATATGTGCATGCCGCCATCGAGAGCCTCTCGCCCGCACTTCACAACTTTTTTCGACAACGTGCCTTTGAGCGTTCCGATTTTATACTGAAGCTACAACGAGAAATCGATTTTCTTAAATCGAACTGCTCCCCACAAAAATCGATCGAGGCGTTTTATGAATGGCATGATTATCACTACGCAAAATCAAACTTGAAGGATTGGCCCATTACCGATATCAATTTATTGATCATTGACGAAAAAGCCTGGGAAATCTGCAATTGCCTTTTGAACGACCCATTGCCCGCAACAGTCTATCAACTGATAGCGCATCAAACCCTTCAAATTGAATCGAGCTTACTATCGTATGCTTAACTAAAGGCCCTTCAAAAGAATAAATAATCTAAATCAAATGAAATGAGATCAGTTTGGAACGGTTCGATAAGTTTTGGCCTTGTATCGATACCCATAAAATTATTTTCGGGGTCGGAAGAGCGGGCCTTGGACCTCGATATGCTGGATTGTCACGATGGGCAGCGCATTCGGTACAAACGGGTCAATGAGAAAACCGGTAAGGAAGTCGAATGGAAGGATATTGTCAAAGGATACAAGAAAGATGAAGAATATATCATTCTGGAAAAAGAGGATTTCGCCAACGCCAACATGAAGAAGAGTAAAACCATCGATATCGAGCAATTCGTGATGGCCGATGAGGTTGCCGATGTGCTTTTTAAAAAACCCTATTTCATCAAACCGCAAAAAGATGGTGGCAAGGCCTATGCCCTGTTGAGAAACGCACTCAAAAAAACAGAAAAGCTGGGCGTAGCGACCTTTGTGATGCGCCAAAAAGAGCATCTTTCATTGATTGGGGTCTATGAGGACGCCCTTGTGCTACACATTATTCGCTTTGAGGATGAAATCAGGAATACCGCCGAACTGGAACTACCAAAAACCAAAGTCGCCAAAAAAGAACTGGACATGGCCGTATCCTTAATCGACCAATATACCGAGGAATTCGACTTTTCAAAGTTCAAGGATGTTTATAACGAACAACTTCTAAAAATCATCGAGGCGAAGGCATCCGGAAAAATCGCCAAGCCCAAAAAATTCGAAGCGAAACCTACTCAGGCCAAAGATTTAATGGCACAACTCAAGGCAAGTTTGGAAAAAAGGAAAAAAGCTTCGTAGGAGGTATAAATTGCGAAATACGAAGTACGAGGTACGAGGTATGAAATATGAGATTGGAAGTGCGAAGTATGCCAAATGGCATGGGCTAAAATGATTATCGATTGAATGAACTTAAAGGAATATAACGAAAAGCGCGATTTTGCAAAGACCCCAGAGCCAAAAGGGGAAACTCCTTCAGAGGTTAACGTACAACGATTTGTTATCCAACGGCATCAAGCCAGGGCCTTGCATTATGATTTGCGGCTCGAAATCAATGGAACCTTGAAGAGCTGGGCGATACCGAAAGGGCCATCGATGAACCCCAACGACAAGCGATTGGCCGTTCGTACCGAAGATCATCCCATAAAATATTTGCATTTTCACGGAACGATAACGAAAGGGAATTATGGGGCGGGAGAAATAATCATTTGGGATTCCGGGACTTTTGAAATCGACCGCACCGAAATGGATATGCCTGCCCATGAACAACTCGCCAAAGGAAATCTAAAATTAATATTTCACGGAAAATTTATCAAAGGAAATTTCGCGTTGGTCAAAACCGGCATGCGAAACGGTAAGGAAAGCTGGCTGCTCATCAAAAAAAAAGATGCCTTCTCTACAGATTCGTTATATAATGCCGAAGCTTTAGGGCCATCATCCGATCCTAAAACAAAACAATATCCAAAAACTATACAGCCCAATACGATTCTACAGCCCATGCTCGCATCTTCAACCAAGGAAATTTTCAATGACCCTGATTGGTTGTATGAACTGAAATGGGACGGGTATCGGGTATTGGCCCATATTTCCGACAAAGGTGTGTTGTTGCAGTTGCGTAACGGTATTAATTTGAACACTAAATTTCCGAAACTTGCGAAGGAATTGGAATCCATTGAACATGAATGCATCTTGGACGGGGAGGTAGTAATATTGGATGAATCGGGCGTATCGCAGTTTGGGGAATTACAGAATTATCCCGATTCGATGGGAGTTCTTCGCTTATATGTCTTCGATATGATTTATCTGAACGGGATAAGCATGCTTGATCTACCATTGACCGATAGAAAAAGCTTAATTCCCGAAGTTATCCAAGGGTTGGAACTTACGAAATATTGCGACCATATCGAGGGGATGGGTGCGGCACTCTATCAAAAAGCCATCGATGCGGGCATGGAAGGCGTCATGGCCAAACTTAAAGATTCGACCTACACGCTCGCCACACGCACAGAAAAATGGCTCAAAATCAAGTCCGTTGACAGCCTCGACGCACTAATCTGTGGCTATACGGATTCCGTTGGCGGTGGTGTTGCATTCGGTTCCTTGATTTTGGGGGTTCGTGTGAATGATGAATTCACTTATATCGGAAATTGTGGATCCGGGTTTTCAGAGAATCGACGAAAAGAGCTATTGCGCCAATTTGAACCTTATCGAAGGGATGAAAATCCGTTTGGAAAAAAGTTGCCCCTTAAAGGCCGTAAACCGAATTGGATGGTGCCCACATTGTCCTGTGAAGTAAATTTTTCCGAACGGACCAAAAACGGCTTGCTACGGAATCCCGTTTTTGAACGATTGCTCAACGCGCCGGTTCAAGAGGCGGATTCCGTCCCCAAAAGATTGCAAAGGAAAAGCTTGCCATCAAGAGAGATAATCGAAATAGATGGGTTGCCCGTCTCCATAACGAATATCGAGAAAGTGTATTGGCCAGATTCGGGGCTGACCAAATACGACCTCATCGATTACTACCTGCAAGTCTCCAAGTTTATCTTACCACATCTGTTCGATCGGCCGCAGAGCCTGCACCGCCATCCGAATGGCATTCTAGAAGAAGGTTTCTACCAAAAGGACAATGAAAACGTGCCGGAATGGATGCAAACCTTTACCCTCTATTCAAAATCCTCGGAGCGAGATATCGAATACCTACTATGCCAAAATACGGCCTCGCTGATTTATATGGCCAATTTGGGCTGCATTGAAATCAACCCTTGGAATTCACGGGTCGGTAAACTCGATTTTCCGGATTATGGTATTATCGACCTAGATCCACCCGAAGGAATGAAATTCAAGAATGTTGTTCGGATCGCGAAAGAATTTAAATCCGTGATGGATATCGCTGAGATTCAAGGCTACTGCAAAACCTCCGGTTCGAAAGGGCTACATATTTACATTCCAATGGGAGCGAAATACACCTATGAAGAAGTTCGCAATTTTATAAAATTGCTCTGCTATTTCGTACAGCAAAGACTTCCAAGAATCAGCACCTTGGAACGGCGGATAAAAAAGAGGGAGGGTAAAATCTATCTCGATTACCTACAAAATCGCAAAGGCCATACCGTTGCTTCTGTGTATTCGGTGCGACCCTTGGCAGGCGCTCCTTTGAGCATGCCCATCGAATGGAGCGAACTAGACGGTAAATTTTCCGCTCAGGAATTCAAGATGAAAAATATGATTCAACGATTAGAGAGGTTATGGGATCTCTTTCAACCGCTCTTAACCGAATCGATTAATATGGAATCTTGCCTTGAAAACTTAAAGGAATTAGGTTAACAATACCATTTTTAGGATTAATGAATGACATCATTATTGCTCAAATTGCAGTAGCACATTTACTAATCTAAATAATCATGTCATGAATATAATTACACATATGAATCTGAAAACTGTTCCACTTCCCTTGGTGCAGGATCTGAACTATTTTGCCGATGCCGACTTTACCCCAAAATTCTTTATCGCGATTTTGGCGGGCGTACTGTTGGCATTGGTTTTTCAATTAATCTTGACCGCACTTTCCGTAGCCATCGGAATTACCGCTATCGGCGATGTACGCGAAATTTACATAAATAATCGTTTGGGTTTTAACGCTTCAAAAACCGAGGAGATAAAGGACGATTACGAATTTGATCAAAATTATTCCGCTGGTACCAATCTGGGGGTAAAGATCACGACCGGTTTCGGGGTCTGGAGTATTTTGACCACATGCATTTCTTTATTTGCGGCCACGGCCATCGCCATCCGGTTGAGCCTTTTTAACTATGACGGTATCGCTATTGCTTTGGGCTTGGTGGTTTGGGCCATTTTCTTTATCGTGCTGTTTTATCTGGAATTTAAATTTGCCAATACAGTTATCGGCGGATTGATTAATACGGCGATGTCCGGACTTAGGTCTTCGGCGGATATGGTCAAAAATGCTTTTGCGCCCTCTGAACAGAAAAAGCTGGAAACGGTTATATCGAATAAGATTTCCAACATTAGAAACGAGTTTGACGATGCTATCGACACTACGAAGATCAACGAAACTATCAATAGCTTTTTCGAGCGGGCCGAAAAAAAGTTGCCTGATTATAGTGATTTGGTTAATGACCTTGAGAGCATAGCCAACAAATCAAAAAGTAAAAATTCAACTGGTAAGTGGATGGCTATTCAGCAAGTGCTGTCCAAGGCTATTGATAACAGTGATAAAACTGATAAGGGAAAGCAAAAAGCGGCACAATTGAAGCAGGCATTGAAAAGCGCCCGTCAAAAGTATGCCGAGAGCGATACTCCCGCACAGGGAATTGCCGAAATTATGGCCACATTCAGTAAGGCAGATAAAGAAACTGTCGAGCAACACTTAAGTACCATTCAAAATTATCTGTCCACTTCCAATGATGAGGGGCTTGCCCTGAAATCGGTTAAAACCAAAATCAACGAACTAATCCAGAACCCGACTGCGGCCAAGGCATTTCTTCAAACCAAAATCAAGGAGTTGGATCGAGAATCCATAGTGAATTATCTAGATAAAAATACCAATTTGGATCGAAGTAAAATTGAAAGTTATGCCGATACCGTCGAGCAACAGCTCAACGCTGCACGGGCAACTTATCATGAAAAGACCAATGGTAATCTTACCAAGGAGATTGAAAACCGGGTACGCGACTTTTTCGATTCTACCGAAAGACCGGAAATTCGTTATGATGCCCTGCGGTCGGATTTTCAGCGGATTTGGAACGATCCGAAGCAAAGCCTTTCCATTCTCCGTTCCCGATTGGATAAAATGGATAGGAATACAGTTAGGGCCTTATTAACGAACAACAGGTACATTTCTGCAGAAAATCTTGATAAGGTCGTTGACCAGTTTGAAAAGGCCAAGACCGATACTACCGAAAGAATGGGCAAGATACAGGCCGAAATTTCAAAAAGACTTGAGAACGTAAAGCGCAAGGCCGTAATTCAGGCAGAGCATTCCCGTAAGACCGCAGCTTCTGCCGCGTGGTGGTTGGTCATCACGGCACTGCTTTCAGGCTTAGCAGCCATTGGCGGAAGTTTGGTCTCATTTTAAATTGATTGGAGTAGGAATTTTAATCCGCCTTCGGATTGTTCGGGTACACCTGACCGAATTTTTTGGGGGTGGAATTATTTTGCTCTGGCCCTAATTTTTTTAGCGACTTGCGAATTTGGTAGCTTTTTTTCTTTTAATTGAAATGATCCTTCTTTTTTCCTATACTGATAATCCCGAAGGTTATATTGACTATAACGACCAGAATGACGAAAACCGCCAATTGCGAAAACAATGATGCCGCTGCCAAACACCCAATCCCGGCACTGCACCAAATGGTCGCAGCAGTGGCAATGCCCTTTATTTTATTCTTGTTTTGCAGAATTGCCCCGGCACCCAAAAAACCGATTCCCGATACGACCTGACCAATAACCCGCATATAATCAGCTTCTGGACTTTGTCCCAAATGCAATGACATTAGCACAAACACTGCCGCACCCATGGCTACCAAAATGCTCGTTCGAATTCCGGCAGTCTTTCCCTTAACATCCCGTTCAAAACCAATTAACATTCCCCCCGCACCTGCGATTATCACTCGTATCGCAAAGGGCAGCAACTCGCCCGTCTCAAATTCCAAAATTTCCATGTTCAACGTTTTTTGATTTTATGCAAATTCGAAAATTTCCTTATTTACAATTAAGCCGTTAGCCCTAAATTTTTAGCGTAATATATATTTCTTAATTCGATAACCTTGACAATCCTTCCTCAAATCGATTAAATTAGGTTTCAAGCTAACATCTTGATTTATACGGCTAAGCCTTATGGATTGAGTTTTCGATTTTTGCAATGAATCAAAACTCAAATATCCAATGTCACTTTTAACGATTATCCTGAATATTTTACTGCCACCTTTGGCCGTATTTTTAAAGCATGGGGTCGGCACCACCTTGCTCATAAGCATCTTACTGACGCTTTTGGCCTGGTTGCCAGGAGTCATCCATGCATTTATCGTAAATCAATAATAAGTTTAAAAACACAATCATGAAAAAAGTATTTATACCCTTATTGGCACTTGCCCTGATCAGTAGTTGCAATGTTAAAAAAGAAGAAAAAGGCGAAATGCCCGAATTAGATGTAGATGTTACCGCCGATGCAGGCGAACTTCCCGAATATGATGTAAACTGGGCCGATATTGATGTCGGTACCACGACCAAGACCGTTGAAGTTCCCAAGGTTATTGTTGTCATGGAAGAGGAAGAAGTTGAAGTGCCCTTTATCGATGTCGATATGCCCGGCGAAGATAAAATGGAACGCAGTATCGTTGTAGAAGCAGAAGTTTCCGGAAACGAACATGATTTGAACATTCAAGAAATCAGGGCATCGGATAGAAGGCTTTATGTTATATCAAAATTAGATAAGCTGAAAACTAATTTGGGCGATAAGACCATGCGGGTTCAAGATCAGGTCGAATTGAACGCGCCTGATTTGGATGTCGTTCATATTATCATCGGGGAACGTGCCGATAATGTTTTAAACAACCAATACCGCTATGTGAATTCAATGAACGATTTGGATGCCGATGTGCGCGACGCGGAGGTTATTTACTCAAAGTAGTATTTTTTAGTTGATTTATTTGATAGGGTGCCGATGGATTTTTATCGGCACCTTTCCGTTTTAGGCCGTGGCTTACTCACGACTAAAAGTAGCCGATTCCAGAGCGATTACTCAATATATTTTTAGGGTCAGGATAAATCTTTTTTGTGCTAATGCTATCTAACCCGAATCGTTAAATTCCGGTATTAATTAATCTAAAAATATAAACATATCATGGAAACAAAATATGACAATTTAGTCGATCAATTAGAGGAAATTCTTGAAAAAAATAGAGATGCCGAGAAAGGCTACCGAAAGGCGGCCGAGAATGCGGATAGCCATAGTTTAAAATCCTATTTTGAAAACAAGGCCAGTGAGCGGGCACAATTTAACAATGCGCTAAAACGCGAAATGGTCGCCAATTATGATGATATCGATGATGATAGCAGCTTTACCGGAAGCATCCATAGAGCTTGGATGGACGTGAAAGCATTCTTCTCTGGGGATGACGACGAGGCAATGTTGGAAGAAGCGATTCGAGGGGACAAAGCGGCCGTTGAAGAATACGACGAAGTTTTGGACGACACCCATCTTCCCAGTTCTATCGCAACTCTGATTAGAGAGCAAAAGACAAAAATCAGAACGGATTTGAACAAAATAAAATCTATGGAAGACTTGGCGTAAAAGTGCCATGTACTTCATATTTTCCAAAAGGTGCCGAAGCAGTTGTTTCGGCACCTTTTTGAGTTTCCAATTTGAAATCTTTTGGTTAAATTAACTATTTATGTTATTAGAAATCAGTATAAACTATTATTAGTATTCTATGTGCTATTCCGCAACGTTAACCAAAGAAGCCCATGAACTTGAGGCTAGAATTCAATTGAAACTTCGCTTTCCGGAGGAATACCGACCCTATTATTTTCAATCGGCGTTCGACCATCAAAATCTCTATATCATACCCCAGCAGAAATCAAGTGAAATCGTTCCGGCGACTTGGGGGCTAGTACCAAAATGGGCTATGAAGGGGGATATATCGGAATTTCTAGATAAAAACTACACTAACAATGCCCGTTCCGAATCAATTTTTGACAAACCTTCCTTTAAAGATTTTCCATTAACGAACCGATGCTTGATTGCGGCCAACGGATTTTTCGAACCCCATCACGCCAACGGCACCGCCTTTCCTTATTTCTGCCATTATAAGACCGATAAGATTTTCTTTTTTGCAGGTTTGTATTCCGAAATCGACGACGGACTTTATAGCACTACCATCATAACCGTTGAGGCGAACGAACTTTTTTCGGAAGTGCATAACAAGAAGAAACGCATGCCCTTAGTGCTCGATACCGAATTTGAACAGGAATGGCTCAGACCCGATTTGGAAGAGCTGCACGTGAAAGACTTGATGAGAGTCGGTTTTACAACGGCCGAGTTCGAGTGCTATCCCGTAACAAGGGATTTATATAAATAAGGAGTGCCAAAAAATACTCCAAAGGTATTGGAACGAGTCGATTATCCGGAACCTAACGAGCAAGGGAGTTTGTTTTAAACTATGGATAATTGGTAGTGTCAAACTTCAAAATTTCTAAATTACAAAGTTAACGGTTCTCTGTTTAAAAAAGTTGTGGGTTTAGGCATGGTTTGCAATTAGTATAATTTTTAATTTTCGAACCTACATTGATTTATTATTGAATGAACGTTTGAATAACTTTCCTTTAACTAGAAAGAATAACCGAAAAATTACTAACCCAAATTACCAATTGCTATATCCGAACCTTCCGCTATCGCTTTTGAGGTTTGATAGACGATGACAAATTCCAATAAAACGGCCACCATCTGTATGACCAATCCGATAGGCTGAAAAAACAGAAAAAGAATCCCTACCAAAATTTCGATCGCCCCAGTAAAAATACAGATCATGCCCAGTCCCGAACGCAGTTTAACGAGTGCGATTCCAAAAAGAATACTAAGCGCACCCAGCGCTAGGGCAATCGCCATTTGCACGAACAGACCGTCTAATTCCTGATAGAAGAATGAAAGAAGGTCAAAGACAATGGCAAAGCCCATTACCCCGATCAATGTTCTCGAAATTATCGATAATAAAGAATTTCCGGTATAAAGGCCGATGGATATGAACCCTTTTAAAAATAGCACATAGGAAATAAGCACCAGGATTTTTATGATTATATACAGCGAGGGGCTAAAGTATAACATAGGAATAAAGTCGGCTATGACGTCCTCAGGAATTTCGGAACCAATCACGATTCTGTTGATATCCATAGGGCCTTCCAAAAGCCCGAGCACGAAATAAATGATGCCCGCCAACCATGACACTCTCAAGGTTTTCAATACGTTTCTGGAAAAAGAACTGTCCGAATGCAGTTCGTCGAAGTCGGATTCGAGTGCCGCGAGGATGGTCTTTACGGTATAGCTCCTCGGATTGACCTCCCCGGTCTCGATGCGCTGTATCGTCCTTACACTTACGTTACAGCGCTCTACGAGCTCTTCTTGGGTAAGACCCTTGGCCTTTCGCAATTGTGATATCCTGTTTCCCAGTTCGGGCTGTTTCATTTTCTGGAATCGCTATTTTGTTCAACGGCATCGGGTTTTTTACGGTAAAGGACCAAAACCCTTTTTCATAAAGGCTCATTTGTGGATTTCCCGAATCTTCGTCCGTTCCAAATGTAATATAAAGGTCGTAATCGGGAAGGGAAAAATTGCCCCGATTATCCAAATAGAGCGTTTCTTTGGTACCGTCCATAAAGGAAACTTCGATTCCACTTTCCACCGCCCTAACATTGACGGAACCGATATAGGAATGTTCATAAGTACCCAAATATCCTGCTACCGAATTTTTAGAAAACTTGGCCAATTTTGGTGCTTGCCAGTTACGTACGGGCCGCTCTTCCTTTAAGGATCCTAGGTCGCTGAAGGTGTATGATTTTCTCCCGTTGGAAAGCATCGTTTTGAGGTTCGTGCGCAATAGGGTTCCTGAATCGTGCTTTGAAAAAAACCAAATATCGCCGGTGCTAAGATTTTGGATATTGGAATACATGGTGGCACCGTTCTTTTGTGTGGTTTCCCGGCAGATGGCTTCCATGGTCTCGAGACTGGCACCTGAGGTCGACAACTTTTCCACAGCTATGGGATATCTCCAGCAAGAAGAACCATTCTCTTTACCACAAATATCGAAATTCGTGGATACCAGAAACTCCCCTTCATCGACCAATTCCACACCGGAAGCGCTGATAATGGCAAACCTTCCGTTCTTGTCGGAGACATGCATCTGCGCATCCCTGAAACCGTCGACGAACCAATAGGTCTCAAAAAAGGAGATGACTTGTTCCACCGTTTCCATATTTCCCAAGATATGGGGAAGAATCGCGTCGTTTCCTTGCGGAAAGGCTTTTCTGCTTTTTGGGTCGAAATCCGCAACGTAAGGGATGGCATTAAAGTCAAAACTTAGTCCGGCAGTGTTCATTCCTCCTTGAATCGCCCCACTCTGGCCGTATAGTGGCGATAAATAAGTCATAGTGTAGTACCCATATTTGTCCGATTCAGAACGTGGATAGACATTGATAAAGTTCGCGACCCCGAAAGGGCCATCTTCATTGTTGGCGGTCCACACATGACCGTTTTTCGCTATGGCGCTTACGATAGTACAAGCGCGTGAAAGATTCGGTGTAAGCAGAGCACAGAATAGTAGCGATAAACAGAAGTTGGCGGCGGTGCCGACGAAAGATTTTAATGGTGTCATAATACATGGATTTAAGATTCAACGGCAATTTCATTTATCCAACCTTAAAACTCAAATTTTTGGGCTGTACTTTACCCGCCATTTACCCGTCAATTCAATGTTTATCGTATTTTGCAAGTGTTTTAGGTTGTTATATAACAAGATATGTGACAGTTAAACTGTAAACCTCCCAGCTGTTGAAAATTGACTACATCAGTCTTGGCTGTGCGCAAATGATTGAAATGCAATGATATTTAGATGAAATAATTCTAACATATTAATTTCAACTGTTAATAATTTTAGGGCTTCCAATAAATTTATCTGCTAATTGACCACTCGTCTTATGCCCCTCATCAACTTGCCTCGGGTCGGGCAAAATAGTTTGGAATTCCACTTTTTCGGCATTTAAGCTGAAATACTCCATTTCTTCAGTAACCTTTCCCGTAATCTTGTAAATACCTTTGGCGATAATCGGATATTTTTCGGAGACGTTCGGAAAATGTACGGTGTCGAAAACGTCCCCGTGTTTATCTAGAAAAGTACCAAAATGCATCAAGCGTTTATCGTTCGTCGCAGTACCTTTGGCCGTGACCAAATCGCCATAAATTACAATCCGCTTTTTATTATGAGACGGAAGGTCTTTAGCCAAGCAATCGCTCGACATCTGTTCGGCAAGTAAGTCGAATCGGGACACCAGCGGATACCCTAGCAGTTCCATTTGGTCATAGGCATCGATCAGCGCATTGGTCTTAAATTGGGGAAGGGCGTACGACTTTTGTTGGGTCCTGAATAAAACCGGGGCGTGGTAATCTTGTTTTGTGGCCTTGAGTTTAAACTGCGCCTGCCACGCAATCTGGTGTTTGTCCAAGCCCGTAAAACGAAAGGCATCCAATCGCACTAAAAGCATCAACTGTTCTAGGCTGATCTTGACCCGGTCCACAAAATCGTCCAAAGATTTGAACAATCCGCTGGTTTGCCTAACGGATAACAATCGCTGCACGGTTCGGTCTTCCAATGATTTTATCATTCCAAAACCCAAATACACCGTTTTTCCTTTAATGCAATTTGGATGGTCGCTGTTGTTAATACAGGGCGGTTCCACAATGCCCCCGCAATTTTTGATTTCGTTGATATAGGTCTGTACATTATAAAAACCGCCCCCATTGTTTAACACAGCGGTCATAAATTCCAGCGGAAAATATCTTTTTAAATACAGACTTTGATAACTTTCTACCGCATACGAGGCGCTATGGCCTTTCGCAAAGGCATATCCGGCAAAAGCCTTGACCTGCCCCCAAATTTCTTCGATGAGTTGATCGCTATATCCTTTTTTGACACAATTATCCTTGAATTTCTGCTCGATGCGTTCAAACTGACCCTTCGAGCTGACCTTGCCCCGCATACCCCTTCTCAAAATATCAGCCTCGGCGAGCGAGAGTCCGGCAAATTTATGGGCGACTTTCAGTACATCTTCCTGATAGACCATGACGCCATACGTATCGTGCAGTATTTCCATCATCACAGGATGTGCCTGCTTGCAGCGTTCGGGATTTCGGTGCCGCAATATGAATTCGTTTTTCATGCCCCCATTGGAGACACCCGGTCGAATGATGGAACTTGCGGCCACAAGATTCAGGTAATCCTGGGTACGGAGTTTAGTCATCAACACCCGCATGGCCGGACTCTCCACATAGAACACCCCAATACAATCGCCCGTTTTTAAGAGGTTATTGATATTCGGGTCACGGGTAAACTGTTTGTAGTTCTCAACATCCTTGATTTCAGCATTCGGCTGATTTTCTTTGATGATTTCAATGGCATGCTTGATTTTCGGAAGTCCCGTTTGACTGAGGATATCAAATTTGTGTATGCCCACGCTTTCTGCGATGTTCATATCGAACTGTACGGTCTGATAACCCTTCGGTGGCATAAAGGTCGCCGTATAATAGGATATGGGTTTTTTGGTAATCAAAATTCCCCCGGCATGTACGCTCAAATGATTTGGAAAGCCGTGGATTAATTTGCCGTATTTAGTAATCAGTTTTAAATATTCGTCCGTATCGGGATTTGGGTTCTTCAGTCTACGCCCGATTAAAAACGCATCGATTTCTTCCTTGGGCAACCCAAACACCTTACCAAGCTCACGCACAACCGCTCGATATTGAAAAGTGACATACGTGCCCATTAAAGCAGTATTGGGAAAACGTTCAAAAATATAGCGCGTTATATCCTCTCGGTCGTTCCAACCAAAGTCGATATCGAAATCAGGGGGACTGCTCCGATACACATTGATAAACCGTTCAAAATAAAGGTCAAGCTCGATGGGATCCACATTGGTAATGCCCAAAATATAGGCGACCAGCGAATTGGCGCCACTACCCCGACCGATGTAGGGGTAATTTTTGGATTTGGCATAGCGGATGATGTCATAGTTGATCAGAAAATAGGAAACGAAATCCATACTGCGGATGGCTTCCAGTTCTTTATCCAAACGAGCGTACAGTTCTTTGGTGGGGCGCGGAAAGCGTTCTCGCACCTTCCGCAAACACTCCTTTTTCAGAAATTGGAAATCTGCTTTGCGGTCCTCCAAATAAACGGCTTGATTCTGGTTTTCATTCTCATAGTCGAACTTAAAATCGACCTTGCACTTCGATAGGATGCGTTCGGTATTCTCCCATAAGGAGGGAAAATCTTTATAAGCCGTTCTTAAATCGGTAATGGGAATCATTCGGTGCGATATCGAACCCTGTTCGGTGGTGGGCAATTTACTTAACAGTGTGTTCAAATCAATAGTGCGTAACAGCCGATGGGCATTGAAATCGGACTGGTTCCGAAAACTTACGGGTTGTTGAATTACCAATTTTTTCGTCTCGTGCCGATAGTTTGAAAAGGGGAGTTTTCTCAAGTCGGAGAGCGAAATACCGATAAATTCATGAACTTGCAATTGTACGGTCTTTCGTTCCAGAATTTTTTGGAACGGATAAACTACATAGGTATCCCGCAATTCAGGGGCCTCAATAGGAAAAGCTTTTTTTTCATGCAAATGTTTGGACAAATACGTATTGATTTCCTGAAAACCCATGTTGGTTTTGGCCAAGATAACGTAAAGCTGTTCTACCCCGTTTCTAAAATCTACCCCAACCGCAGGATGCAGGTCGTAATTTTTTGCCTCCTTTAAAAAATTGAGACAAGCGGTGGTGGAGTTGATATCGGTTACGGCCAAATAATACACACCATGGGTCTTGGCCATTTTCAGAAGTTCGATTTCCGAAAAAGTGCCATAACGTAAAGAATAGTAGGTGTGACAGTTCAAGTACATTATTGTCGTCTATGGGCCAAAACAATCGGCGGTTCGCCGTTGAACGGATTCCGGTTACTACGAATGGATTTTGTATCAATCGTTGCCGCCCGCATCACGGCAGCGGGCCCATAACGTTGCCGCATACGGTCCATCGAGGCATAAAGGTTCAATACGGCTTCGTCATCCTCGAACATATCGATTTGATGGCTGCCCTGTACCAAATGGGAAACCTTTACCCCAAGCAATCGCACCAACATTCTTCGATTGTAGAGCGATTTGAAAAGCTCCATGACGGTGGCGATGATTTTATGGTCAGAATTTGTATAGGGTATTCGCTTCTGCTTCGTATAGGTCTTAAAATCGGAATATTTGATACGCAAGGTTACACAGGCCGTCAGTCGATTGTCCATACGCAATTGGTAGGCCATTTTTTCGCCCATGGCAATCAGCGATTCCTTCATGGTTTGCATGTCGATGGTATCTCTTTCATAAGTGCGCTCCGTAGAAGTCGATTTTCGTTCGTTGTAGGGCACCACGGGAACATGGTCGATACCCTGCGCGCGTCTCCAAATCGTTTCGCCGTTTTTCCCCATGACCCGAACGAGCACTTCGGCCGGCATTTCCTGAAGGGTTCGAATCTTGAATATGCCCAAACTTTTTAAGGTTTGCGCGGAGGCCTTGCCCACCATGGGAATTTTTCGAATGGACAACGGGGCTAAAAACGGTTTTTCGAGACCTGCGTCAATTTGAAGTTCGTTATTGGGTTTTGCTTCGCCGGTAGCGACTTTTGAAACGATTTTATTTTGGGAAAGTCCGAAACTAATCGGGAGTCCCGTATTTTCGATAATTTTGTGACGTAATTCGCGGGCGAACTTATAGTTACCGAAAAAGCGATCCATTCCTGTCAAGTCCACGTAAAATTCATCGATGCTTGATTTTTCGAATAGTGGCACCTCGTTACTGATGATTTCGGTAACCAAATGGGAATATTTACTATACACCCCGGAATCCCCACGAATGCAGACCGCTTCGGGACAAAGTTGACGTGCCATTTTCATCGACATGCCCGAACGGATACCATACGGTCGCGTTTCGTAACTACAGGCCGCCACTACGCCCCGGTCGCTCAGCCCACCGACCAACAACGGTTTTTTCTGTAAACGGCTGTCCAGCAACCGTTCACAGGAAACGAAGAAGGTATCCAAATCAAAATGTAGAATCGAGTTTTGCATAAAATGGAAAATATCCAAATATATGGATTTTTTCCATTTTTATCATTAAAGAATTATATTAGTAAGCGAAAAATTACGGGGGTTAATCCAACTATTTGAAACCGAATTGGGTATGAATAAGGCGAATGATTAGCCTTACTGCTCCAACTCAGCAATTAAATTATCTATTTCAAATTTAGTATCCTGAATAAGCGACAACATAAATCCCGCATCATCGGCATCGATTTCTTCGGCAGTGATAAAAAAATAGCACCAGACCATAACAACCTTATCAAAATCCACCAGTACTTTCAGGATTGAACGTTTCGAATTAGACAACGGTAGTCCATCGGAATTGATCCATGGGCTTTCATAAGGCTCAAAATTTTCGGCATTGCTGATGGTCATTCTCGATAAGGCCATAAATTTATCCTCTACCCTCTCCAATAATACCTTTTTGTTAGTCAAAATTCGTAATGTTGTGGTCTCCCCAAGATGCGCATCCAAGGGTTTGCGGTGCTTGTCCAAAATATCCAAATAGGTGTGCAATTGTTCCCGCAAGACGAACACACCGTATAGGAAATCCGATTTTTGTTTTCTCTTGTTCATAACAGATTAAAGTTACTTATGCCTCTATCATTTCCTTATTGCAAAAAGCTTAGAAAATAGTGCAATGCGAAAAAGGAATCCGGATTAACGACCACAGAAGGGTTTGGGTCAATAATGCGCTTTATGCAGCCAATGGCTTTAGGGGGAGAAAACTAATTTCAATGGACAGTTTGAAATCCCGAAATATCAAGAAAAGTAAAACTCCAAAATTGATTCCCATGGCACAAAAGAAAACTTCAAAGTCCACCGAAAAAGAGAAGCAGTTAAAAAATTATACGATAGATTGTCAGGATAAACCCATGACTACAAGACAGGGGCTGAAGGTCAACGATACCAACAACTCCCTAACAGCAGGGGAACGGGGAGCGACCTTACTTGAAGACTTTCTACTCCGTGAAAAAATTCACAACTTCGACCATGAACGTATTCCAGAACGGATCGTACATGCGCGCGGAAGTGGTGCCCACGGGTATTTCGAGCTATATGAGAGTATCGATCAGTACTCCAAAGCAGGAATCTTTACGGATACCTCCCGAAAAACACCTGTATTTGTCCGGTTCTCCACGGTGGCCGGTTCCAAAGGTTCTACAGATTTGGCCAGGGACGTGCGTGGCTTTGCCGTGAAATTTTACACTGAGGAAGGTACCTGGGATTTGGTCGGAAACAATATGCCGATTTTCTTTATTCAAGATGCCATGAAATTCCCGGATTTGATACATTCGGTCAAACCAGAACCGAACAAGGAAATTCCGCAAGCGGCCTCGGCGCACGATACCTTCTATGATTTTGTATCATTAACCACCGAGACGATGCACAACCAAATTTGGCTAATGAGCGATCGAGCCATACCTCGAAGTTATCGGATGATGGAAGGGTTTGGCATCCATACCTTCCGACTGATCAACAAAAAAGGGGAAGCGCACTTCGTCAAATTCCATTGGAAACCAAAATTGGGTGTTCATTCCGTAACTTGGGACGAGGCCGTAAAGATCAGTGGTGCGGATTCCGATTTCCATAGAAGGGATTTGTGGGATGCCATCGAAGCTGGACAATTTCCGGAATGGGAATTGGGCATACAGGTCGTTCCCGAAGAAGATGAGCATAAATTCGAGTTTGACCTTTTGGATCCCACAAAATTGATTCCCGAAGAAATGGTACCCGTACAGCGTATCGGTCGAATGGTGCTCAATCGAAATCCCGAAAACTTCTTTGCGGAAACGGAGCAAGTAGCCTTTTTGCCCGGTAATATCGTACCGGGTATCGACTTTACGAACGATCCACTCTTGCAAGGCCGTTTGTTTTCCTATCGTGATACACAATTGTCCCGATTGGGCAGCCATAATTTTCATCAGCTACCAATAAACAGACCGGTATCCGATGTGCATAACAACCAGCGTGACGGCCACATGCAAATGGAGATTCCGAAAGGGCAAACCGCTTATTTCCCGAATACCTTGGGCGGTGGCTGCCCCTATCTTTCCAAAGTAGCGGAAGGTGGTTTTGAATCGTACCAAGAGCGAATCGATGCGAAGAAAATCCGAACCCGAAGCGAAAGTTTCAGTGACCACTTTTCGCAACCTGCGTTATTCTATAGAAGTCTGGCCGACTGGGAAAAAGCTCATGTCGTCGATGCCTACTCCTTTGAATTAGGCAAATGCAACCACGACCATATCAAGGAACGTATGTTGTGGATTATTTCCCAAATCGATACCGACTTAGCCAAAAATGTGGCCGAAAATTTAGGTATGAAAGTGCCGAAAAGCATTGATAAACCTATCAATCAGGCCATCGGTGCCGATGCCAAGGTTAAGGAACATCAGCCCGGCAAGAAAAAAAACTACCTTGACAAAGCTCCCACATTGAGCCAAGCGAATACCATTTTCGATTCCATCGCAACCCGGCAAATCGCTTTTTTGGTCGCCGATGGTTTTAACATGAAGGATTTTGACAATATGAAAAAGGCTTTGGAAAAACAAAATGCCATGGTCAAACTCGTTGCACCGCATGGTGGTACCATTACCTGTGATTCCGAAATGGAGCATAAGGTCGATGCATCAATTATGACTACGGAAAGCGTATTATTCGATGCCGTGTATATTCCCGGAGGAAAAAAGTCCGTTAAAGCGCTCTTGGAAAAAGCTAAATTTCTCAAGTTTGTCGAGGAAGCCTATAAACATTGTAAGGCCATTGCCGTCGATAATGAAGGGGCACGTTTACTGGAAGAAAGTGCCATCAACGATATGGAAAATGATGAAGCCATCTTTATCAATGGCAAAGCCAAGGATTTTATCTCGGCCATTGCGAAGCATCGCAATTGGAAGCGGATGGCTAAGGCTGAGAAAATTGCCGTTTAACCTGAAAAACTCAACTATGGAAAATGATTTTGCTAAACATGAAACCGATTATATCAAGCAATATGAAAAAGTGGGATATTCCGATTCGTATCAATTTGTGGATGGAAATCTGCGCAGCCTAAAGACGGAAAAAGTATATAGCCCTACCGACATCACAATCGTAAAGGAACACCGCTATGAGGGAATGAGCAATCCCGATGATATGTCGATTCTGTATGTCATTCAAACTTCGGATGATGGCAAAGGCACGTTGTTGGTAGGTTATGGGCCTAGCGCGAATACAGATTTGTTCGAATTTATAAGTAAAATACCGGAGGAAAATATAAAAGACGAAAACATCCTTCCACCGGATGCCGAAAAATGAGCAAAAACGTCGAGGAACAAATTAAAGATTTGCATTTACAATTTGCCGAGGAAAGGGGTTTGGATAAAACCTACTGCCCTTCGGAAGTGGCTCGAAAATTTGCTCCGGATATTTGGCGCGATAAAATGGATTTAGTTCGAGAGGTGGCCGACAACCTTGTGACATCCGGACAATTAATTGCACTTCAAAAGGGCGTGAAAATCGTTAAAAAACCATCGGAGGCAAGAGGCCCGATTCGACTTCAAAAAAAAAGATCAAAAAGCAATTGAATTTTTCAATAGCAATTCCAAAATAAGATTACCCAAAGGCCTCAACAAAATTTTTCTTCTGCTTTAAATAATCCGCATTGCTTTTAGCCAACTCCAATTTGGTTTTGAAAATAGCCGCTGCCTCGGCCTTTACAACATCTTCCTTCTGACGCTCCAACTGTTTTCGACCATGTGAGCCACTTTGCCCTTTTTTATCCTTGGGTACGGGACCATCATATTTCTTCCCTCCTTTGTAGTTGGCATAGCGCCGAGCGCGGGTAAAGCCCATTTGCAAATACTTTCGTGCCATATCCGCACCGACAAAATCATTATCTCTTAAATAGTCAAGAAACAATTCATAAATTTTTGTGGCGGACTTCGAAGCAATTTCGGGATTCTTAAATCGCCAATAGGGCAGAATTTCCGATTTATAGGGTTCGACAAGAAGCACCCCTTGCTCGCCCTTCCCAATGGCATACAGTTCTGGGCGTTCGCGCAGATTCAAATTTTTGTAGTCAAGACTATAATCGAATTTCTTCATTTCTTAGATGGCTGTTTTTGAGGCTGCTATGTTAAAGTGAAATTTGGAAACTAAATATTTCCCAAAAAAAATAACCCCTAACTATTTTTAGAGGTTATTTTCTGTGAGTGACCTATTCAAAATTTTACCAATTTTCGATTTCCCGTTCCAGTTCCTCTCGACGCTTCCCGGTCTTTTCTTGAAGTCGACCCATCATTTCGTCAAATTTACCTTCGGAATAGGTTACATCATCGTCGGTCAAATTGCCGTATTTCTGTTTAAATTCGCCTTTGACCTGTTTCCACTTACCTTCTAATTGATCGCTGTTCATAATTTCTGATTTTAAGGGTTAAAATGTTTTCAATTTCTCTTTTCGCTTTCGCAATTGCCGCTCCAAATCGCTGACCGATTCGGAGATGGAACTTGCAAAATTTTCATGACTTGCCTCCGCGAACAATCTCGGGCCGGGCAGACTTAATCGAATATTGCAAATCTTTCCGGTCTCATCGGAAGTCGTGTTTTCTTCCTTGAAAAAAACATCCGCACGGATTATCATATCGAATTTCTTTTTTAAGTCCTCCAACTTCTCCTGTGCTAAATTTTCTAGACGGTCGCTTTGGGCAACGTCGTGGTACTCATATATGATTTGCATTCGCTTATTTTAAGTTGTACTCTCCCAAATTAACCCTTTGTTTTTTATTTATTTATCCCTAAACATCCTAATATTAATCCGATTGATAGGGGCCTCATGCGCTTGAAGTGCTATTAATCATCAAACCGTCTGTATTTCGCCATGATGAACATATAGGCACCATAACAAATTAGACCCAGTGCTACGAAACCCATTAACCACGGGCCTTCCGAATTTTGCCGTAAGAAGGAAAAAGCGTCCGAGGTACCTTTGATATCGCCTTGACTGGCCGTATCTGCGGCCCTAAAGAAGAAATAGGATACGATACCAATAACAATCGCTCTGGATACCATACCCGCATAGCCCAACCATTTAATCGTTTTTCTCGTATTGATATTGGAGAGACTATTCAAATGGAATTTTCTAAGAAAATCTCCCTTATATGCCTTGACGATTTGAAACACCGCCTTTATAGCAAGACCTATTGCCACCGCATAAAATACGTAGTCGAGATATTCCGAGGGAATCATCGAACTTCCACCCGATTTGCTACCACCGCTCGCTGGATTGAAAATATGGTAAATCGAATAAACACCTAATCCGAGATAGACGAGTCCGCTAAAGAAAAAACCGATACGTTTTACAACATCCTTAGCTTCCGTTCCAATATCTTCCGGGTCTTTGATACTTTGAAAGAACCGCCAAAATGCATAGCACAGTAAACCGAGGCCCAAAATTCCCAATAGAATATTTCCGAAGGGTTGACCCTGTAAAAATTTCAGTACGCCCAATTTCCCTTCTGAAGAACGTCCTAGTCCTATTGCGGCCCCAAAGGCCAATATTCCCGTAAGTGCATAGACCGTACCTTTTGAGGCATAACCCGTCCTTGCAATGTGTTTGATTTTTTCATCCATCTTTTAAAGTTTGGAACATAAAGTAATCCGTTATGAAGAATTTGATTAACCGGATAACCCGAAATTGTGAACCAATTGTCATAATGTTTTATTTCAATCGCGTCATCATGTTTTATTTCAATCGCGTCGTCAGTGCCTTAACAATCCTATTTTCAGGGATAAATTCCCTCAAAATAACTTTAAGCACCGTATAACCCGGTACGGCTACAATCATCCCCACAACCCCGAACAGCAGTCCGGCCATAATTATAATCAGAAATATTTCCAACGGATGCGATTTTACGCTGTTGGAGAAAATAAACGGCTGGGAAAAGAAATTATCGATTAATTGGCCTACGATGACGCCAATGGCGACGTAGGCCATTTTTGGTACTATTTCGATTCCAAAATCCAAGCCTAGATTACTGGTTACGGTAAAGACCATCATAAACACCGCACCGATAATGGGACCGACATAGGGAATGATATTGAACAGAGCACATAAAAATGCAATGGCCAAGGGGTGTTCGATACCTACCAAGGTCAGGGTAGCTGCGTAGATAATGAACAAAATTAGAATTTGAAGCAGCAAACCGATAAAGTATCGAGAAAGTAAGTTCTTGGTTACATCGATGGAATTCATGATACCTGGGCGATGCATCGATGGAAACATGCGAACTAAAGTACCCTGAATAATCTGAGTATCTTTTAGAAGAAAAAAAGTTATGAAAATTATGGAGAATAAACTGATGCTCATTGTACCGACGACCTGCATTACGGAATTAAATACCCGGGGAAGAAATCCGGTTTCCATTTCACGTTCTACGGTTTCCTCTAAATCGACCTCTTCGACGATTTCTTCAACAATTTCCTTGGATGCCCCCAAAGAATTCGTCAGTTCTTGAAAGAAAAGTTCAAGTTCGGCCTGCATATTCTTTAAATTGAGTAAGGCCAATTTTTCGCCCTGTTCGGTTACTAAGGGAACAAATAGCCAAACCAAGCCCACCAGCAACGTGAACAATAGAAGAATGGTAATTGAGACCGCCAGTATATTCGGACATTTTAACTTGGTTCGCAACCATAGCGTAACGGGTCTACCGATAAGTGCAAAAACGGCCGCGAGCAGTACATAAGCAATAACGGATTGAATCAAATACAGCACATAGAGCAAAAGAAAAGTTCCCGCAATTAACAGAAACGCCTTATAAATTCCCTTGGCGATCACGGTGGATTTCATTTGGCGGTTTCTTTTAACTTTTTCTTATTGATGGTATTAATCGACCGTTGCCATTTTTGATATATTTCCAAGGGTTTCGGATACGATTCAATATCCGATTCCCATGGAATTAATATGGCAATATTATCCAAATGCGCGAGTTCGGGAAGCCAATTACGAATATATTCTTGGGCGTTGTACTTGTTCGCCTGATGCACAGGATTCGTGTACCAAATCTCGAACGCCTGCATGTGCCAGTTCATCCAATTCACGCTTACGTCGTAATCGATCAGTTTCGATTCGAAATAGGCCGCGCCCCACCGCCAATCGACTTTATAATCGTGAATCAAAAAACTAGCGCAATTGACCCTACCCCTATTGCTCATATAACCTGTTTGGCTTAATTGCCGCATGTGGGCATCGATAAAAGGGATTCCGGTTTTTCCGGCGCACCAACGATCAAACAATATTTTTGAATTATCGAATTCGACTTTTTTACCTTTGAAACCATTCTTAGTATATAATTTAGGCCCGACCCTCATGTGCCGAAAAATGAAGAAATCACGCCAAACCAGTTCAAAGACAAACCACCATGTTCCGTAATTTTTCTTGGTTTTTTCCTCATACCTTTTGACCTCATGATAAACGTATCTGGGGGAAAGGCAACCAAGTGCGAGATAGGGCGAGAACTTTGAGCTGTAATCCATTCCCAGCGAACGGTTACGGGTCCACTTATAGGCCGTTAATTGCTCGGTTTCGAAAAAATAATGCTGGAGGCGTTCTAGGGCTTTCGTTTCCCCGCCTTTGACAAAGGGTTCGATTTCTTCCGATTTGTTGTTTTCTTGCACTACCGATTCCAAATCGGGTATTTCCCCATAATCCGCTATTTTTAAAAAATCGATTTCTTTTACGGCGGGAAAGCAAGCGCGAACCTCGGTTTCCTTAGTGGTCTTGATGCGATACGTTTTCGATATCAATGGAATTTCATCAATGGCATAAGGTATATCGTCTTTATGATAAAGTGTTCTACCCCAAAATGGATTTAACTGACAGAAATCTGGAAGTGCATTCTTTACGCCCTCCACCAGCTCCGACTCTTCCTCGGCGTATTCTTCCTCGGCGTAGATATCGGTAATTTTAAGTTCGTTAACCAGTTTCGTAATTTCTATGGCCGGATTACCGCTAACGACCAAAAGATTTCCGCCCATTCTTTGCAAGCGGCTTCTTAAATCGGCCAAGCATTGTAAAAGAAATTGATGTCGGACTTTATCCGATTTTCTGAAACCCAAATCCAGCTGACGATAATTTTTTGGATCAATACAATAGCAGAGCAGCAATTTCTTTCCTAATTCCACTGCCCGGTATAGGGCCTCGTTGTCATGCAATCGCAAATCGTTCTTAAACCAATATAGTATCGCCATTTGGGTATAAATTAAAACGGATAGTTGCAATGACAACTATCCGAATTATCTTGTTTGAAATTTTAAATTATTGGGTGGCAACCTGCCTAGTTGGGTTCGAAACACCGTCCTCAATAGCTATACTGACACACTCGGCGCTGTCATCAATTCCATCTACAGATATTTCATCCTGAAAATGGGCATCTGCCAAAATAAAGGCCAAGTTAACTATGAAAAGAAGTAATGATTTTTTCATAAAGATTCAGGATTTCGTTCTACACTATTTTCTTGTTGCCAGTCAGCAATGAGATTACCACTAAGGCAAGAAAAATGAAGAACAAAACTTTGGCTATCCCTGCCGCTCCGGCGGCGATCCCACCAAAACCAAAAACTGCTGCAATGATTGCCAATACAACGAATACTACTGTCCACTTTAACATACTATATATTTTTAGATTACTATATAATTCTTGATATCGACCATTTAACCAGTCAATTATCGATACCCAAATATGTAATTTATTTTAATCAAAGCTTTGCTGTAAAAATTGAATTGCTAACTCTAAACCGCTGATTAGACGCCATAACCGCCTCAAACCAAAGAGCATCGACCATAAGTTCTTAAGTGTAAATTCGCCTCATTTTTTAAAATTGCAGCAAGGCTATTACATTTTTCCTTCCGGATATTAGCTTTTGCATTTTACTAAAAACTTTAAATTTGCCGGAAACTCGAAATTCTATGCTTTACACACTTACTTACGAATCCATCGCCATGGATGAAATGGCGACCGAGGATATAGACGCGCTTTTGGAGCAGGCCCGTTCAAACAATCAGCGCGATGATATCACGGGTTGCCCTATCTATTATATGGGTGGGTTTATACAGATTTTGGAAGGAGAAAAGGATACGATTCACGCGCTATACGAAAAAATCAAGGCGGACAATCGTCATAAGGAGGTTCACATGTTCTCGGAAGATGATATCGATAGGCGAACCTTTCCGAATTGGGGAATGGCCTACTACCCTATCGACGCGAAGACTACGAGCAAAAGCGAATTCGAGCAATTCAAAAGAAATCTATTACTATTAGCGGATTTGACCGAACCTACCCGCTTGACCGCCAAATTATTTTGGGACCGTACAAAATTTTTGATTTCCAATCCGCCTGCGGATTTATAACTTATCAGAATTTGAGATTGCACCCCTGATAAATTCTTATCTGTGCATTCCTATTTTTTAGAGAGCCAGCCAGCGGGTAAAAAGCCTTCAAATTGGTTTAGAATCAATTTTTCCCTTTTTGAAGATAACTGGTATTGCTTCCCTTTCGCATTTTGGATAAAAAAACAAGATGCGAATTACCGTTATCATATTATCGACAATTTTCCTTTGCCATTCTATATGTGCTCAAGTTGTAGATTCTCCATACGAGATGTCTTGGAAAAAAGACACGCCTTGGATTGTAGGTTCATTGAGCGGTACTGCGTTAGGTCTCTATATCAAATCCAACAAGAAAAATATTACTAATGACCGTCTCAACTCAATAAAATCTGAAGATATTATCGGTATTGATGGATGGGCTGCCGGCAATTATTCCGAAAAAGCGAATAACGTAAGCGATATCCCTTTTTATGGCTCGTTCGCACTGCCCTTTGGCTTGCTTTTGGATAAGAATGCGAATAAACATGCTGTTCAAATCTTAGGTTTATACTTGGAAAGTCTGGCAACAACTTCGGCCTTTTTTACCATTACCGCAGGGCTTGTCAATCGGAGCAGACCCTTAGTTTATAATTCGGACGCCCCGCTAAACGAGCGGTTGGAGGCAAATGGGCAAAACTCCTTTTATTCGGGCCATGTGGCCGCGACTGCTACGGCAGCTTTTTTCGCCGCGAAAGTGTTTAGCGATTTTAACCCGGACTCTAAGTTGAAGCCTTTTGTCTGGACGGTTTCGGCAGTAATTCCTGTCTTGGCCGGATATTATCGAATTGAAGCGCGTAAGCACTTTTTGACCGATGTGGTTCTTGGGTATATTCTAGGGGCGGCTACCGGCATTTTAGTTCCGGAATTTCACAAAAGGAAAGAGAACAAGGTAAAGGTGTTTCCTTCTGCGGGTCGTTTGCCACTTGGTCAAGAATTCAACGCCATCACACTGCGTCTGAGTTTCTGAAAATGAACTTTTACCAAAATGAATCGGAGTACATTATCTACGTATTGCGCTAATCGTCTACCATTAATCTGAATACATTTAACCCCGGAGAAAATAATATTGAGTAGATACAAATATTGTTTCAATCTAATGAACTTTATAAATAGTATCGGATGGGCGTATTCGCAAGAGATAAAAATCAACTTAGCTATATTTATAACTCCAATTCAAACCTTGGAGAAAAAGTATTGGGCTATGTAAAGGGAATGGAATTCCAAATCGATACTATAGACATTTCCAAGGACAATTTAGGAGATACCGCCTGGACGGAAATTTCGGAGCTTCTTGGTATGGGATTCGATGAAATTTTAGCCACGGATCATCCTGAAGTTCCTGAAAAATTTCAAGGCGGTAGTTTTGATACAAAAGGATGGTTGAAAATTTTAAACCAAAACCCGATCATGTTGCAAAATCCTATTGCCATTAATGGAGATAGGGCCAAACAAATCGAGTCTCGCGATGATATCTTAAAATTCTACGGAGTAGATTCGGCTGGGCTGGAACAAAGTCCGGATGAAGGTCGGCCTGATACCAAATCCAATACCGAAAACGAAACCTTCATACCGGATAGGGATTAATAAACAAAAAAAGAATTGATAATGGAAAGGGATTTAGGCAAGGACAATATGAAAGCGAGCGAAAGTTCGCCAGTGCCCACGAAGCAAGTCGATGATGGCAGCGTTCGAAACCAGACAACGAATGTTCCGAAAAACCGGTTCCCATGGGTAACCATAGCGGTGGTCTTGGCATTTATTATACTTATCGCGGTCGTAATCTCATTTCTTGAGGTGGGTTCTAACTAAACGGAAGAATCGAACAGAAGTAGCGATTATGTTTTCGGATCACGTCTGAATACTTCGATAATATTGAAAAGAAAAATGCAAAAGAATACCCAGATCAACCCTGCAATAAATCCACCCACCACGTCCGAAGGAAAATGTACGCCGAGATAAATTCGACTGATTCCAATACTCAGAATCAGGATTATTAAAAATAGTACTGCAAGCCCTTTTAAAATCTTATTCATTCTAAAAGTATAGAAAAGATAAATCAAGAATCCGTAGAAGGCCATCGCGCTCATGGCATGCCCGCTCGGATAACTCAAGGTTTCTACTGAAACAAGATGCTCTATTCCCGGTCGCGCCCTATCGATGGCCCGCTTCAACATCATATTGGAAACCGAAGCCAAGAAAAGCACCAATACCACTTGACCGACATACCTCCAGCGTTTGAAAACAACGGTCGATACCAATATGGTCAGTGCCAGAACCACTAGATACCCATAAACATCCCCTACATGGGTTACGAACAGAAAATAATCGGTAAGCTTCGGATTTCGCCGTGAAATAAAGAAATCGGTTATTTGTTCGTCATACTTCGCCAAGGTTTCTGTATGTAACGTATCCGTAAGCTCGACGAATAGATTAATGCCACCGATAACGACCACCAGAGCTACGACTATAAGAATTAGATAAGGCCATTTCTCATCATATTTTTTAAACTGAACAGATAGATAATTTCTTATGCCACCAATAAAAATTTTGAGTTTTTGTTTCATTTTATATCTCATTTTGACTGCAAACTTTTAAAATCTTTCATCTAAAGCTTTAAAAGTAGCCTGGTCTAAATCAACTTCATTTAGAATTCCAACTATTGTCCCTCCTTGGAATCGTATGCCGATTTAAAATCCGTTCTTTTTCCTTTTTAGCCAAAGGTTCCTTTCGATGGCCGTAGAGTTTTGAGAGCGCAATTTTTCTAGCTTCTGCCATATCGACAATTGGAAGAAAATAATCCCGCTCCAAATCAAACTCATATAATTCACTTTCCATGGCAGTGAGCGTCCACGGCTCGATGGCCAAATTGGGCGGTAGATTTCTCAATTCCGGAACATAACGTTTTATGAAAATAGCTTCAGGGTCATGATCTTTCGCATTTTTTGTGGGATTGTAAATGCGAACCGTATTATAACCCGTTAAACCGGATTGCATCTGTAGTTGGGGATAATGGATGCCCGGTTCGAAATCCAAAAAATTGCGGGCCAACCACGGGCCGATTTCCGCAAAATGCTGAAAAAGCAAGTGGGAGAAAAAAGAGCTTATCATCGTTCGCATACGAAAATTGACATAGCCCGTTGCCATCAGACATCGTATGCTGGCATCGACCAGGGGAAAACCGGTTTGCCCTTTTTTCCACGCTTTGATATATTTTTCGTTGTGTTCGTAACCAATATTCAGAAAACCCTTGTTATGCGCCTCAAATTCCATACGGGGTTCCATCTCGAATTTTTGTATGAAGTGGCTTTGCCAGCGCAAGCGAGACATAAATGAGGATAGATTTCGTTTGTCCTTGATTTCCTTTTTGCGCTGAACGGTTTGCTGATAAATCTGTCGGATAGAAATATTTCCCCAGGCGATATAGGGGCTGAGCCTACTACAATGTAATCTAGATCCGACCGGTTTTGATATGTGCCGATTATACCCCTCGTGGCGACTTTCCAAAAAGGTGTCCAACCAAAATTTTGCCTGTACATGACCGCCTTTTTGAACCTCGATTTTGGGTTTGGTCGAAGTACCGAATGCCTTAAAATTTGTTTCGAATTGCTCGATTTGGGTCAAGGATAAAAAATTAGTGTTGTGAAGATTGATGGGTTTGATTTTTCTTCGCATAAACTTGCCCCAATCGGCAGACCAAGTGCTTCGGTCTTTAAGCCCCCTGATTACTCCGTTATTTTGAAATTCTTCCCATTCGATTCCGTTGGTCTTGCACCACTGCCCTACTCGTATATCGCGTTGAAAGGTAAGATTGAGTCCCGTTTCTTGGGAACTCCACAATTTTATTTGCCCGAATTTTGCTTTGCACCAGTCTAAAAAAGGAATAACCTCAGCCTGAATTGATAGAACTTTGGTCTCAAAGGTTTGAAGTGAGGCGTTCATTTCCACAAGTGATTGCTTAATAAAATCTAAATGGAAATCGCTGTAATGAGCATCCGAATATATCGATTCCTCATAACAAAAAACCAGCAACACGTGATCTTCATCCTCACTAGCTTGATATAAGGCCTCATGGTCTTCCAATCGGAAATCCCTTTTCAACCAAACAATGTTTAACGCATTTTTTGATTCTTTCATTGGCTAGGTTTGGAAAATCTCCATTTTTTCAGATGCAAAGGAGCTGACATCAGTTGTTGCGTAAATTCATTCTCGTCCTTAAATTTGATTTCCGCAATTATTCTAGTATCGATGAACAGCTCGAAATTATTCCTCTTAAAAACCCATGGTTCAACGTTCAAACTATCATCATTCTGCTGACTGATAAAGAATTGTTCATCCTCGATTGATTGGTTAATTTCCAATTTTCTACCCAATTCGGGCACCTCATTTTGGCATAAAACCAGGGATAGGCGGTCAGAGAATACCATAATCTGATATAACGATTTCATATCGGCCAATTCAACCTGATGTAGATTACTGGTTACGATTCGAAATTGTTTCATATCATCAAGAAATTCTTTAAACTCTTTGGATTCCTTAGCCGCATCCTCATATAAAAATTCGAGATGATACGACAAGAGCATCGCCGCCCAACTTGACTTCAAAAAAACCTTATCAAAAACTGCTCTGGCGTGAATCAAAGCCTTTTCTGGCGGCAAGGTATTTCTTAAAAAGTCCAATGGCATCCCGATTTTCGAAATGCTGTTCTTTTTTTCGGGGGATAACTGTTCATCGTCGTGCTCAACAATTGCGATAAGCGTTTCTAGCCAATTGATATATCTGAATTGGGGATGGATTTCTTGGGCAATCTTACCCGACAAAAGCCCATGGGCCGGATGGGTAATAACCTCTAATCCTTTTTCAATAAAATTAATTAGCATAGATGATAATTTTCGCTGCGATGGTCATCGCCTAATTTGCATAGCCATTGCATATTACGAGTTCGAATTTAGTCTTCCTGTTTCGCTTAGGTTAATTCAAAAAAAAATACGGTTAACGTGAAAACCACCTTCGACACTACTTTTACAATTAAAAATCCCCTTATGAAGTTTTTGTAATTTTGCCCTAGAAAACAACCGAATGAAAACCATACGAGTCAGTTCGCTTCCGTTAAAGGAAGTCGTCACAGATATTGCAAAAGCTTTAAATGTACCCTATCAAGAGAATTGCTCCATTTATGGACTTAGACTGCCCGAAACAGTAGGAGAAGGAACTATTAAAGGGATTGATTTTGAGGACGGACTAGGCCTTATCGAATACGATTGCACCTTTAATGACGACATGGTCTTTGAATTTTCGGTAAACGAAGTACACCCTTTGAAATTTCTATTTTGTTTGGAGGGTTCTTTTAAGCATAAGTTCGAAGACAATTCGAAATGGCATAAAATCGAGCAGTACAAAAATGCGATTGTAGCCAGCAGCAAATTTAACGGCCACGTATTACGGTTTAAAAAAAATGAGCGTACATCGTTACACAGTTTGGAAATTGCACGGGAAAGATTTCAAAAAAAGATGGATTGTGAATTGAAAAGCCTGAGCGAACCCTTAAAAGGACTTCTAACCGACATTGAAGCGGAAAAAATGTTCTTCTACGATGGGTATTATAGTCTGGAATTGGCAGACCTTTTTCGTGAATTGAATTCTTTCAAAAAAGAGGATTATTTGAAAAAACTGTTTTTAGAAGGTATGGCCTATAAAGTTTTGTCTCTCCAAATTCTTCAGTATCAAGATGACTTAAAAAAAGATGGCAAACGCTCATTGCTGCGGCAATCTGAACTCAAACAACTGCAAAAAGCCGTAGCTATTATCGAGGAAAGACTTTCTGAACTCCCCACTATTGATAAGATTGCATCAGAGGTCGGTCTTCATCCCAAGAAATTGCAAAAGGGATTTCAAGAACTGTTCGGGTCATCCGTCAATACCTTCATTCAGAACAAACGTATGGAAATGGCTAAAACCCTTTTGGTCAATACCAATTTGTCTTTAGCCGAAATTTCCAATGCTATCGGATATAAAAGTACAAGTTATCTTACTAAGGTTTTCAGTACAGCCTATGGAATAAATCCATCAAGTTTTAGGGCCAAGAATAATAGGGACCGCTAACTACTTTATGAAAAGTTCGAAATTCCTAAGATAGCTCCAAAACGTTCATTTAAATTTAAAATACATTCCATGTTTAAGAGCCGGCCAAAGGATTTTTCCTTACGGCCAACAAGTAATGGACTAATATTATTATGGATTAGGTCAACAAATCTGGTTCTCAATCGGCATTTTCAAAAATCCAAATTTCTTCAAAACGAAAACCGCCATGCCCGATAAGATACCGAATAAGCCCTTTACTGATCCTTTCACTAAAAAAATAGTTCAGTCTATTGGTATCGCAATTGTAACGATTTTATTGACCTTACTTTTTCTTAAAGGGTTCAGGGTCATACTACTCATTTTAGGGGGGATTCTAGTCGCCGCTTTTTTCTTGGGTATTGCCGACTTTATTCGTTCCAAAACACCTCTCAGTAGAAATTTATCATTATTAATATCGGTACTATTAATAGTCGGCCTTACTTCTGGCATCTCTTTTGCTTTGGCTCCAAGAATAAGCGAACAAACCTCTTCGTTACGTGAACAGTTGCCGCAAGCTGCAGACGAAACACTGAACAAACTGGAAAGTACGGAGGTCGGAAGCATGCTGATTAGCCAGTTCGAAAGCCTTGATATGAATCCAAAAAAAAGCGAAATCACGAATTTTTTTGGCTCCCTCTTCGAAGTGCTGAGTACCATCTACATCATTTTATTTTTAGGAATATTCTTTATGGTCGCCCCCGAAAAATACTTGAAAGGCATTGTAAGTTTATTTCCAAAAAGAAAAAGGGCGCGGACAAAGGAAATATTAATCACTATGGGTACTACATTGAAAAGTTGGCTGCTAGGAAAATTGTTGTCTATGCTAATCGTTGGAGTTCTGACAGGCATCGGCTTAAGTATTTTGGGGGTGCCTTTGGCACTGACCTTAGCATTATTTGCGGCATTAATTAGTTTTATACCGAATTTCGGTCCTCTGTTGGCATTGATACCTGCCTTTCTGCTGGCGTTCACGGTCGATTCGATGACAGCCTTATACGTTGTAATTCTATATTTTGGTATTCAGGCAATAGAAAGTAACGTCTTTACTCCGATGATTCAAAGGAAGATGATATCTTTTCCAATGGCAATGGTATTAATTGCGCAAGTGGTACTTGGATTATTTACGGGGATTCTTGGAGTAATTTTGGCCGTTCCATTGGTAGCGGTTATCATGGTTTTGGTCAAGATGGCCTATATCGAAGATGTTTTGGGAGATGATTCCGTTTCTGTTAAAGAAAACTAGCATGCTACCATGGAATAGCGGTCTAGGATCCGTTCCGATTATTTATGAGAATAAAAATGTATTCAAAAAAATGAACGAAGGAAAAAAGAGGTCGAGTGCTGTCAGCAACGAACTGACCGGGGGAATGCCAGCTTTCATTGTTGTGATTACACTTCGACCGTTTCCTTTCCAACGCAATTTAAACCCCGAAAAACTCCAGTTTGGTAAATCAATACACTAACCATTAAACACTAAAATGACCTGCCAAACTTGGAGTAATCTGTTTTATAAACACTCATTTTTGCCTATAGAAAGCCTCAACAGAGTCTTCGCCGATTTCTAGCACAATAAAATTCACAATTAGTCTGGATTGAACAGAGAACCCAATCCGATGCAAATTTAAAAAGGCCTGCTTACTTACTTTAATAAATCCAAGTACAAAATCAACACAATTGGGAACTATTGGTAAATAATCGCTTAATTACCGTTAGCGGAACTATAAGCGTTTCTTAAAAGTAGACTACCTTGGGGCAAGCCCGGGAGGCATTCGAAGGAAACGAACTTTTAATTTCGAGGCAAGCCTCGGGGTATTATACCCTTTGGCGGTGCCAATAAATCCTTGAGTACCATATAATTACCGCAACCAAATTTTTAACGACAAAATTTCGCTTCATAGAACAATCCTTCCAATCAATTCAATCATAAATTGGCAGAAAAGACAGTATATGGCTACTTATCAAAATTTAGAATCGGGACAAAAGATCAACATTAAACTTCAGGAAGGCTCGGTACGCAAAAAAATAAAAAGATTGAAGAAACGCTTAAAAGGCATTCGCAGGCGATTTCGTGAGAATTATCCAATTTACCCTTGCCAAAAATTCAATGAAAAAAGGTCTTTGGATATTCAACTAATGCGAGTGGGTTCTAGTTTTGCCTCTTTGGAATCTACCGTCTCTGAGCTTCCAACTAATGATGCAAAAGAAATTGAGGAGTTATCTTTACGAATTCAAATATTGGATGAGAAAGAAAATGCATTGTTGGAGGGTAATAATAATTAAGATTACGGATTGCCTATTTACATAGATAAATTAGCTTAAACAAAGTGCTTCGCATTGGTCTCTATTTTGGAGTTCAACTTAATCAAGGAAACCATTTTCGATATCGCTTACTACAAATTATATGGTGGAAAGTGCCACAGCTCTATTAGCTTTATTCCTTGCTTCTTGAATAAGAAATCTTGATATACCTTATATTGCTATGATTGTGTGCAGGTATATCAACTTATACATACGATTTCTCTCAAGGGAGGTTGCTAATGCTTTCGTCGGAAAAATCTACATGATTTCTTTAAAACAAATCTTTTTTAAGATACATTAACCCTATTTTAAAGCACATACGACACATGCACTATAATAAATTACACACTTAATTACTTACTAGAAATGAAATAGTTCAAAAAATCGTGGGATAGAGTTGTAGCTTGGTAGTCACCCTCGTAATCTGTAAAATCCTTTTTAAATCTTTCTTCTAATAAATCAAGTTCATCATTTAGGATTTATCGTCCAAAATCGAACAAATAACGAACTAATCAAAATTTAAAATAACATAAGTGTTTGAAAATATTATGATTATCTGAATTATGATGACGTACAGAACGTATATCACACCATGCAAGAATAATTACCGTTAATAATGGTATGCGGCACATTTTGTAAATAAGTTGAATTATCAACGACTTATTTTAAAATACAAAACCTATGTGCCGTCTTCTTTTATCTATTGTATTCTTTTTTGGTATAGGTATATTTCAACTACACGCACAGGACATGAATCCTGATAGGCTAAAGGATTTGATCATAAAAGCCTCAGATACATTGGTGTCCAATGGGAATTCCCATCAATTTATTTACAAAGCACGACCTCTTATATGTGTGTATGACGAAAAAGCCAATCGCATGCGAATAGTATCCCCGATTATAAAACGAGAGGAAATAGGAGAGGAAGAAATTTTAAATGCCTTGGTCGCCAATTTTCATTTAGCTTTGGATGTAAAATACGCCCTAAGCGATGAAATTATTTGGTCTGTTTTTATTCATCCCTTAAAAGAACTGTCCGACCACCAAATCTTGGATGCGATAGAGCAAGTACATGCGGCAAGCGTAACGTTCGGCTCAACCTATTCAAGCACAACACTGGTTTTTCCGGGCAATACTAAAAAGAAAGAAGAGCCTAAAGCGAAAAAATTGATAGAAAGGAGCTAAAAACTATATTCGGGAATTTTACCGACAGTACCTTTAAAAAATTGGATGTAAATTTTAAAATCAGCTTTTTTATCATCGGTAGGGAAATGGGGAGCTGATATTTTTATTTGTCTGTGCCCGTAGTCAAAAGCAACCATTACCACAGGAACTTTAGCCGCTTTGGCAATATAATAAAATCCTGTTTTCCATTCCTTTACTTTTTTACGCGTACCTTCTGGGGACAATGCCAATCTAAACCTTTCCTTTTCATTAAAAATACTGGCTATGGCTGCTACGGTATCATTGTTTTTACTACGGTCGATAGGGGCACCGCCCATCCATCTAAAATACCATCCAAACGGAAAATTGAACAAACTCTTCTTTGCTATAAAATTGATTTCTTCCTTCCACACCCTACGAACCAAAAGCCCCAAAAAGAAATCTACCCAGCTTGTATGTGGTACCACAATCAGAACGGCCTTGTTGACCTTGGGAAAATCGCCTATCAACTTCCAGCCTAAAATCTTAAAATAAATGAACTTCGCTATTTTTTGCATTAATTATGTATTCAGCTTGCTAGAATTTTCAAGTCTCCATCGTGTAAAAACAGGATATAAGAGCGTGGGAAAAGATAGGATTATATCTTACTGTATATGGACTTTAATTTCTCTGGTGTAGCTACATTGCGCCATTCTTTACCCAATGCGTTTTCCCAAAGCGGTTTCATGCCCAAAGATACATTGATCATTGTATCCAAATCGGTCTCGGAAAGTTCCGTGCAGATACCCATGGGCAATTTAATATCGTGCTTGTGCATCATTTGTTTAAAAGTCTCAACACCTTTTGGATAAAACTCTTCTAAATGTTGAAATACCAAACAATTGCCGATACCGTGCTTAACACCCAATACGTATGAAAGGCCATAACTCATGGCATGCGCAACGCCTACTTGCGAATAGGCAATACTCATACCGCCGTGCCATGAAGCCATCATTAATTTATCCCTAGCTTCGCAAGGCATTAAATCTCCCAAATACACTTCTTTACAAAGTTCCATTGCCTTTTCACCATAACTTTGGCTAAAAGCATTGAGGTATGTACCTGTGAGCGATTCCACACAGTGGATAAAACAATCCATTCCCGTGTAAAACCATTGGTTCTTTGGAACACCTCGTGTCAAGTCAGGGTCCAAAAGCACTTGGTCAAAAGTGGTATAGTCTGAGTTGATGCCCAGTTTTTTATCCGGACCCAACAAAACGGTAGTTCGTGACACTTCTGCACCAGTACCACTTATCGTGGGTATGCCCACATGGTAAAGAGATGGGGTTTGAACCAAATCCCATCCTTGATAGTCAGATGCATGGCCCTTGCTGGTCAACATAATCGATATGGCTTTGGCCAAATCCAACACAGTGCCACCACCAATACCAATGATTCCCGAAGGTAGGTCGTTAAAATCATTTTTGATTTTATGTACCAAAGCGTCAACCTGTACGGTTTTGGGCTCTTCCTCGGCAGAAATAAAAATTACATGATCGTTAAAAATCAAAGGTATCCTATCTATCAGGGGGGTTCCTTCAAAAACATCGTCTACCAAAAAAATCATCGGTGCATCGGAATGCTTGCGTTTTGTCAAAAGAATTTCTCCCAACTGGTCAAAACTGCCTTGACCAAAAACTACTTTGGGTACCATAGGAAAGTTCCTGTACTTCTTCATTGCTTGGGGCATATGTACGGTCTTAATCTTTTTATCAATTTCCATCTACATTAATTCAAATACTTCATTATCTCTGTAATACTATTTAAGGTCAAGTAGTTGCCCGTCTGCTCTTCAACAGGCACTTTTTCATGGGCCCATGTGGTATGAAAAGGTACATGAACCGCATTTGCCCCGAGACCAATTATGGGCAATACGTCCGATTTTAGGGAGTTGCCTATCATCAAAAACTCTTTCACGTTGATTTCCAAATGGTCCAAGAGATTTTTATAATTCTCCTCTTTTTTATCGCTCAGTACCTCAACGTGATGAAAATATTGGGAAAGACCTGATTTTTCCAGCTTTCTTTCTTGATCCAGTAAGTCTCCTTTTGTGAGTACGATCAATCGGTACTTGTCCTGCAATTGTTCCAAAACATGGGTCACGCCTTCCAGTAATTCTACTGGACGTGAAATCATCTCTTTACCTAGATTCAATATTTGGGCCAACGTTGCTTGGGAAACAGTATTATTTGACAAATCCAATGCAGATTCGATCATGGATAGCAAAAAACCCTTAATACCATAGCCATAAATTTCCAAGTTCTGCATCTCCATCTTGAACAACTCTTGGTCTATTTTGTTTTTTGTCTCGTAATTTTCCAACAATTGGGCAAAATGTTCTTCGGCCTCCCTAAAATAGGTCTCGTTTACCCAAAGGGTATCATCGGCATCAAAACCGATTACTTTTATGTTACCATAATCTACTTCCATGCTGCTTTTGCCCTTTCCAAATCTTCCGGAGTGTCTATTTCTATACCACTTACCGAGGTTTCAACCATTTTGATTTTTTTACCGTATTCCAAATAACGGATGGCTTCTATCTTTTCGGTTGCTTCCAGGGACAGCATAGGCAATCTTTGAAAATCCATCAGGGCCCTTTTTCGAAAAGCATAGATACCCTTGTGCTTGTAATACGTTGTAGTATGGGTTTTTGCTCTTGGGTACGGTATGGGCGAACGTGAAAAATAGAGTGCAAAATCACGATTATCTACAATGACCTTGACCGTATTTGGATTATTGATTTCTTCGATATCAGTTATTTTGGTCATGAGTGAAGCCAAATCGATTTCCCTATTAATATCTTCTTTAAAAACTTCCAATACACTTGCCAAACTTTCTTGATCCGTAAAAGGTTCATCGCCCTGAACATTAACGATGATATCAACGTTCATAGTTGAAACGGCCTCTGCAATCCTATCACTGCCACAGTCATGCTCTTTTAGGCTCATTATGGCTTTTCCACCGGCATTACGTATCACGTCACAGATAATTTCACTGTCGGTCACTACGTATACCTCATCAAAAAGCTTAGTACCGACTGTAGCTTCATAGGTCCTGAGAATTACAGGTTTCCCGGATAGGTCCTGCATTAATTTTGCAGGAAATCTGGAAGCTGCATAACGAGCCGGTATCATAGCGATTATTTTCACTTTCTATGGTTTATTTGATTTTAAAATATTTTCGCTCATAAATAGTATTTCATTGTTGTTTAAAGCGTAATTTGATAATGGTTTACCAAAACCAAAAACACCTTTTTTATTTCCCTGAGCTTACCGCGTATTTCTTGGTCTTAATTTTCTATATATCCTGAAAATGATAATCAATATAACAATAACAAACACTGCCGCCAGTATGGGGGCAAAAATAGATGCCGTTGTAACCACCATGGCCGTCCCCGTCTCAACGGTTGAAATTACCGGATTTCCCAGGCCACCGGTGGTCGCCGTAGAGGTAAGCCTACTTGTGGCACCTGCACCCCTTATGGCCGTTGCCGTACCACCTCCCGCGATGATGGCCAAAGACCAGGTCACTACCGGGTCTAAATCGGCTACGGTCGAGACCATTACAGCGGTTCCCGCAATACCAGCCAAAGGTATGGCGATACTGTCCAACAGATTATCTACCCAAGGAATAAAGTAGGCGAATATCTCTACTATCGTAGCCACTCCGAGTACGATCACCGCAGCGAAACTACCTATCCATTCCCAACTATGGTTAAGTTCCCAAACATTAAAGTAACTTGCCAAACTCAAGGCGAACAAGGGCAAAAATATTCGGAAACCTACCGAGGCCGCCAACCCTACACCTAAAAAAATACTGATTATTGTTTCGGAAGTCATCGTATAAATATTCAAATTCAAGCATCAGGGCCTATGTAAAAACATATACTGATACGACAAGTCATGTTAAGGTTTTTAAAGCATAACGAATTTAGCTTATTCCGAATCAACAAAAAAATCGTTCTTGAAGCCAATTAAGTACAATTGGTTTTTTGCTCGGGTCACGGCGGTGTACAACCAGCGCAAATATTCTTTATCAGGCCCGTTCGGGAGATATGGTTGTTCTACAAAAACCGTGTTCCACTGCCCACCTTGGGACTTATGACATGTTATGGCATATGAAAACTTTACCTGCAAAGCATTAAAATACTTATTGTTTTTTACGCCCAAGAATTTTTTATACTTGGATTTTTCGTGAGCATAATCCTTCATGACTTCTTGATAAAGCCTGTTCCCATCCTCATACGGCAAGGAAGGCGATTCGGCCTTAATGGTATCTAAAAGCAACACCGTTTCAAATGGTTTTTGGTCGGGATAGTCTACCATCTTTACTTTTACCTCGGCAAATTTAAAGCTGTAGAGTTCTTTTATGGCGAATATTTCCAAAACTTCAATAATATCGCCGTTGGCAATGAATCCGGCTTCGGAACTGGGTTTGAGCCAAAAATAATTATTCTTGACCACCATCATGAAATCGCCCACGGCCAATTCGTTTTCCAGATATAAAATCCGGTTTCGAATGTTCTCATTGTAAAGGTTTGCCCTTTTATTGGACCTGACAATGATCGCGGTTTCCTCTTTTCCGTTTTTGGAATATGACGAATCTATAGCTTCTTGTATTTCGTGGCCGTCTATGAGCCTAACGATATCCCTGAACGAGTTTACATCAAACTGGAACGCATCAAAAAATTCACTCTGCAGTTGCTCCCTTAAATTGGTAGCGTTGACCAAAATACCCGAATCCTCTGCTTGGCGTACCACTTCATCCATCTCTAAAGTCGTGACTTCCTTATTATAGTTAAGGCTCAGTTTATTTTCGTCCAATGCCGGACTCAATGTCAAATGTACAGGGGGCAATTGTGCCGTATCACCTATCAATATGAGTTTACAGTTATGCCCCGAGTATACGAACATCAGCAAATCATCCAACAAGGAACCATTTTCAAATAATTTTGAGTCCGCAGGTGTGTCCGGAATCATAGAGGCCTCATCAACAATGAAAACCGTATTTTTATGTTTATTGGGTGCCAAAACAAATTGCACCCCGCCCCCACTCTGTTTTTTTGGAAAATAAATCTTTCGGTGAATGGTAAACGCCTGCGTTTTGGAATAGTTGCTCATTACCTTGGCCGCCCTGCCTGTTGGTGCCATTAAAATAGCCTTTGAGGTTGTTTTCCAAAGGTTGCCGACCAGAGTCCCCACTATGGTGGTTTTACCCGTACCTGCAAATCCTTTTAACAAAAAAATAGTATCATCAGCTTTGGTGAGCACAAAGTCCGATAACTTTTGAAGTACCACCTCTTGTTTGGAAGTAGGCTCATGGGGAAATTTCTCTCGAAGTATTTTATAAAATGCGGATGCTGTGAGGGTATTCATAAAATCAAAGATAACCGTTATTTTTAAGGGTAGAAATCCGTTTAAATTCAGTGTGCAAAAATTAGGCAGTTTCCAAAAAAATTGTAGATTTGTCTTAACCACTAAATTTAAAATAACACTATTAAAATGAAGACCGTTATTCAAATTGTACTTTGGATTGTATGCATTGGGTTGGGATATCTAATCTTTCAATCCGTTAACGCACCTATCAAATTCAAGGAAGTAAAACAAAAACGTTTCGCCCAAGTAGTATCTAACCTAAAGGATATCAGAAATTCACAAGAAGCGTATAGAACCGTAAATGGCAGATTTGCCAAGGATTTTAAAAGCTTGGTAGCATTTGTCGACACCGGGAGATATACTATTACACAACAAAGGGATTCTTCATATATGGAGTTTGATGAAACCTATCAAATAGATTTATTGAAAGAAGTAAAAATAATAGATACTTTGGGATTTGTTTCCGTAAAGGATTCTTTGTTTAAAAATGATGACCGCTACAAAACCATGATGAACGTTCCCTTTGCACAAAATGGGGAAAAATTTGAAATGAAAGCGGATGTTATCGACAAGAGTGGCTACAGGGCCCCTGTTTTTGAGGCTAAAGTAAAAAAAGATATCATTCTATATGACCAGCCCGAAGACCTTATGGCACGGGAGAACTCTCAGGTAAGTGTCGAAGAGGTAAATGGAAGCGAAATAACAGTAGGTTCCTTGACCGATGTAAGTACCAATGGTAACTGGCCCCCTATTTATGACAAAAAAGGAGACCAATAATATAAAGGACGAAACCATTTCGGACTATCAAAAACTGTCCATCCAAGTCAGCTTGGATGGACTTTCTTTTTGTGTTTTAGACACCATAGGCAATACTATTTTAGCCTCTGAACGTATTATTTTTGACAACGAACTCAACCCTTACGGTATACAGAAGGAATTAAAAGGCCTTTTTAATCAGCACGATTTAAAAAATACTCCGCTATCGGAAATCGTGGTCATTCACAAGAATACCCTTTTTAGCCTGGTGCCCAAATCACTTTTTGATGAAAATGAATTGGCCAACTACTTAAAGTTCAATACCAAGCTATTGGCGAACGATCATCTGGATTATGACGAAATAGAGAATTACGATGTGGTAAACGTTTACGTGCCATTTGTAAATATCAACAACTATATCTATGAACTTTTTGGTGAGTTTGAGTTCAAGCATCATAGTACCGTTTTGATAGAAACACTATTGAACAACCATAGCAATGGTAATGAACCCGTTTGTTATGTACACGTATCCAAACGGCAGTTTGACGTTACGGTAATCTCCCAAAAAAAACTTGTGTTCCACAACACTTTTGAATACACTACGAGGGAAGATTTTATCTACTACTTGCTTTTTACCTTGGAACAATTGAATCTAGATACGGAAACCGTTCCCCTAAAATTGTTCGGGGCCGTAGAGGAAGGCGATTCCATTTACAACATTTGCTATACCTACGTAAAACATATCACTATTTTTATACCCTCGTTCACAAGCTATCATTTGGGCGATTTAGAAACCGAAACTATTGACTTTACCGTTTTAAATGCCCTATAATGCGTATAGTCTCTGGAACACATAAAGGTAGGCGAATCATCGCACCCGGTAAATTACCGGTACGCCCTACGACCGATATGGCCAAAGAGGCCCTTTTCAATATCCTGAACAACACATACTATTTTGGTGATTGCATAGTGCTGGATCTTTTTACAGGTACAGGTAACATTAGTTATGAGTTTGCCTCTCGTGGTGCTGAACGCATTATCGCTGTTGACGGTCATCAAGGTTGCGTTCGTTTTATTGAAGAAACCTCGGAGAAGTTAGCATTTGGGATTGAAGCTATTAAGAGTGACGTCTTTAGCTATTTGGAAAAAGCGAAGATAAAAGCAGATATTGTTTTTGCAGACCCACCCTATGATATGGCGCTGGAGGATTATGCCAAAATACCGGAACTGGTCTTTAAACGGGAACTGCTGGTGGAAGACGGTATTTTGGTGTTGGAACACTCCAAACATATGGACTTGTCACAACTGCCACACTTTACCGACATGCGTAAATATGGTGGGAGTGCGTTTAGTTTTTTCTCAATATAGTTTTAGTGAATATATTTTTGATAAAACCCTAATACCAATTAATTACATTACTGCAACACCTTAAAAACAGATACTTTTTAATCCACCGTGCATTTTAATGGAATATAGTTCAAATATGTTGGCTCGAGTGATTTTGATGGTCGAAAAATCGTATTGAGAATATTTTCTTGGCAAGGATTTTTATTCATTTCAATCATAAAATTCATTAAAATTGACAGAATTTCATTAGGGTGTGTAATAAGTACTTTTCAAAATATTTATATATGAAAAACCCACGCTTAAGCGTGGGTTTCTCGAAACTAACTTACTCAAATTAACCAAACATATATTTTTGTTCATTTAAATTTATTCGCCTTGCCCAAGTGAAAAGCCCCTTTTACCATCAAATTCATATAAGTTCTCGGTCTTTATGATATCAAAATCCTCATTATGCAACTTGGACAGTAAGGCTACGACTTGTTCAAATTCTACTTGTTCGTACACAGGTTCCGCTCTTTTTATTTGGGCATTTTGTGCTACGAACCTACATCTCCAATGATCGGTACAGTAGGTTTCCTTCATACCGTTGGGAAACACCTTTACCCCACGGTTCGTAATCATTTTCAACTTAAGCTTAAAAGAATCTATAGCACTGAGTGCCTGTCCAATTTCTTGGGGGTTAGAACCTTTCCAATCAATGAAAACATCTACGCCTACCAATTCTTTCTTCTCTACTTTTCTTGAATATTTTGGAATGGTTATCGTACCCGTTCCTTTGGATAAATAACTTGTTGGTAATATTTCTGGCGTACGGCCCAACCTAGAGATTACTTGTTCGGCAAATTCAGAAGTCGACACCTTTCTCTTGCTCACACCCTCTTTATAGATATCGGCTGTGTGGTAACCCTCTTCAATAGTAGCCAACCAAGCATTTTTAATGGTATCGGCAGTAAGCGACTGTCCTACATGGGCCAACATAGAAACCGCTGCGTTTATGAGTCCAGATGGATTCGCCATATTTTCCCCCGCTATATCGGGAGCAGAACCGTGTATGGCTTCAAACATGGCCACATTAGTGCCAATATTGGCAGATCCGGCCATTCCCACAGAACCTGCGATTTCCGCCACAATATCAGAAATTATATCACCATACAAGTTTGAGGTAACCACCACATCATAATTTTGAGGGTTTGCTGCCAGTCGCGCCGCTCCTATATCAATTATTTGAGTTTCGTTTTGGATATCCGGATACTCCAATGCTATTTCCTTGAACACTTGATGAAAAAGGCCATCGGTAAGTTTCATGATATTGTCCTTTACCATACAGGTCACTTTTTTTCTACCATATACCTTGGCATATTCAAAAGCATATCTTACGATTTTTTCGCAACCCGGTCTAGTAATCAGTTTAAGACATTGCACCACATCTTGTGTTTGCTGATGCTCAATACCAGCATATAGGTCTTCCTCGTTCTCACGTATGACAACAACGTCCATATTTGGGAAATTGGTCTCAACATAAGGGTGCAAAGCACTGACCGGACGTACGTTGGCAAAAAGGCCCAATGATTTTCGCATGGTTACGTTCAAACTCTTGTAGCCTTTGCCCTGCGGAGTGGTAATGGGCGCTTTCAAGATAATTTTATTACGGTTAATGATTTCCCAAGTGTCTTGTGTTATCCCGGCACTATTACCGGAAAGGTATACCTGCTCCCCAACTTCTATGTATTCAGGTTCAATATTGGCTCCGGCCGCCTCTAGAATTCTCAAAGTGGCATCCATAATCTCAGGGCCAATACCATCCCCTTTGGCTACAGCGACCTTTACAGCTTTATTGGTTTCATCATTAGTTGACTTTTTACGAATTACGTTTGCTTTCATGAATATGTTGTTTTACATTTTGAATGCAAATCTCAATATAATATTCCATATATTTTTATTTATGTTTTTGATATAACACATAAATAAAATTTATGTATAAATGTGGATCATGCAGATTTTGATGTAGCCATACTAATTTAGAACCCTAACAAAAAAGATTGAATTTGTTAAAAAGACCGGAATTTATCCGGTCTTTTTGTATGTGCAAGCAGACCATAAGCCGGATTCTGTTTGACCTCGAACCAAGTCCGAGGTTGCTTATCATTTATCTAGGCCCTTGGTTGCCCAAAGGCTCTAACCGCCTACCCTTCAGCTTGGGCGTGCAGCCCTCAAACACTGATTTACATGACGTTTCACCGTATAGAGTTTACCTGGTTTCACTACAGCCTAACTGTACATTCTTTCTGTTGCACTGGTCCTCACCTTTCGGTGGACGGGCGTTACCCGCTATACTGCACTATGGTGTCCGGACTTTCCTCTCCCGCAAAACGGCAGCGATAAGTTGGCCTGCTATGGGCAAATGTACTGTAATTGTTGATAACTAAAGATGTTATCTTATCGAAAAAAAACCAATAATTAAAGGCTATTTTTATATTTGTAATACATCAGGATTTACACAATATATTGGAACCTTTTATAGTATCGGCACGTAAGTACAGACCCCAAACCTTTAAAGATGTTGTAGGGCAGTCTGCCATTACCAATACATTGGAAAATGCCATAGAGAACAATCATTTGGCCCAAGCCTTATTGTTTTGTGGCCCCCGTGGTGTGGGTAAGACCAGTTGCGCACGCATACTGGCAAAACAAATAAATTCTGACGGAACCGAAAACCAAGATGAGGATTTTGCCTTTAATATTTTTGAATTGGACGCTGCTTCCAACAACTCGGTAGACGATATTCGGAGTTTGATAGATCAAGTGCGTATTCCACCACAGGTAGGCAAATACAAGGTATACATTATTGACGAGGTACACATGCTGTCCCAATCTGCCTTCAATGCTTTTTTAAAGACCTTGGAAGAACCGCCCAAACACGCTATTTTTATTTTGGCCACTACCGAGAAACATAAAATTATTCCCACTATACTCTCGCGCTGCCAAATATTCGATTTTAAGCGTATAACCGTTACAGACGCTGCCAACTACTTAAAATATATCGCTGAAAACCAAGGTATTGAAGCCGATGATGATGCCCTGCATATTATTGCGCAAAAAGCGGACGGTGCCATGCGTGATGCACTTTCAATTTTTGATAGGGTCGTGAGTTTTTCTGGTAAACAGCTTACAAGAAAAGCGGTGACCGAAAATTTAAACGTATTGGATTACGATACGTATTTTAAAGCGACCGATTTAATTTTACAACACGATATCCCATCTTTATTAATCTTGTTCAACAAGACCTTGGCAAAGGGTTTCGACGGGCATCATTTTATTGCCGGATTGGCCTCGCACTTTAGGGATTTGATGGTGTGCCAACACCAGGAAACCATTCCCCTATTGGAGGTAGGCCAAGAAGCCAAAAAACGCTATGCAGAGCAAGCACGGAAAACGTCGCACAGCTTTTTGTTAAAAGGTTTGGATATTGCCAATGAGGCCGATTTAAAATACAAGACCAGTAGAAACCAAAGGCTGCTGGTCGAATTAGCGGTGATGAAACTGGCATCCATCAATTTTGATGGAGAAAAAAAAAATCCTGAATCCGTAGCATTACAGAATACTACTGTTGATTTTATCGCCCCGGCATCATTTTATAAGAATAGAAAGGCTACTATCGAACCCGTAGTGCCAACTCTGAAAAATACTTCCGATACAACACCAAACAGTAGCGAGAACAAAACCGAAAACATAACTATTGAAACCCAGCCTCATATAAAAACAGAAGAAGTATCGTCAGTAGCTACAAATGAAATTGTATCGGAAACTACCCACACCGATATTTCGGAAACTACCGAAACCCAAATTAAAATACCCGTAAAAAAAATAGATATTAAAAGTCCGGCGAAACGGGTTTCCGGACTGTCCATCTCAAGCCTAAGAGCAAAAAAAGCGCATGAGCTCAATAAAAAGGAGGATTTCGTAGATGAAAGCCAATTACCAAAAACTCCTTTTTCAGAAGCTGAAATGCAAAAACACTGGGCAGATTTTGTTGAAATACTAGACAACAATGGTCGAAAAATACTAGCCTCTAACCTACATTCGGATGTACCTAAACTAAAGAATGAAACCACCATTTGGATAGAATTGCCCAACGGTACTATGAAAAAGGAAATTGAGCGGGAACAGTATGACCTGATGAACTATTTGAAGGAAAAACTGAACAACCATTTTGTATCGCTCCACATTACGGTAAATGAAGAAACAGCAAAGAAATTTGCCTTTACTCCAGAAGAAAAATATGAAAAATTACGGGAGAAAAACCCCGCCATTGATGTATTACGCAAAGAATTTGATTTAGATTTATAGTATGTTAGGCCTTAAATTACCAACAGATCCCAGATGGGTAAATATTGTCGAAAAAAATATTGATGATATTCTTACCGACCATGCCTATTGCGAACAAAAAGCCGCCAGCACGGCTATTTCGCTAATTGTTAGCTTCCCGGAATACACCGAATTGATACAGGAAATGATTGCCCTCTCCCGTGAAGAAATGGGGCATTTTAAAATGGTTCATGACAAGATAATAGCACGAGGAAAAACATTGGGAAGGGACAGAAAGGACGAATATGTTCTTGAACTCATTAAATTTTTCCCAAAAGGAGGGAGCCGCACCGCCCAACTGATACATCGGCTTTTGTATGCTGCACTCATAGAGGCAAGGAGCTGTGAACGTTTTAGATTATTGTCCGAAGAACTGGATGACAAAGAACTCGCCGATTTTTATCATAAATTGATGGTCAGTGAGGCGGGGCATTACACCATGTTCTTAAAATTTGCCCGCAAATATGGCGACCGCAGCGAAGTGGACAAAAAATGGCAGGCCTTGTTGGAATATGAAGCTAAAATAATGAAGAATTTGGGTACAAAGGAAACCATTCATGGATAGCCTTGGACTTTGACCCAAGAACTTTTACTAATACATTCATTAAAAAATCAGGACATATTATCAGAGTAGAGTGTCTTTATGATACCATCTGAAAGCCCGATTTTCGGCACGTATATTTTCTTGGTGCCGCTCCATTTCGCAGAGGATAAAAAAATCTGGGCCGCCGGTATGATTACATCTGCCCGGTCGGGATTCAATCCCAACTCCGATACTCTATCTTCATAACTAAGACTCGTCAAAAAATTATATTGAGCATTCAACCAAATATAGGATAACGGTTCTCCTTCTTTTCTCCCGCTCATTTTATGAAGCTTATTGATATTGCCGCCTGAACCTATAATGGATATTTTTTGCAGGCCTTTGGTGTTCTGTCTGATCCAATCCTCTAGCTTTTCCCAAGTTTCTTCTTTGACCAAACCCTTCAATAATCTTACCGTTCCCAACTTGAACGATTTTGAAATTTTGATGTTGCCTCCTGTGAACAAGGTAAATTCTGTGCTGCCCCCACCAACATCTATGTACAGATAAGATTGATGGTCATTGATCAGTTCTTTAAGATCGGTAGAAGCTATAATCGCGGCTTCTTGCTTACCGTCAATCAAATCAATCTGTATTCCCGCCTCTTCCTTTATTCTTTGTATGACTTCGTTCCCATTATTGGCTTCCCGCATTGCAGAGGTAGCACACGCCCTATACTTTTCTACCCCGGCAACATCCATTAAAAGCTTGAACGCCTTCATGGTATTGATGATGCGCTCAATATTACGTTCGGAAATCTCGCCAACGGTAAAAGAATCCTCTCCCAATCTCACAGGAACCCGTATCAATGCACTTTTGCGAAACTGTGTTTTTTTACCTTTTTCCTCAATGACATTATGTGTAAGCAGCCTTACCGCATTTGATCCGATATCTATTGCCGCAAACTTTCTTACTCTCAATTTTTCAATTTTTCAACATAGTAATCATATAAGGCAAATTGCGAACGCACTTTTTCTTGATCGTTTTTGCGATAGGCATTATCTTGTGCCTCGTTGAACAGGCGTGCTTTTACGTTATCACTCCAACAGATTTCGTATGTATCCATCAATTCCCGTTTTATCCCTTCATCATAAATGGGACAACCTACCTCTACCCTATTTTCCAAATTACGTGTCATGAAATCTGCCGAAGATATGTAAACTTTGGCATCGCCGTCATTACAGAAAATAAATAATCTCGTGTGTTCCAAAAACTTATCTACTACACTAATGGCTTCGATGTTTTCGCTCATTCCCTTTATTCCGGGAATCAAACAACAAATACCTCTTACGATCAATTGAATCTTTACTCCCGCATTACTGGCTTCGTAAAGCTTATCGATCATTTTATAAGAGGTAAAACTGTTCATTTTTATCTTTATATATGCTTCCTTGCCCGCTTTGGCATTTTCGATTTCTTTATCGATCAAGTTTTTAAAAACTGATTTCGTGTAATGGGGCGATACGATCAAGTGCTTGTACTTATTGATTTTATAGGTTGTCTCAAAAAAATCAAACACTTTGTTCAGTTCTTTCAAAATAGCTTCGTGAGCTGTAAAAAGCGTATAATCTGTATATATTTTTGCCGTGGATTCATTAAAATTACCTGTACTTATAAAACCGTACCGCTTCATTTGCCCTTCTTCCTCACGCTCGATCAAACAAATTTTACTGTGTACCTTGAGGCCGGGCACTCCAAAAATAAGTTTTACACCTTCAGCCTGTAATTCTTCGGCGTATCTAATATTTGCATGCTCATCAAAGCGGGCACGCAGCTCTATTTGCAAAGTAACTTGTTTTCCGTTTTTAACCGCATTGGACAAGCATGCTGCAACTTGAGAGTCATTGGCCAAACGATATACCGTAATCTTTATCGTTTTTACCTTGGGATCCAAGGCAGCTTCCCTCAAGAATTTCAGAACATACGAGAACGTATGGTATGGCGTGTACTGCAAATAGTCTTTTTCAGCTATTTTTTCCAACAAACTACCTTCCAGTCCCAAGTCTTTGACAGGTAAAGGGGTAATTTTATCGTATAATAAATCCTGTCTGCCCAAACTGGGAAAACTCATATAATCCCTTTTGTTATGGTATCTTCCCCCGGGGATTACGCTGTCGGTATCCTCAATGTCCATCTTTTCCTTTAGAAAATCCAACGTGTCTTTCTCTATTTTTTTATCATAGACAAAACGAACGGGATCACTGATTTTACGGCCCTCAACACTGGAATAAATTTTTTCAATAAAACTCTTGCTCAAATCATTGTCGATATCCAATTCTGCATCACGGGTAATCTTTATCATATGTGCGGATATAGAGCTATAATCAAACATGGGGAAAATACTATCCATACAAAAACGGATAACATCGTCTAACATGATAACATAATCGTTCTCACCTTTTTTGGGCAGAACGATGAAACGGTCGATACCTTTGGGTATCTCTATGAGTGCATAACGTTTTTCCTTTTTATCGGATGTTTGGCGGGTGCGGTCGTCACTCTTCAAAATCATTTTAATCGCCAAATAGGCAGCCGTATCCTTCAACATGGGGAATTCAGCCAAATCGTTCAAAATAATGGTCATGAGCTGCGGGCTCACCTTTCTGAGGAAGTAACTCTTTACAAATTTCTGTTGGTCCGGGGAAAGTTCATCCTCACGGATAAGAAATATATTTTGGTCCTCCAGCTCTTTTTCTATTTCGAGGATAATATCTATACTTTGCGCTTGTTGATCAATTACGATTTTGGTAATCTCTTCCAGAAGGTCCTTGGCAACCTCGCCCCCCAAAACACTTTTACCTTTTTTACCTGCATCTGCGATACGTTTTACCGTAGCGTAACGCACTTTGAAAAATTCATCTAAATTATTGGAAAAAATACCTGCAAACCGCAACCTTTCAATCAATGGCACATTTTTATCGGCACTTTCCTGTAGAACCCTTTCGTTAAAGCGAAGCCAACTGATTTCCCTGTTTATATATTGATTTTTATTTTTTATCATGCTTTCAGATGTTTTGGAAATATCGTTTGTTTGGTTATACCCTTATCGACAGAACTCCATGCCAACACGTCAAATGTTAGTTGTACCAAACCTGTCGTGGGCACGTTTTCAATATAGGTATTTCCCAAGGAATTGGCAATGTGGGTAAAAGCATGATTGTGGCCAAAAATCATAACAGTATCCAACGTATTATCGATTGATTTTATAAACCGAAATACGTCATCACCCGAAAAATCATACAAATCATTGGTAATTTGGAATTGATTGAACATATAATCGAGTTTCCTCAAAAAAATCATACAGGTATGCAATGCACGATTGGCTGGACTTGAATATACCGCATCGATTTTGACATGTTGTTCTCTTAATTTGGAACTGACCAAATCCCCATCTCGAATACCCCTTTCCAACAAAGGCCGATCTTTGTCCCCTACGTTATATTCCCAAGATGACTTCCCGTGGCGAACGAGTATCAATGTTTTCATTTGAATATTCGTTATGATTATGGAGCCAGTCGCTCAATTTTCCAATTAAAATCTTTTTGCAAGGTATATCGTATCCTATCGTGCAGCCGATTTGGCCTTCCTTGCCAAAACTCAATCGATACCGGCTTTACTATGTACCCGCCCCAAAAATGGGGTCTTTCTATTTCTTTGTTTTTGTATTCCTTTTCCAATCGCTCCAAATCCTCTTCCAAAACATTTCTTGAGGGTATTACAGTACTTTGCTTCGAAACTATTGCGCCGAGTTTACTACCATCGGGCCTAGATTCAAAATACCCGTCCGATAGGTTTTCAGAAATTTTTTCCGCCGCTCCCTTAATGATTACCTGTCTTTCCAAATTGGGCCAAAAAAAAGAGATACAAACATTGGGGTTTTGCGCCATGGCCTTACCCTTTTCACTTTCGTAATTGGTATAAAAAATAAAGCCTTCATAGGTATATTTTTTTAAAAGCACTACCCTGCTTTTGGGATAACCATCCAACCCAATAGTACTAATCGTCATGGCATTGGGCTCGTCTACCCCATCGGAAGCTTCTACTTCGTGAAACCATTTCTGAAAAAGCTCCATCGGATTATCCGATATGGAGTCTTCCATCAAGGCACTTTTTTCATAAGATTTTCTATAACCCCCTAAGTCTTTTTGCATCATATATCATCAAATAAATACCACTATAAAGTTCAGGAAAAGAAAGGAGAATATGAAGTAAGGAGGGTATTTTATAGGTCACATATCTAAGTTGTTCGGCAAAGACCTTTTTAATCAACTAAAACTCGAACGTTTTCCCATCATCTGCCAATTCTACGTTTTCGAAAACAGTTTGCGCTTCCGCTTTGAAAAGCCCTATTGATTTGTAACGTGTTGAGTAGTGTCCTAAAATCAAAGTACCAACAGTTGCATTCTTTGCGATAGTTGCGGCCTCTTTAGCTGTCGCGTGTTTTGTTTTAGGGGCCAATTTGGCTTCTGACTCCAAGAAAGTAGACTCGTGGTACAATACATCTACATTCTTTATCTGCGGAATAATTTCTGGCTCAAAACCGGTATCACTACAATAGGCATAACTTTTGGGTTTGTCCGGGTCAAAAGTAATTTTGTCATTTGAAATAACAGAGCCATCATCCAAAATAACATCATTACCTTTTTTGATGTTCTTAAAAAACACTTTATCTATTTTGTATGCTGCGGCCGCTTTACTGTTCAATTTTCTTTCTCCAAGTTTTTCCCTGAACAAAAATCCGTTTGTATACACCCTGTGATTCAAGGGTATAGTCTCAACACTTACTTTATCGTCTTCAAAGACGATTTGCCGTTCTTTGGAAACCAGCTCATGAAAAATTAGTGGGTAATTGGTCCAAGAATCCCCTAATTTCAAAAACAAGGTAATGGCTTCTTTTATTCCCTTTGGCCCATACACATGCATTTCTTTTTCCCTACCCAATAACCGAAATGTAGAAATCAATCCCGGAAGACCAAAAAAATGATCGCCATGCAAATGAGAGATAAATATGTGATTGATACGCGAAAACTTAATCTTATTTTTGCGCAGTTGTACTTGGGTACCTTCACCACAATCTATCAAAAACATATGATTTTTAATCTCGAGAACTTGTGAAGTTGGGTTGGTAAGGGTACGTGGTGTGGCCGCATAGCAGCCAAGAATATGTAATTTCACAGGTCTAGCTCCCTTTCTATTTCTTCCATCTCAATAATATCCTTGGCTTCCTGTATGCTTGGCGCCACCGATATTTCATCCGGAATGTCATCATATGACAAAACTTCGGTTACTATAACAAAGGATTTTAGCGAACTACGGTGCCTGTTCGATATATCCAAAAACTCCAATATATCATTTGCCGTTAGCTTTTTGAAAGAAAAAAGATTTAAGATAATGTGATCTGACTTGATTTTTGGATATCCATTTTTAAAATTGTCCAAAAAAGTTGCAATATCAGGTTTTTCCTGAAAGACTATGGTGGTATTACCTTCTTTATCAAAAATCATAACAGTTTTATTTAATCTTGGACGCCAATAAATAAATAACGGCCATACGAATGGCCACCCCGTTCTCCACTTGATTCAAAATTATGGATTGATGGGAATCGGCCACATCTGTAGTTATCTCTACACCCCTGTTTATAGGTCCAGGATGCATGATTACAATTTCTTTGTCAAGACTGTTCAACAATGCCTTGTTTACCCCATATTGCTGCGTATACTCCCGCGTTGTTGGGAAATAACTTATATCCAACCTTTCGTTCTGAATGCGTAGCATATTGGCGACATCACACCAATGTAAAGCTTTTCGCAAATTGGTCTCCACTGTAACGCCCAAAGATTCAATATGCTTGGGAAGCAATGTTTTTGGGCCACAAACCTTTACGTTCGCACCTTGCAGTTTTAGAGCGAAGATATTGGAAAGTGCAACCCTAGAATGCAAAATATCCCCAACGATCACTACATTCTTACCAGCTACATTACCTAACTTTTCGCGTATAGAGTAGGAATCCAACAAGGCTTGGGTAGGATGTTCGTGAGCCCCGTCCCCAGCATTCACTATAGCAGCGTTAACATGCTTTGAAAGAAATATACCAGCACCTGGGTTCGGGTGACGCATAACGACCATATCTACCTTCATGGAAAGGATATTGTTTACGGTATCGATCAACGTTTCGCCCTTTTTTACAGAAGATTGCGATGCGGAAAAATTGATAACATCTGCGGACAACCGTTTTTCGGCCAACTCAAAAGACAATTTCGTGCGAGTACTGTTTTCAAAAAAGATGTTGGCAATAGTGATGTCCCGTAATGAGGGTACTTTTTTTATGGAACGGTTGATAACTTCTTTAAAATGGTCGGCAGTTTCAAAAATGAGTTGGATATCTTTTTCGTTAAGATACTTAATTCCCAGTAAGTGCTTTACACTCAGTTCGCTCATTCTTATTTATTTATTGATCAGATATATAATGTCCTTACCATCATTCTCCTTCCACATTACCTTTACTTTCTCGTCATTTATGGCATCAACCTGTCTTCCCCTGTAATTGGGCTGTATGGGCAGGTGCCTACTGAATCTCCTATCAATAAGGGTCAATAATTCTACTTCCAATGGTCTGCCAAAAGATTGTATCGCCGTTAGGGCAGCATTAATACTTCTGCCGGTGTAGAGTACATCATCAATGAGGACCACCTTTTTGTCCTCGACCAAAAAATTGATCTGTGTTTTGGTAGCTTCCAAAGTCTTGTCACCTCTTCTAAAATCATCCCTAAAAAAAGTGATATCCAAAAAACCAAGCTTTATTTCTTTAACACCATATTCCTCTTTCAATATTTTGGTCAATCTTTCAGCAAGAAAAATACCCCTGGGTTGAATGCCGATAAGAACCGTGTCTTTGAAATCTAAATGATTTTCTAAAAGCTGACAGGCCAAACGGTGAAGTATGATGTGTATCTCTTTGGAGGATAGCAGTACTTTTTGACTCATAGGTTGGATGTACAAAGCCTTTAATAAACAAAAATAGGCATAAAAATGCAATAAATAAATGAAAATGGCACAACAAAAAAAGCCCCGATAACACTATCGAGGCTTTAAAATATGTAAACGGAAAGTTTATTTCTTCCCTTCCATTTTATCTTTCAACGCTTGTAGTGCTTCGTTAGCGTCACCTAAAGTAGGCTTGGCTTCTTCAGCACTGGCAGCTTGCCTTTTGGCAGCGGCTTTTACATTGCGTTGCTCTTCTTCCCTAAAGATTGCGGTATGACTGGCAACAACTCTTTTGAATTCTTTGTTGAACTCAATGATCTTGAATTCCGCTTCTTCACCTTTACCGATTTTTTTACCATCTTCTTTTTCTAAATGGCGTTGTGGTACAAAAGCGGTAATGTCATCATTAAAATCAATCGTAGCGCCTTTATCTACGATATCGGTAATCGCTGCTTTGTGAACGGTACCTTCCGCAAATTCGGTTTCATACTTATCCCAAGGATTCTCAGTAGTCTGTTTATGGCCCAAACTTAGCTTACGGCCATCAACATCAAGTTCCAATACTTCAACCTCCAGAGTTTCGCCAACGGCGGTAAACTCGGATGGGTGCTTTATTTTCTTGGTCCATGATAAGTCAGATATATAAATCAAACCATCTATACCTTCTTCCAACTCTACAAAAACGCCAAAGTTCGTAAAGTTTCTCACAATGCCCTTATGTCTGGAACCTACAGGGTATTTAGTGGTGATATCCGTCCATGGGTCTGGCGTCAACTGCTTGATACCGAGAGACATTTTACGGTCTTCACGATCTAAAGTCAATATCACGGCTTCTAATTCGTCACCAACTTTTACGAAATCCTGAGCGGAACGTAAATGTGTTGACCACGACATTTCCGAAACGTGGATCAATCCTTCAACACCTTCGGCAACTTCAATAAATGCACCGTAGTCGGCAATAACCACTACCTTACCTTTTACCTTGTCACCAATTTTGAGCTCATCGCTCAAAGCATCCCATGGATGTTTCTCCAATTGCTTAAGACCTAACTGGATTCTCGATTTATTATCATCAAAATCAAGGATAACCACATTTAGTTTCTGATCCAATTCCACGACCTCGTTCGGGTGATTGATACGGCTCCAAGAAAGGTCGGTAATATGTACCAAACCATCTACACCGCCCAAATCTATAAAGACACCGTAAGATGTAATGTTTTTTACCACACCTTCCAAAACCTGACCTTTTTCCAACTGGCCAATGATTTCTTTCTTTTGCTCCTCGATATCGGCCTCGATAAGTGCCTTATGGGAAACAACAACGTTTTTGAACTCATGGTTGATCTTGACCACCTTGAATTCCATTGTTTTATTTACGTACTGATCGTAATCACGAATTGGTTTTACGTCTATTTGCGAACCTGGCAAGAAAGCCTCAATACCAAATACATCTACGATCATACCACCTTTGGTTCTGCATTTTACAAAACCAGTAACGATTTCTTCTTTATCATGGGCGGCATTGACCCTGTCCCAGGCCATAATGGTTCTTGCCTTTCTATGCGACAGTACCAATTGACCACTTTTATCCTCACGGATATCTATCAAAACCTCAACTTTATCGCCAACCTTTAAATCGGGGTTATAACGAAATTCATTAAGGGAAATAACACCTTCTGATTTTGCATTGATGTCAATGATAGCCTCTCTGTCCGTCATATGAACGACAGTACCGGTCACCACTTCCTCATCGGCGGTATCAACGAAATTTTCGGCTACCAACTTTTCAAACTCCTCCAATTTGGAATCGTCTACACGCTCAATACCTTCTTCGTATTTTTCCCAATTGAAGTTTTCCAAAAATTCTTTTGGGTCTTGTTTAGGAGTCTCAACTATAGTTTCTGTGGCTTGCGTAGTTTCTTCTACTTCAGCCGTTGTTTTTTCTTCAGCCATTTGCTGATAAATAATTTGTATTCCATAGTGTTACAAGAGCCAACAATACCTATGGAAGCATGTTTTTGTTTTTTGTATCCCTTTTTCTCTTGATTATTTGCTAAAAAGGTGTGCAAAAATACAACTAAATTCCTGTTTTACAAACCCTAAAACCTAATTAGATAACGATCTCTTCCAATAATTTCACTGTTATTCGCAAGAGTCCTCTGTTTATTTACTATATTGAGCATATAATTATTAACCATTAAATTAATCTTATGAGCGTTAAAGCAAAATATCAAGGAGTCTTGGACCTTGGGCAACAATTAGGTATCAAGGATGGAAACGTTACTGAAGAAGGTGGCGTTCTCAAAATAAAAGGGCAAGCCAATACACCTTATGAAAAGGACTTGCTTTGGGACAAAATAAAGCAGTTGGGCGGCGAGAATGCTTCAGATGTAAAGGCAAATATTACCGTTGCCGATGATTCGGTTTATCACAGGCACACGGTTACCAGCGGGGAATCTTTAAGTAAAATTGCTAAGCACTATTATGGTGATGCCATGAAGTACAAGCAAATTTTCGAAGCGAATACCAATATATTAAAAAATCCGGATGTGATTCATCCCGATCAGGTTTTGGTTATTCCGAACCCATAGCCAGTAACCAATACACAGAATTAAAATACCGTTGAATATGATGTTCAACGGTATTTTTTATTGCTTTTTTCAATAATCCGAAGTGCATAATTGTGAATTCTTTCAAGCTGTTCCTTTAAGCCCATATCGCTATTATCAAATTCAATAGCATCTTTGGCCTTGCGTAACGGAGAAACTTCACGATGGGAATCGATATAATCACGCTCCTGTACATTTTTAAGCACATCGGCGTACAGCACTTTCTCTCCTTTGTCCAACAGCTCTTTATATCGTCTCGCAGCCCGTGTTTCTGGCGAAGCGGTCATAAAAATTTTAAGCTCGGCATCAGGAAAAACAACGGTCCCGATATCCCTGCCATCCATCACGATTCCTTTTTCTTTCCCCATTGCCTGCTGTAAATCGACCAGTTTTTTTCTTACGGCTTTTATTGCGGCAACTTTGCTTACCTGTCTAGAAACCTCCAATGACCTAATCTCTTTTTCAACATTTTTACCGTTGAGGTACATTTCTGCGTAGCCCAAATCATCATTGTACACAAATTTCAACTCAATTTCAGGAAGAAGTCCAATAAGATTTTGTGTATCGGCAAGAACATCGTTTTGCATAGCGAAAAGTGTTACGGCACGATACATAGCGCCCGTATCCACGTAAATATAACCCAAAGCCTTTGCCAGTTGTTTGGAAATCGTACTTTTTCCCGTTGAGGAGTATCCGTCTATGGCTATGGTTATATTATTCATGACATAAAGATAATGAAACTTGAACAGCGTAAAGCACTTACCAAGCTTTTCGGCTAACTTCAAAAATCAACTTGATTGTCTTATAAAACTATTTACAGTTTTTTTGCATTCTTGACTTTTCCTTTTGTTATCGCTAAATCTATGACTTCACTCATATCGGTAACATAATGAAAGGTCAATCCTTTAAGATACTCTTCCTTAATTTCAAGGATATCCCTTTTATTTTCCTCGCATAGGATTATTTCTTTGATTCTGGCACGTTTGGCCGCTAATATCTTTTCCTTGATTCCACCAACGGGCAATACTTTTCCCCGCAGGGTAATTTCGCCTGTCATTGCCAGACTCTTTTTGATTTTACGCTGTGTAAACAAAGATACCAAAGAGGTCAACATAGTGATACCGGCACTTGGCCCATCTTTTGGTGTCGCCCCTTCCGGAACATGAATGTGTACGTTGTATTTATCGAAGACTTCGGAGTTGATTCCGAAAGTATCGGCATTGGATTTAATATATTCCATGGCAATAGTCGCCGATTCTTTCATGACCTTACCTAGGTTTCCTGTAATGTTCAAAGTTCCTTTTCCTTTGGAAAGAATGGATTCTATGAACAAAATATCGCCCCCGACACTTGTCCATGCCAATCCCGTTACCACACCTGCAACCTCATTGTTTTCATACTTGTTGCGCTCCAAACGGGCTGGTCCCAATATTTTCTCAACATCGGCGGTGCTGATCTTAATGTTGTAATCTTCTTCTGTAGCGATTGATTTTGCGGCATACCGTACCATTTTGGCAATCTGTTTTTCAAGGGAACGCACTCCGGATTCGCGCGTGTACCCTTCCACGATTTTTTCCAATTGGGGCTTTCCTATTTTTAGGTGCTTTGCAGAAAGGCCATGTTCTTTCAATTGCTTTGGCAAAAGATGGCGTTTGGCGATTTCAACTTTTTCCTCGATGGTATACCCAGTAACATTGATTATCTCCATACGGTCGCGCAAGGCGGGCTGAATGGTTCCCAGGTTATTTGCGGTGGCGATGAACATGACTTTGGAGAGGTCATACCCCATTTCCAAAAAATTATCGTAAAACTCACTATTTTGTTCCGGGTCCAAGACTTCCAACATTGCAGAAGAGGGATCGCCTTGATGGCTATTGGACAGTTTGTCTATTTCGTCCAAGATAAATACCGGATTGGATGTCCCTGCCTTTTTTAAGCTCTGTACAATTCTACCCGGCATTGCGCCAATATATGTTTTTCGGTGCCCCCGTATTTCGGCTTCGTCTCGCAATCCTCCCAGCGAGATGCGTACATACTCCCTTCCCAGTGCTTCTGCAACAGATTTCCCCAAAGAGGTCTTACCTACCCCTGGGGGGCCATATAGGCATAAAATGGGTGACTTCATATCATTCCTTAGCTTCAATACGGCCAAGTATTCGATAATACGCTTTTTTACATCTTCCAAACCGTAATGGTCGCGATCCAAAATTTTCTCCGCACGTTCTAAATCAAATTTATCCTTGGAAAATTCGTTCCAGGGTAAATCCAAAAATAAATCCAAATAGTTTCTTTGAATGGAGTATTCTGCCACTTGCGGGTTCATGCGTTGCATTTTGGCCAGTTCCTTATCAAAATGTGTCGCAACCTTCTCGTCCCATTTTTTTGATTTTGCCCTTTTTCGCATCTCTTCCAACTCCTCATCATAAGATACACCGCCCAATTCTTCCTGAATGGTCTTCATTTGTTGGTGCAAAAAGTACTCCCGCTGTTGTTGGTCCATATCACTACGTACCTTGGACTGAATGTCGTTCTTCAATTCTAGTTTTTGAAGTTCAACGTTCATATACTTCAGGGTCGCTAGAGCTCTCTCCTGCAGATCTGGAATTTCCAAAAGTTCTTGCTTGTCCTTTACGTCCAAATTAAGATTGGAGGATACAAAATTTATCAAAAAAGAATTACTCTGGATATTCTTGATAGCAAAGGAAGCATCGCTCGGAATATTGGGATTGTTACGGATAATACGTAACGCCAATTCTTTAATGGAATCGATTATGGCTAAAAATTCCTTATTGGCTTTATCTGGCCTGCTCTCGTTAGCCTCGCGTACCGTTGCGGTCATATAGGGTTTCTCGGTAAGTATTTCGGCAACCTCAAACCGTTTTTTTCCCTGTATGATTACCGTGGTATTGCCGTCTGGCATTTTCAATACACGTAATATACGTGCCACTGTACCTAAAGTGTTGATATCTTTTACACTCGGGTTTTCGGTGCTTTCATCCTTTTGTGAAACTACACCGATAACCTTGGAGCCTTTGTTCGCGTCTTTTATCAGGTTGATGGACTTATCCCTCCCGGCCGTTATCGGTATTACAACACCTGGGAACAACACCGTATTGCGTAACGGCAAAATAGGCAGTGTTTCCGGCAGCCCCTCATTGTTCATTTCTTCCTCATCTTCAGGTGTCAATAACGGAATCAACTCAGAATCCTCATCAATCCCTTGCAAAGACATATTGTCAAAATTTTCAAACTTCGAATTTCCCATATGTATATTTCGGTCATTCTGTCACGTAAATTACAGAATCCCTTCATTTTTAATTAGACTATATTTTCTTCAAAACCCTTAATACAAGGTGTACGCTATTTAGCAATCTCTTTTATTACCTACCTTATGGGCAATTCTCATGCCAATCGAAAAAAAAAGTGAAAAAACTGTAACAATCTCAAAAAGCAAACATCTCTATAACAAACCATTCATTTTTTGAGCCACAAAAAAGAACATACCAACGCATTATTACAATTGTGCCTGGACGGAAAACAAAGTGCACAATTGGAAATTTACAACCGCTATTACAAGGCCATGTACAACACGGCCGTGCGAATTGTAAAGGACAGTGCCGAAGCAGAGGATGTTATGCAGGAATCGTTTTTGAACGCGTTTACAAAACTGCAATCATTCAAAGGAGAGGTTACTTTCGGAGCTTGGCTAAAACGTATCGTGATAAACAACAGTATATATCACTATCGTAAAAAGCAAAAGCAAAATGAAGTTGGTCTGGATGACATAATGTACAAGGTCGAAGATGATGATGTAGTTGCTTCAGATCATGGAATCACAGAACTAAAGGCTCAAAAAGTAATGGAAACCATGAAGAATTTGAAGGACAATTACAGAGTTTCTTTGACCTTACATTTAATAGAAGGGTATGATTATGAAGAAATAAGCGATATCATGAACATAAGCTATGCAAATTGTAGAACAACGATTTCCAGAGCGAAAGAAAGTTTACGAAAAAAATTGGTAATGGCCTGATTATGAATAAAAAAGAAGAAAATATTGAAACCCTATTCAAAAACCTAGAAGGTACGTTCGATACGCTTGAGCCGGCGATGGGGCACCAGCAAAGGTTTTTGGACAAACTAAACGCCTCTAAAGGAGTAGCATCCCTTGAAAAGAAACGTAAGCCTTGGTGGAAACCACTTTCAATTGCGGCTTCAATAGCATTGTTATGCTGTATAGGCATAGGTGTTTACCAAAGCAGACCCAGCATTGAAGAACAAGTTGCGGAAATATCGCCCGAAGTGTCCAATACAGAGTATTACTTTGCCAGCTTAATAGAAGAACAAATAAAAAAACTAGAAAGTGAAAGCACCCCGCAAACCAAAAAGATGGTGGATGATACCATGCAACAGTTACAAAAATTAAAGACCGATTACAATCAACTTGAAAAAGACCTTTTGAACGGCGGTAACAGCAAGATGATACTTAGCGCGATGATAACGAATTTTCAAACAAGGATAGACCTGTTGCGGGACGTACTCAATAAAATTGAAACTATTAAAAATCTAAAAAACTACGATGATGCGAACTATACTATGTAAATATGTAACGGTGTTACTTTTGGTACTCCCTATTGTGCTTTTGGCGCATGATGGCAAACCCAGAGGAAAACACACTAAAGAAAAAACAATAAAAAAAGAGTACGATGTTAATTCAGATGCCCTTTTAAAGGTTAAAAACAGTTACGGCAATCTAAATATAACATCTTGGAACGAGGATAAAATCGTCATAGAAGTACATGTAAAGACCAATGGCAACAACGAAGAAAAAGTAAAGCAAAAACTAGACGAAATCACCATAGATTTTGAAGCTAGCAGTAGCGTAGTCTCGGCACGTACCGTTTTCAACAAAAAGAAAAACGGTTGGGATTGGAACTGGGGCAACAATAACAATGTGAACATGCAGATAAACTATACCATAAAATTACCTGTAAAAAATAGCGTTCATCTGAACAATGACTATGGCAACATTGTTTTGGACAGGGTTGATGGGCATGCCAAGATAAACTGTGATTACGGCAGGTTAGAAATTGGTGAACTTAGGGGGCGTAACAATCAATTGAAATTCGACTACACTTCAAAATCCAGTATAGGTTATATAAACAGTGGTGAGATCAGGGCAGATTATTCGGGTTTTACCATCGAGAAAGCAGGTGACCTTATGATCAAGGCAGATTATACCAATTCTACCGTAGTGACCATGAAAAACCTACAATACACTAGCGATTATGGCAATATGGAAATAGGCGAGGCGCAGAACGTTCAAGGAAATGGGCAGTACATAAACGTTAAATTGGGTACACTGCACGGCAATGTAAATTTGACCGCAGATTATGGGTCTATACGCATAAAGGAAATGGCTGAGGATGCCGGTAACTTACAAATACGTACCGATTACACTGGCGTAAAAATAGGGTATGCCCCTGAGTATCACTTTGACTTTGAAATCAATACAGAGTATGCAGGTGTTAGTGGTAAGGACGATTTTGAAATCAGTATCAGCAATGAGAAGTCAACCGAAAAGTATTATAAAGGCTATCATGGCTCTTCCAATAGTGGCAATATGGTTTATATTACCAGTGATTATGGTGGGGTATCCTTCAATAAAATTCAATCAACAAGTAAAAATTAAAAAAAACGATAAACTAAACACATCATGAAAAAATCAACATCACTTGCCCTAATACTATTGTTTACACTGTCGGCCACTGCCCAATGGGGAAAACGTATCAAAGGAAACGGAAATATGAAAACCATAGAAAGGTCTATCGGCGATTATGAATCTATATCGCTTTCAGGCTGGTTTGATGTAGATTTGGTATCAGGCAATGAAGGGGAAATTACATTACGGGGCGAGGAAAATCTTTTGGAGTACATTAAAACAGAAGTAAAAAACGGAAAACTTGTTATTAAAACCGAAAAAGGGGTCAATCTAAAACCTTCAAACTGGAAAAGTGGTATCAAGGTCACGGTGCCTGTAGAAAGTATTGAGGGGATAGCCATTTCTGGTTCTGGGGATATCGTTGGAAAGACGATCATACGATCTGAGCGATTAAAGACAAGTATGTCCGGCTCGGGCAACCTTACAATGGATGTTGAGACAGATTACCTATCGGTATCGATGTCGGGTTCGGGAGATATGGATTTTGCCGGTAGCACGAAAGATTTTGACGTGAGCATATCAGGCTCTGGCGATGTAGAAGCTTATGGTTTAGAGGCTGATAACGTGACCGCCAGTGTATCCGGTTCAGCAGATATCCAAGTAACGGTAAACAAGGTCTTAAAGGCTCGGGTATCTGGCTCAGGGGATATTAGTTACAGGGGCAATCCGGAAAAGATAGATACCAAGACATCTGGTTCTGGAGATATTTCCAAAGGGTAACCTTAAAAACATCAAAAAACGAACATTCAAAAAATCATCTTACTAGCAAGATGATTTTTTTTATTTGGTACCTGATTGTAAATCGGTTTTCCATTTGTTCCAATCCTCCAAAAAATAGTTGAGTATCACGGGGCTGTCCAAAGTATTTTTTTGGGTTTGTGCAATTTCAATATCCTTTGGAAAAAGAAAAGCCATTTGATATTGTTCATCGGTCAAAAATTGTAGATTTTGAGGAAGGTTTCTTTTTTTAACTGTTATATCGATAGGGTTTCTACTGGCCAATACAAAACCCCAATCGCCAAAAGAAGGTATGTAATTGTGATACGGAAGCTTGTATTCAAATACATCTTTCAATGTGTTGTTTATACAGCTAAAGACCGAATTTGAAAAATAAATTTCACCGGATTGTGTCACAAAAAGACCATCCTCTTTCAATTTGGCCTTTGCCAATAAAAAAAACTGTCTGCTGTACAACCGTGCAATGGCTTCATTTACCGGATCGGGCAAATCGGCTATGATAACATCATACGAATTGGGATAATTATATAAAAACGTGAAAGCATCCTCGGTAATTAAATTAACCCTTTTGTTTAATGCGGCGCCCTGGTTAATTTCCTTAAAAAAGGAGTTGTTCTTCGCCAGATGAAACATGGTACTGTCAATATCTACCACATCAATTTTCTCGACACTCGGGTATTTTAGTACTTCTCTGCTGGCCAAATTTTCCCCACCCCCCAAAATTAAAACCGATTTAGGGTTTTTATGCAACGTTAACGGTACATGAACCAAGGGTTCGTGGTATCTATATTCATCCGCCGAAGAAAATTGTATTACCCTGTTCAAATACAATCTGATATCCTCTTGTTTTTTGGTTACCACAATTTTTTGATAGGGCGTTTGGGTATTGAGTACAATTGGGTTTTTGTAAATGGCGTCGTCCCATATCTTTAAAAGTCTTCCACCAGAAAATACGATCGCGAAAAGTACCGTCATTGACAGTAGCCCCAAAAACAGGGTCTTTTTGGATTTTTTCAAGAAAAAATGGTTCAATACCAACCCCAATACTATATTAAAAATCCCGAATATCAACGACGAATAAAAAAGCCCAACAAAAGGCAATAGAATAAAAGGGAAAAGCAAAGTGGCCAATAAGCCTCCTATATAATCCAATGAAAGTACATTGGAAAGATTATTTTTAAAATCCACCTCGTTTGAGGCAAAGGTGAGCAAGGGAACTTCCATACCCGTAAGTAGACCTATGATGAATATAATCACCAAACATAAAATCTGTAGCGTGATTGAATTTACGTTTACGAACAAAAAATATAACAAAGGCACCGATATACCACCGATCAATCCCAACAAAAACTCAATATGCACAAAAAAGCGTAGCGGCATTTTAGTTAAAAACTTGGACAAAAATGCACCAATTCCCATAGAAAATAAGTAAATTCCGATTATAATAGAAAATTGTCTTACCCCGTCGCCCAAAAAATAGGTAGCCGTTGTACTGACCAAAAGTTCATAAACAATAGAACAAAGGCCAGCAACGAAGACGGCAAAAGACAAAAGAATTTTCTTTCTCATATAATTTATTTAGGTTTGATAACGTTAAAGCAAAACAATCTATCCAAAGATGAATAAAAAATCAGTAAACGGCTTTGCATTTTCCAGAAAAATAATGTTGGCCAGTGCGGTATCAGGATGTATTTTGGTTTCCAGTTGCGGCGGGGATGGCAGTCCTAGAATCAAAGATGCACAAGACAAAACGGTATACGAAGCCACCAAGGGAACGGTCACTGAAGTCGAGGAAATTGAACCTGGAGACGACTATAAAATCATTGATGAGCGCATAATCGACGAAAAGGAAAAGTCCATAGCCATAGTACATACTTTGGAAGGTACGGTAGATACACTTTCTTTGGCTAAAATTGATAGCGGTTCGGACGAGGCCAAATACCAAAGATCCGGCCTACGCAATATTTTATACTACTCCTTAGCGGCTTCATATTTTAATAGAAGGCTGGGCAACGTTACCCCGAACAGCAGCTATTATAAAGACGCTACAGCTTATAACAAGTCGACCGGACTTAAAAACGATTTAAAAAGTACAGCAACTTCCAGAAAAATCAAAGTACCTGGAGCTTCATCAAAAGGTTATGGTTCAGGGAAGTCGTTTAGATCGTTTGGAGGATAGTCGGTTCAAAGAAGTAAAACGACTTAAAAAGAAACAGTTGCCCCACCAATTGCATTGGTATCTTAAGCAAGATTACTTTTCCGAAGAACTTCTGGGCATCCATAGGTTTCAGATAGAGAATTTTCAACGCATTTGTACCGAAGCTTTTTTGCTTTTTGAAAAAGCTACCCAAAAAATATTGGATGAAAAAAGATTGAATGAATTTTCAATACCTCCTTTTTTCGAAGAATGTATTTACCATAGCTGGAACAATAGGGACAAACACCCTTTTTTACTGGGTAGGTTTGATGTAAACGGCGGATTAAAAAACAATGACGCTAAAATTATAGAGTTCAATGCCGATACTTGTAGCACGCTGCCCGAAACGGTTCTTTGGCAAGATCTACAGCATCAGCAGTTACCCTTGGGCAATTCCCAATTCAACAATCTATCTCATGATATAGGGGAAATTTTGCTCAAGTTGAAGCATAAAATTTCACACGACGAACCCTTTATTTTGGGCTCTTCCTTTGGGTATAAAGAGGATATCCTTAACGTGAACACAATTTTGGATATCGGCCATGAAAACGGATTTAAATCTTTCTACGTTAACCTTGAAGAGGTGATTTTCTCGCATGAAGAAGGCATACTTTATGAAATTAATGGGGAATATCAAATTGCCGACATATGGTTTAAAATGATACCCTGGGATTGGATGTTTACCGATGAACCCCAACTGGCCAAAGATCTATCCGCAATCATTCGCAAAGATTTGTGCACTGTTTTAAACCCCGCGTATGCAGCCCTATGGCAGAATAAAAAATTCTTGGCCTATATTACGAGACATTTTCCCAACGATTACATTGCGGAAACTTTTATAGAAAAACCTTTGTTACAAGAATTTGTGACCAAACCCCATTATGGGCGATTGGGCGAGAATATAGAAATCAAGGGCAAAGAGACTACTTTGTCAAAAGGTGACTATGCACATCAAGATAGAGTGTATCAAAGGTTTCATCCTTTGGAGCAAGATAGGGAGGAATATTATTACCAAACCGGGATTTTTTATACCGATAAGCCTTCGGCACTCAATCTGAGGACCCAAGAAAATTTAATAATTACCGATGATTGCGAATTTATGTCGCATTTTATTATTTAGGTGGTAACGATGTTTTTTTGGCGACGCTCAACTTTCCCCTTTCAAGAACATTGGCCTTTACCTCATCAGATGCCAAAAGTACCTTCAAAGCTTTGGTGACAATACCAACATCAAAAGGTTTACAGGAAAAAACATCCACGGCAGCGTAATTATGTTCTGGCCAGGTATGAATACTGATATGGCTTTCTGCCAATAAAATAAATCCGGTAACGCCGATCGGTTCAAACTGTTTAAAGGCCTCGTTTATTTCCTCTAACCCTAAAGTAGCGGTTATCGCATGAAGGGTCTTTTTGATATGGGGCACAAATGAGAGCTTGTTCGCATCGCAGTTGTAAACGTCCCATGTGGCATGCATTCCTATGTACAATATGATAAATTTTAGTTAAAAGAATTGGTTGATTACTCAACGGCGGTGTTGTTCTCCCGACTGGCCTGTACCATATCGATAAATTCTTGAGGACCCAATAGCTTTTTTAGAACAGTATAGTTGTCGCCTTCCTCTACTTGAACCACTTCGGGCAGGGTTTCCCTTGGGCCATAATCCCAAGTAACAGGGTTTATCAATGCTTTTACAACATCATAATTTCCCTCAAACTCGATACCCAAATACGTAACCGACTTTTTTCTCATGGCCGCTGTTAGCTCGTATGTTTGATAGTAGGCATTGCTACCATAATACTCCTCGGTCAACAAATATTCGCTCAATGTGGGGTTTACCATGTAAACACTTTGATTAAAATCAAAATTAACGATACTGTCGTTCTGCAATGTGATTTGGTGCTGACCTTTACCCATTTCTACCCAAACTACTTCTTTAGCAGGTATTTCTACCTCCAAGGAATCTACTTTTAACTGTATGGGCCTGTCCGTAGGGTTATCAATAGCCAAATCAACACTGTTTCCACAGGAAACCACTACCAAAAACAGAACAAAAAGGGATAAAAATCTAAACATAATTTTTTATTTGACGGATTTATATTGAAAAGTAAAAAAAACTTTTAACATATAATTACAATTTATAGAAAACGTAAGGTTCTTAAACTAATTGTACTAAGAGCAGGAAACTTAAATAGAAATGCGGGTCATTGGTCTTAATCCCTTTTTGGTACCCGCATCAAAATCAAAACCCCAACTAAGAAAAACAAACCCAAAAATATGGTTGCATTCCTCATACTTCCCGTAAGTTGTGCAATAAAGCCATACATAAAGGTACCTATAACGATACCTATTTTTTCCGATACGTCATAAAAGCTAAAAAAGGAAGTAGTATCGGTTGTGTCGGGAATGAATTTGGAGTAGGTAGATCGGGACAATGCCTGTATTCCGCCCATAACAAGCCCAACACAACCCGCCGCTATATAAAAATCATTTGGTGTGATTACAAAATAGGCATAGATACAAATCAGAATCCATAATATATTAACAAATACCAATGTTCTGATGTTTCCGAACGCGTTGGATGCCCAAGCTGTTACGGTAGCTCCCAAAATAGCAACTATTTGAATGACCAAAATACTGATAATCAAACCTGTAGTGCGTTCGCTGTCGGAGCCCCAATCAATCTCTTCCTCACCAAAATATGTAGCGATAAGCATTACGGTCTGTACTGCCATACTATATACAAAAAACGCACCTAGGTATCGTTTTAATCTTACTTCGTTGCCTAGTTGCTGCCACACGCCTTTTAGCTCCTTAAACCCATTGAGTATTATATTTTTTCGTTCACCTTCTTTTTTGTATCCCTTTGGTAAGTGATAAAAGGTGTATTGTGCAAAGATTATCCACCAGATACCTACCGAAACAAAGGAGTACTTCATTGCTTTTATTTCTGCAGCTCCACTTTCATCTGAAGTTATACCAAAAAAATCTGGTTTCATGACCATTGCCAAATTGAACAACAATAGGATAACACTGCCTATATAGCCCATAGAAAACCCTTTGGCACTAATGCGGTCTTGCTGTTCGGGGAAGGCCACATCGGGCAAATATGAATTATTAATGGCAAAACTCACCCAAAAACCAACCAAACCAAAGAAATAACATATGAGCCCCAAGTAAATATTTTCCAAAGAAAACCAATACAGGCCAATACATGAAATCCCCCCGAGATAGCAGAAAAATTTCATAAACACTTTCTTGTTGCCCAAATAATCGGCTATACCGGATAACAACGGTGTAATAATGGCGATGAATAGAAATGCGGCCGATGTAGTGTAGCTTATTAGGGGAGCCCGAGCGATTTCCCCACCAAAAACAGTGACCTTTTCAATTTCCGCTACCCTAAAAAGAGCTCCGTAAAAAATAGGAAACACGGCAGATGCTATTACCAGACTGTAGACCGAATTTGCCCAATCATAAAATGCCCAAGCATTCAACAATTTTTTGCTTCCTTTTATCGCTAATGCCTTGACCATATCTTAAAAATTAAAAGCCGCTCGTAAAGAGCGGCTTCAATATACAATTATTCACAATCCTGTGCGTAAATTTATCTGAAAGAAGTAACGCCAAACTTAGCAGCTTCTTGCTTGGCCAAAGGGGCCCATTGCGTTAAATTACTGATTCTGGTATCATTTGAAGGGTGTGTACTCATAAATTCAGGTGATGCCTGTCCTCCACTCTTTGCTTTCATACGTCTCCATAAATCTGCGGCCTCATCGGGATTGTAACCGGCAATCGCCATTATTTGAAGACCGATCCTATCTGCCTCGGTCTCATGACTTCTACTAAATGGGAGCATACCTCCTACTGAGGATACTATCCCATAAGATTGATTGAAGATATTTCGCTTTTGCGGATCTTTAATGGCCACATTGCCCGCAACCGCGCCCAATTGTTGAACCATACCCGCACTCATACGTTGCGCTCCATGGTCTGCCAGTGCGTGGGCAACCTCGTGGCCCATGACAACGGCAACTCCGGTCTCACCATCGCAAATAGGCATTATTCCGGTATAAAAAACGATTTTACCCCCTGGCATACACCATGCGTTCACGGTCTCGTCTTTAACCAATTTATATTCCCATTTATAATCCTTCAAATAGCCTGGGTACCCATTAGCGGTCAACCACCGCTCCGCTGCCGAAGATATTCTTTGGCCAACCTTGGTTATCATCTGCGCTTCGGAAGTACTCTCAACGACATTGTTCTCGTTCAAAAACTGGTCATATTGAGCAAAGGCCATGGGGAATATTTGACTATTCGGATAAAAATTTAGTGTTTTCTTCCCGGTAAACGGATTTGTTTTACATGCGGTGATACCAAAAAAAATGGCGAATACCAATATTATTTTTTTCATTTTGTCAGTGTTTTTGTATACCTAATTTACAAAAAAAATTATTTCCCGATAATGTGCAGCGTAGTGAAGTTTTTATCAATATACATGGTGTTATCACCATTGGGTCGCATGTCCTTTAGCACCACATCCTCATTATCCACTTGTATTCTTTCGATGTTAAAAGGAAGACCGTGCAGGTTCAACTTAAAGGTTTCGTAGGAAGTCACAAAGTCACCATCTTTAAACTGTTGTATACTCAAGGATTTTGATTTTCCCGTTAGCTTGAAATTACGTAAGCTATATCTTCCTTTTTTATAATCATACCCATTTTCAGCATCCTCATATACTTCGGAGTTTTCTACACCTTCTTTGTAATATATATCCAATATCAACTCTTCAATTTGTATTTCACCCACATATTGTTGTACCGGATATTTAGGTATGATGGCTCCCTCTTTTATATATACGGGGATTTTATCCAGTGCAGCGGGAACCCATTTTTCCTTACCGCCCTCTATACGTTCGTCTGTCCAGAAATCATACCATTTTCCCCTGGGAATATACATTCTTCGACCCTGTGCATTGGGTTCCTGTATGGGAGCTACCAAAATTTTCTCACCAAAAATAAATTCATCTGTTCTAAAATGCGTCTGCGTATCTTCCTGATCAAAAAGCACCAAGGGTTGCAACATGGGTTTTTGTTCTTTGGAATATTTCCAGAACATGGTATACAAATACGGTAATAATTGATAACGTAATTCTATAAACTTGCGCACAATATCGGTTATCTCTACATCAAATGACCACGGTTCTTGACTGCCATGATCACCACTGGAATGCACACGGCAGAAAGGATGGAAAATACCCAATTGTATCCACCGGGCAAACAATTCACCGTCAGGCTGCTCTGCAAAACCACCGATATCGGAACCTACGAACGAATAACCGCTCATTGACATGCGCTGCATTTGAACATTGGCAATCCATAAATGTTCCCACGTGGCTACGTTATCGCCTGTCCATGTTGAGGAATAGCGTTGCGTACCGGAATACGCGGCACGGGTTATGACAAAAGGCCTTTTGGGAAATACGTGCTTTTTAACACCATCATAGGTTGCACGTACCATTTGCATACCATACACGTTATGGGCTTTCCTATGGGTACAGGGGTGGCCATCATAATTATGGCGCGTATCCAAAGGAGCTGTCTTTGTGGGCACTTCCATCACGGCAGGTTCGTTCATATCGTTCCAAACAGCATGAACTCCCAAATCCGACATGAATTCCTTGTATAGATCAGCCCACCATTCGCGTACTTCGGGATTGGTAAAATCGGGGAAATTACACTCCCCAGGCCAGACTTTGCCATGCATTAAGGGACCATCACCACGCTTACAGAAGTAATCATTTTCCAAAGCTTCATTGTACACCCAATAGTTCTTATCTATCTTAATTCCCGGGTCAATCATGACAACGGTCTTAAAACCATCTTCTTCCAATTCGGCGATCATTCGCTTTGGGTCGGGAAAATGATTTTTGTCCCAAGTAAAACATCTAAAACCATCCATATAATCTATATCCAAATAAATGGCATCACAAGGTATTTTTAAGTCCCTAAATTGTTTTGCGATTTCCTTTACATTGCTCTCCGGATAGTAGCTCCATTTGGATTGATGAAAACCCAAAGCCCATAAAGGTGGAAGTTCGGGCGTTCCCGTCAAATTTGAATATGCGCTTACTACTTTGGGCATATCTGGCCCATAGAAAAAATAATAGTTCATCTCTCCCCCATCGGCCCAAAAACTGGTTGTATTCCTGCGTTCGTGGGCAAAATCAAAATGGGTCTTAAAACTATTATCAAAGAAAATACCATAGGCTTTGTTGTTACTTAAACCAATAAAAAACGGAATGGCCTTATACAACGGGTCTTGATCCTTACCGTATGCATATTGGTCGGTCACCCAATTATGAACCCGTTTTCCTTTGAGATTACTATGTGTAGCCTTATCGCCCATACCGTAAAAGCTCTCCCCGGTCTGGGTTATTTTGCTCATTTTTACCGTATTGCCGCCAAACTCGTAATTTTCTTCCCAGTGAAAGCCCAATTCATCTTCGTTTATGATATTGCCCTCTAAATCCGATATTTGAACACGTAAGGTCTTTTTGTCGATCAAGACGATGACTCTCGCCGTTTTTATGAGGTATTCCGTCGCAGTGTCGGTAACCTCCAAGGTACTATAACCCAATGTAGCGTCAGGGTCTATGGCATAAGAGAAGTCGGGCTCAAAATTATAATCCGTAGCATATCTAAAACGTATGACACTTCCCCTGAGAATAGTCACTTGGAGAATGACCCCGTTCTCAGTGGTAAATGAAAGTTTTTCATTGTCCTGCTCAAAATGAACGATATGGTTGGGATATAAATTCCCCTTGTATTCAAGTTCGGTATTTGTGATCATAGCAACTCTATTTAATAGCCTAGCAAAAAAAACACATTAATGAATAATAATGAAAAGATATTACTACCAATTATAAACTATTACGTTATAGTTGATATTTTATTGAAAAATAACAATACTTAGCGGTGGGATTGTTATTTCAACTGAATTAGCATATCCGTGCCAAGCTTTTTTACCAATTTTTGAAATATTGCTCGACATGCCCGAGCCACCATACTTTTTTGAATCGCTATTGAGAATCTCTTTAGGTTGCCCCGATTTCTTTGGAACGCCTATCCTGTAGTTCTCTCTAGGTGCTGGAGTTAAATTTAACGCGATATATATATCATTCTTAGGATTGTTTCCTTTTCGGATGTAGGTCAATACCGAATTTTCATGATCGCCATAATCTATCCATTGAAATCCTTCGGGGCTAAACTGTTTTTCATATAGTGCAGGATAAGATCTGTAGGTTTGGTTCAAATCCTTTATCAATTCTTGAACTCCCGAATGAAAATCATATTGTGTCAGATGCCACTCCAAACTTTGTTGAAAATTCCATTCAGAGGTTTGTCCAAATTCCCCGCCCATAAAAATTAGATTAGCTCCCGGATGGGTGAACATATAACCGAAAAGTGTTCTTAGGTTGGCAAAACGTTGCCATTCGTCACCTGGCATTCTATATACCAACGATTGTTTGCCGTAGACCACCTCATCGTGTGAAAATGGCAACATAAAGTTCTCTGTAAAAGCGTAGGTCATACTAAAGGTAAGATCATTTTGATGATGCTTTCTGTAAACGGGCTCTTTTTTAAAATATTCAAGTGTATCGTGCATCCAACCCATCATCCATTTCATTCCAAAACCCAGTCCACCTAAATGAACAGGCTTGGAAACCCCTGTAAATGCGGTCGATTCTTCGGCAATGGTCTGTACATCAGGAAAATTACCATATACGGCTTCATTAAATTCCCGTATGAAAGACATGGCCTCCAAGTTTTCGTTATTACCGTACATATTGGGCTCCCACTCCCCTTCTTCGCGTGAGTAATCCAAATATAGCATAGATGCTACGGCATCTACACGAAGTGCGTCTGCATGATAATTATCCAACCAGAACAGCGCATTACTGATCAAGAAAGCACGTACTTCATTTCGTCCATAATTGAAAATCAAACTTTTCCAATCGGGGTGGTAGCCTCTTCGCCTATCCGGATGCTCATATAAGTGGGAACCGTCAAAAAAACCAAGACCGTGCGCATCTTCGGGAAAATGTGAAGGCACCCAGTCCAAAATAACGCCAATATCGTTTTGATGCAATTTATCCACTAAGAGCTTAAAGCCCTCAGGCTCTCCAAAACGGGATGTCGGTGCAAAATACCCTGTCAACTGATACCCCCATGACGGATCATAGGGGTATTCCATAATCGGCATAAACTCAACATGGGTAAAGCCCATTTCCTTAACATAGGAAACCAGATCCTTCGCCAACGCTTCATAGGTCAAAAAATTATTTTCCTTGCCCCTTTTCCATGACCCTAAATGGACTTCATAAACCGAAAACGGAGCATCCAAGGCATTTTTTGCTGCCCGGGTCTCCATCCATTTTTTGTCCTTCCATTTGTAATCTGCGTCCCAAATTACAGAAGCTGTTTTCGGCGGGTGCTCACAATAACGGGCAAACGGGTCGGCCTTTTCGGTAACAGCACCGTGATTATTGGAAAATATCTTGTACTTGTATATTTCCCCTACCCCAATGTTAGGGATAAAACCTTCCCAGATACCGCTTGAGTCCCAACGAACGTTCAACTCGTGTTCGTGGGCTTCCCAGCCATTAAAATTACCGATTACCGAAACCGACCTTGCCGTGGGTGCCCAAACCGCAAAATACGTTCCGTTTATACCGTTTACCACTATGGGATGGGACCCTAATTTCTCATACAACTTAAAATGTTTACCCGATTTAAAGAGATCGATATCAAAATCCGAAAACAAACTATGAACTATAACGTTAGGCATATATTAGGTGGTTTTACACAAATCTAATCAACTTAAAATTAACATGTGATTTTAGTGTTCAACTTTTGCTGCGTACATATAAAAATAATGAAAAGTAAAAAATGGAACGCTTTTTGAAATACTATAGAGAAACATCAAAAAAATCAGTACAAACAGTAATACAATCAATTATGAAAAAAGCAATTTTGGTTTTAGGTACATTTCTTACTTTATTTATGGTATCATGCGAGGGTCCCGTAGGGCCTCCCGGGTTTGATGGGCGGGATGGTGCTCCTGGGCTTGACGGTAGAGACGGGGAAGAAGCTACGGTTTTTGAGGTAACCGAAGTGAATTTTGAATACTTAAACGATATAAATTCTCATGTAGCTGCCATAAGCTTCACAGCTCTGCCTAGCGATGCCGTCTTGGTATACCGCTTTGATGGCACCACGGAAATAAATGGTAACGTTGAAAATCTTTGGAGTCTCATACCGCAAAGCTTCTTTTTGCCCGAAGGTACTATTCAATATACATACACCCACACACCCGCTGACGTAGAAATATTGATAGACGGTAACTTTGACTTAAGTACCTTATCCGCAGATTTTACACAGGACCAAATTTTTAGAGTGGTCATTATTCCTGGTCAGTTTGCATCCTCAAAATCGGATAAGTCCAATATAGTATCGGTAATGAACAGCCTAGGACTAGGCGAAAAAGACGTGAAAAAAATCACTATGCCCTAAAATATGTAGTAACAACTTTATGTGAGGGCCGTTTCAAATTCTTGAAACGGCCCTCACCATTGTTAGTTTAGGATAGTGTTAACCAAAACTATATAGCCATTTTGCTACATTTGAAAGGAAAAAGAAAATTAAGCGTCAAATACATTAAAATTAAAATCGATGTTGAAAAAAATTGTTCTAGGAATATTATGCGTTGGTTTTGCCAGTTGTAAAGGTACTTCTCAGGAAAAAGAAATGGCCAAGACCACCCAGACCAAATCAGAAAAGAAATTTGAGATTACCAAAACCGAAGCCGAATGGCGGAAAGAACTGACCGATATGGAGTTTTACATCCTAAGAAAAGCAGGCACCGAAAACCCTGGTTCAAGCGATTTATTGGACAATAAAAAAGAAGGCACCTACGTTTGTGCCGCTTGCGAAACGCCATTGTTCAAAAGTGAGACAAAATTTAAATCAGGGACGGGTTGGCCCAGCTTTTATCAAGAAATTGAAGGTAACGTTGCCTACGATGTAGATTATAAAATAGGTTACAAGCGCACCGAGGAACATTGTGCTACTTGTGGCGGTCATTTGGGGCATGTGTTCGAAGATGGCCCTGAACCCACGGGATTAAGGCATTGTATCAATGGGGCAGCTTTAAACTTTATTCCAAGTAAATGAGCGATTATAAAGTAAATAAATCGGAAAAAGAGTGGAAAGCACAGCTATCCGATGAAGAATATAGGGTGCTGAGAAAAAAAGGTACCGAATACCCACATACGGGTAAATATAACCTACATTTTGAAAATGGTGATTATCATTGTAAAGCCTGCAATGCCAAACTTTTTGAGAGCGAACATAAGTTTGAAAGTGGTTGTGGCTGGCCTTCCTTTGATAAAGCGGTTGAAGGCGCCATAACATATATTCGGGACACCAGCCATGGTATGATACGTACCGAAACTATCTGTGCCAATTGTGGCAGTCATTTAGGGCACGTGTTCGAGGATGGCCCACAGGAGACCACAGGTCAACGCTATTGTATCAATTCAGTCAGTATAGATTTTGATGCAAAAAAGGGGTAATCGGTATACTTTGACCCACGAAGTATCAAGAAAATATTGTGGAGCTGATGGATAGATTTTTTGATCAAGGATGCAAAGAAGTCCCGCCGCCATTGGGATAACAAATTTCATAAACCGTCGAGAATAAAAAAGAAACGATTTCTTTATAGTACAAAGGTCCAAGCTGCCTTTTTTGATGCCTTGGACTAGATTGATGATTTCAATTTTGATTTCATGAAACGAGGAACGAGGAACGTGCCCTAACCGGGGCCATTCCATCGTCAATTATAGCATTGTGCAGGCTATATTGGACAAATATATGTTTTTGCCAAGTTGATAAAAGGAAATGATTGGGTTTCCCAATCCATTCCCAAAGGGGGTTCAAGCGCTTTCAATATAAAAAAATTCAATAGACAGCATCTATATATTACTTTGTGTTTTAGCCAAAAATTAACCTTATACCCCTTTATGGGTTTTAAGTTTGGTTTTGTACTTTTGCACTTCAAAAATCACACAGAAAAATACAGATATGAGCAATTTTGATGTTATTGTTTTAGGTAGTGGTCCCGGAGGGTATGTAACCGCTATCAGAGCCTCACAATTGGGATTAAAAACCGCAATTATTGAAAAGGAAAGCCTAGGTGGCGTTTGTTTGAATTGGGGTTGTATTCCTACCAAAGCATTGTTGAAATCGGCTCAAGTGTTTGAATATCTAAAACATGCCGGCGATTATGGCCTAAAGGCAGATGGTGTTGACAAGGATTTTGATGCAGTTGTAAAACGCAGCAGAAACGTAGCGGATGGCATGAGCAAGGGCGTACAGTTTTTGATGAAGAAGAATAAAATTGAAGTGATCAATGGTTTCGGCACCTTAAAGTCCGGTAAAAAAGTTTCGGTCAAAAGCGAAGATGGGAAAGAAACCGAGTATTCCGCCAACCACATCATCGTAGCAACTGGTGCAAGAAGCAGGGAATTACCGAGTTTACCGCAAGACGGAAAAAAAATAATAGGATACCGTGAGGCAATGACCTTAAAGGAACAACCTAAAAAACTGGTTGTTGTAGGTAGTGGTGCCATTGGTATTGAATTTGCTTATTTCTACAACGCAATGGGTACCGAGGTTACCGTTGTTGAATTTTTACCCAACATTGTTCCTGTAGAAGATGAGGAAGTGTCCAAACAACTGGAACGCAGTTTCAAGAAATCGGGTATAAAAATCATGACCTCATCAGAAGTTACCAAAGTGGATACCTCCGGAGACGTTTCCAAAGTTACTGTCAAAACTTCCAAAGGCGAAGAGGTTTTGGAAGCGGATATTGTTCTTTCTGCAGTAGGCATCAAGACCAACATTGAAAATATAGGCCTAGAAGACGTTGGCATTGCCACGGATAGGGATAAAATCCTGGTCAATGACTTTTACCAGACCAATATCCCCGGATACTACGCTATTGGTGATGTTACTGCCGGTCCCGCACTGGCACACGTTGCATCTGCAGAAGGTATTCTCTGTGTAGAAAAAATTGCGGGTATGCATGTTGAACCGTTGGATTATGGCAATATACCCGGATGTACGTATTGTGCTCCTGAAGTGGCTTCGGTCGGGTTAACGGAAAAACAGGCAAAAGAAAAAGGGCTGGATATCAAAATCGGTAAGTTCCCCTTTTCGGCTAGTGGAAAAGCAAAAGCTTCGGGTACTTCCGACGGATTCGTCAAAGTTATTTTCGACGCCAAATATGGCGAATGGCTAGGCTGCCATATGATCGGTGCCGGTGTTACCGATATGATTGCCGAGGCTGTGGTCGCTCGTAAATTGGAGACCACTGGGCATGAGATCTTAAAGGCCGTACACCCGCATCCCACCATGAGCGAAGCGGTAATGGAAGCCGTTGCCGACGCTTATGACGAAGTAATTCACCTATAAAAAAAGTTTTCGAACAATGGGTTCGCCCAATGCGAACCCATATTTTTTAACATCCATATTTATATGCTCCTTTTTTTTAGAATTTTGGCCGTATTGGAAGGTATTTCATATTTGTTGCTCTTTGCGGTCACAATGCCTCTAAAATATAAGGCGGGTATCGTAGAACCAAACCTTTATGTGGGCTACGCCCATGGTGTGCTCTTTATAGGATTTGTTGTTTTTGCCGCTATTTTTTGTTACCATAAAAAATGGAACATTAAACGCTTTCTAATTTTTGGTATTGCATCGCTCCTGCCATTCGGTACTTTTTACGTAGACAAAAAGTATTTAAAAAATCCCTGAAATAAGGGATTCAAATTTTCGTTATTAATCAAATATTTGTCCATGAATATTATGATTCTTAACCATGTTTTATACAATTACCGATTATTACGATCCAATAGGTGAGAAAAAGATTCCGACAAAGTGCCCGGATTGCGGAAACAACAATTGTTTGGAATTATCTTTTTATCAGAGAAGAACAGAAAGCCCGTTTGGCACAAAAACAACTAAAAAAGTAACGGGTATTTTGTTTTGTCATCATAGCAAGACAGAAATTGCTCCTGTACTTTGGACGGATGAAATAGCCAATTACTTCGATACCGAAAAGCCTAAGCTTAGGTTACAGCCCAATATGTTCAAATTTTCAAAGCGATTTTACATATTGCTTTTTTTTCTTTTAACCATTACCGCAGTTGTTGTGGGTTTTGGGGTCAAAGAATACATTACCGCCACTGACATTGAAAATATATCGAAGGGCGATAAGGTAAAGGCCATGTACAGCGGTATTGAAAAATCGAATTCCGTTATGTATGGTGACACATGGTTTTTGGTACAACGGATTGAAGCGGATACCGTTTGGCTTCAACGACATAAAGATCACAACAACGAGAAAGGTTTTAGTTTTGATCTTGAGACGTCAAATTTTAGTGGTGAGCTTATAAAAGCCTCCCTGCCAAGAATTAAAAAAAGAAGTTTAGAAAGCTTTGATTATGAAAATCAACCTTTTACGGGCATCATTACAGAAATAGAAACCGATTAAATATATAGTCATGAGCAACATGTATACCGGAAAATCGTCTAGAAGCACTAATAAACCTATGTTTGTTGGAATAATCATTGGCGCTGTTTTTATCATCGTAGGAGTGTTTATCTACAAAGATTTGGCGGCTTGGGAGAACTCCAATGAACAAATGAGCCTTCATTCACTTTTATGGGCAGTGTATGACATGGGAGGCAAAGCGGCCGTTCTGGGCCTTTTCATCATATTTGGCCTAATATCCGGAGGAGCTGGTATCAAAAAAACTATGGACCTTAAAAAAATAGTGAAAGAATCCGGTAAAAATGACTTATAAAAAACTCTGTATGGCCAAGTCATAACTTTGAAGGCCAAAACCCAAGATCACTCCTTTGGCGCTAGGGGAAATGTAAGAAACATGCCTAAAGTCTTCCCGTTTGTGGGTATTTGAAATATGTACCTCCACGACTGGGGTTTCAATAGCTTTTACCGCATCTCCCAAACCAACCGAGGTATGTGTGTAAGAAGCGGCATTAAGAACTATCCCGTCATACGAGAAGCCTACTTCTTGCAGTTTGGATATCAACTCCCCTTCTATATTTGATTGAAAATATTGTAACTGTACATTTTTGAACGTGAACTGCAATTCAGAAAAGTAATCCTCAAAGGTTTTGTTACCATATACTTCTGGTTCTCTTTTTCCCAAGAGGTTTAAATTGGGGCCGTTGATTATTATGATTTTCATAGTCCAAAAATAATAATAATTTAAGGGGCAAGGATTTAAAACAAAAACAAAATCCCCACAAGGGCCGAAGATATATCGATATCACTGTCCACGACAGCATAGGAAACATTCAATTCTGTTGAACCATTGATATCAACCCCAATAGTTGGCCTATAATACAGACCGCCATCATTTCCGGAATTTATACCAACCGCATAACCTAGATCCCCACCCAATTTAAAACCTGTAAAGGGGTAAATACGTAACGAAGCGGCCAATGGCAGGTATTGAATATTATCAAATTTCGTTTCGACTGAAACTCCACCTGCCGATATCGTTTGTTTTTCACCAAAAACATTGCTGAATCCGGTAGTCAAGCCTAAATCTATCTCTTCAGAAAGCCCCCAATGCAAATACACATCAAAACCAAGATTAAGGCTGTAGGCTTCGGAAAGATCGCCCATAACAAGTCCGCCATTGATACCTGCCCTAAAATTGGTTCTATCTACTTGGGCTTGCGAGAAACACCCGAAAAAAAGCATTGCCGTAAGTACTAAAATATTTTTCATTGGTTTTTTGGTTTGGTTTGAAACGTAGCTCAATGCCACGATAAGCTTCAAAATCACTATACAACTGATGAACGGGAGGTTTTATTGTACCAATACCGGAAAAGAATCATATACCCGTTTTAAAAAAGTAATGGAAAATGAAATTATAACGCATAAAAAAAGCGGAAGTTGACTTCCGCTTTTAAGTTTTCATAAATTATACCGATTCTAGTTAAAGGCATATCTAAAGCCTAATCCAAATCTCGCTGCTTCAAAATCAGAATCACCATCAAAAAATATCATGGCCGGTCTCCAATCAAAAGAAAAGGCCAATGGCACATCATTGATCTTAAAATCAAGGCCAACAATAGGTCGTAACAGGAAATTTGAACCACCATCAAACAAATTAAAGCCCGGACCAATACCTGCATACCATTTTAAACCATCCGCTCCGGTAATAGGTCCGTGATACTCGTAAAACCCTTGAATCAAAGTTGAACCGTCTGCAAACAAAATATCTGCCTCAAGAGCGTGTTCTTCCGCTAGAAAAAATTTGGCGCTAGGTCCCACAAATGTGCTCCCATCCCCAAAATCTATTCCAAGACCAACCGCTGTTGAATAAGATGACTGTGCATTCATTGTATTTGCACTAAAAGCAATTACTGCCAATACTGTTAAAACTAAATTTTTCATAAGTGTTCAATTATAGTGTTAATATAGTTCAAAGCTATTTTTTTTCTTTAAGACACCAAAAGAAAACATATTTTTTATTGATTTTTAAAGAAATATGGCAAATCCAATATTAAATTCCAATACGCCCAAGTCTGTAAAATCTTGATTTAGGCTGTAATTGTACCGTAGACCGGGCTCTATGGAAATATAGTCGTTCAAAAATATGGCATAACCTGCCTGTGCACCTAGCCATAAAGGGTTTTGGTCACCTATGGCCGTAGCTCCTGCAATATCCAATTGCACTGGTTGCGCCTACAATGTAATATTTTAATCCTGCCTTATAAGAAAATGCTTCGTTGTTATCCGCATAGCCCAAACCCACTTTAACGGCCAAATCGTCAGCTACAAAATATCCTCCTTCCGCACCTACCGTAAAAGTGGTCTCACCGTCTACTGATACCAAGCTAAAGCTTGTATTGGCAGTATGTGAGGCAACTCCACCAAAACCTGTATTGGCTTCAATCAAAAAAGTGCCTTGTTCGGTCTGGGCCTTCATACAAATGGAAACTAAAAGTGCAAATAAGGTAATCGTTATTTTTTTCATGATGTATTGTTTTACTTGTTCAACAAAACAAAAGTATTTATTTAAATGATCGGCTTGATTACTTTGTACCAATATTTTTAAAATAAAAAAGGCAGCCGAAGAGCTGCCTTTTTTGTTGGATTATTTTCTATCTGATTCTTAAAAATGAAGTGCGAAACCTACATTTAAAGATAATGGATTAAAATCGCCATCTCCAGCTCCTTCATTTAGGCCGTAGTCATATCTAAGACCTGGTTCAATGCTCACATTGTCGCCTAAAAATATAGCATAACCGGCTTGTAGGCCAACGAACATTGCATTGGTACCGTCAGATGAGGAACCGTTCAAGTCCAAAGCAACGGGTATCTGTCCGTTTATGTAGTACTTACCACCAATTTTATACCCAAAAGTACCTTCAACACCATCTCCATCCCCATAACCTAAACCTGCTTTAATGGCCAAGTTTTCAGCTACAAAATACCCTCCTTCAAAACCAATGTTCCATAAGGTATTGCCATCTACTGTTATAAATTGGAAAGCAGTATTACCACCGGCAGCTGCGCCAAAATTTGTATTGGCTTCAATCAACCAACTGCCTTGGTCTGTTTGCCCGCCACCGTCTTGTGCATTTACACCATATCCAAATAGTGCCAATGCTGCTACTAAAATTACTTTTTTCATGTGTTTGTTTTTAATTGTTTTGATAAATTTTTGCCAAACTTATATCTAGATACGTTATCAAAGCTATTTTAGTTGTGAAAGTGTAGGAAAATGTTGTCAAATGTGCCTAATCGGATATTTAAGCGATATAAACCCTAAAATCTAGGCTATATTTGAGCCATGAACTGGAAGCAAGCCATTTTGGACCATAAGCACTATTTAAAGATAGAACGTGGGCTGTCCGACAACTCCATTCAAAACTATATAAGGGATGTTGAGAAACTTGAACAGTACCTAGAGGCCCAAAAGATTTCCGAAAATCCCTTACATGTAACCAAATCAACAATCCAGCAATTTGTTTACGAGATTGCCAAAGTAGTGAACCCTAGATCGCAAGCACGGATTATTTCCGGTCTTAAGAGCTTTTTTTCCTATCTGGTCTTCGAGGATTATCGGGAAGACAACCCCATGGACTTGATTGAATCCCCTAAAATTGGTAGAAAACTCCCAGATACCCTGTCAGCTAACGAAATAACCGAACTTATTGAAGCCATTGACCTTTCCAAGCCCGAAGGTGAACGCAACCGGGCCATGCTAGAAACCTTGTATGGCTGTGGCCTACGTGTTTCCGAATTGATACATCTTAAGATTTCCGACCTGTTTTTTGATGAGGACTTTATAAAAGTAACCGGTAAAGGGGATAAAGAACGTTTTGTACCCATTCACAATGTGAATAAAAAATACATCAGTATATACAGGCAGCATGTAAGGGTACATCAAAATATCCAGAAAGGTTATGAAGATATTCTATTTTTAAATCGTCGAGGCAAACAGCTTACCCGTGCCATGGTTTTTACCATCGTAAAAGATCTTGCCAAGAAAATAAATCTCAAAAAAAATATTAGTCCACATACGTTTAGACATTCCTTTGCCACCCACTTATTGGAAAATGGCGCAGATTTGAGAGCTATTCAACAAATGTTGGGACATGAAAGTATTACAACTACAGAAGTTTACATGCACGTAGATCGTACCCATTTAGCGGATGTTATGAACACCTACCACCCGAGGTCCTGAAAAATCAAAATTTAAGCTTACCGCCTAATGTATACACTTGGGGCGTTGGGATAACATACTCGCCAAAACTACCCATAGACGATTTGTTGATTTGTATATTCCCCTTGCCCTCTAGTATCAGGTTGGGATTTACCTCATACCCCATACCATACTGTATACCTACTCTTGGAGGCCGTGGCGTTGCATTGTTTATTTTTGCTTGTTCCATTTCTATCTGTATACCAGACAGAATGTACATCTTTTTAGTGAAATAATATTTGCCAAGAAAATCAAACCGTGTCCTATTGGAAATCAAATAGGTATCGTAAAAACCGCGTAATTGTACACCAAGGTTTTTATTTAATTCATAATCCAACAAAAAGGAAGAATGGGTCTCACCGTCAAAAAAAATAGGATATGAAAAACCTGATATTTGAAGCACTCCCTTCGGTCGTTTCAAATCATCAACGGTCTGCTGACCTCGCAACTGTAGGGCCATTAACAAAACAAGTATAAACGGTAACGAGCGTATCATGGGCTTGTCTTCTTATTAAAGATAATCCAAGGATATTGTTTACAGGGGTTTGTTATAAAAAAATTAACTTAAAATCCTAAAATAAGTAAATACATGAATACATGCTTTTCGCAATCGTTGTAGTGTAAATAATTGGATTATGTTACTTTTTTAGACACGAAGAAATCCTATATTTAATCTTCTTAATATTGATCATGACTAAAAAAGTTAATCGCCAATGGTGGAAAGAGGGCATAGTCTACCAAATTTATCCACGTAGTTTTCAAGATACCTCCGGTAATGGTATCGGAGATATAAATGGTATAGCACAAAGACTGGATTATATCAAAAGTTTGGGGGTAGACATCATTTGGCTGAACCCGGTCTATGAATCTCCCAACGACGATAATGGGTATGACATAAGCGATTATCGCTCCATCATGGCAGAATTCGGTACTATGGCAGAATTTGATGCCCTACTCTCTGGGATTAAGGAACGTGGGCTAAAACTGGTGATGGATTTGGTGGTCAACCATAGCAGTGACGAGCATAAATGGTTTGTTGAATCAAAGAAATCCCGGGACAATCCGTACAGGGACTATTACCATTGGTGGCCAGCGGAAAAGGGTACTCCGCCAAAAAGATGGAGCTATTTTGATATAGATGGCAATGCATGGAAATATGATAAAACCACTGATGCCTATTACCTACACTATTTTTCGGTAAAACAGCCCGACTTAAAATGGGAAAATCAAAAATTGAGGCAGGAGATTTATGATATCATGAAATTTTGGTTCAACAAAGGTGTTGATGGGTTTCGGATGGATGTCATTCCTTTTATATCAAAGGACATCAACTATCCGGAGCTACCCAAGGAGTTCAATGAGAATTTTATTCCCTTTTATGCAAATGGCCCTAAATTGCATGAGTATCTGTACGAAATGCATACACAAGTTCTAAGCAAATACGACGTGATGACCGTGGGCGAAGCCCCAGGTGTGACCACAGACCAAGCCCTGGATTTTGTTGCAGAGCATAGGGAGGAATTGGATATGTTCTTCCATTTTGACCTGATGTCATTGGACCGAGAGCAAGACGAGGTGTTTTGGATGAACAAGGAAAAATGGAAATTAACCGAGTTTAAAGCCATACATTCCAAATGGGATGCCGTATTTGCCGAAGAAGGCTGGGGAAGCCTATATTTGAACAACCATGATTTTCCGAGAAGCGTTAGCAGATGGGGAAACGATTCCAAAACACATTGGTACAACTCTGCCACCATGCTACAGACCTTTTTATTGACCATGCGTGGCACACCGTATTTTTATTATGGGGAAGAAATTGGTATGACCAATATCAATTTTAAAAATATTACCGACTATCGGGACATCAATACCCTCAACCGTTTTGAAATGGCCAAAAGCAACGGTGAGAATTTGGAAGATTTTATCGAGAACGAAAAACATGCCAGCCGCGACAATGCGAGAACACCAATGCAATGGGATGCGACCCAACATGCCGGGTTTTCATCGCAAAAACCATGGATAAAAGTAAACGATAATTATACCGAAGGGCTCAACGTGGCCGAGCAAGAAGTCGATAAAACCTCGGTACTTAATTACTTTCGCCAAATGGTACATATACGCAAAACCCATCTGGGGCTCGTATACGGTAAGTATGATTTGTTGTTGCCAGAAAGTGAAGAGGTTTATGCATATACAAGAACATGGGAGAATACTAAATACTTGGTGCTATTGAGTTTTTCTACCAAAGGTATTTCCTTTAAATTGGAAGGATTGATGTTCGATAGGGCAAAAGTTCTGATTTCCAATGACGATGTGGAGACGCCACATGAAAAAGGAAGTTTTTACCTTGAACCATATCAATCTATCGTATATGAACTTTTATAAGTTTTCTATATATTGAAATCCATTTACTGTCAACTCGATTTTTTGATGATTCCATTCTCAATTTATTACAAAATTCAACCTTATGAAAAATGTTCTTTTTGCCTTGGCAACCGTACTTGTTTCTTTCAATAGCATATCCGCTCAAAAAAAAGTCGACGACGTTATCGATGAGCTGGACAAAAAAAGTGAAACCTATGGGGATATCGCCCAACAAATATGGAATCTGGCCGAAATGGGATATTTGGAAAAAGAAAGCTCTGCCCTTTTACAAAAAACATTAAGCGATGAAGGCTTTACCATAAAAAAAGGTGTGGCGGGGATTCCTACGGCGTTCACGGCAGAATATGGGAGCGGAAGCCCGGTAATTGCCATTCTAGGCGAATACGATGCGCTACCGGGACTATCGCAACAAGCGGTTCCCGAAAAAAAATCGGGAGGTAAAGCTGCGGGGCATGCCTGCGGCCATCATTTGTTCGGCACAGCTTCGACAGCTGCCGCAATTTCGGTTAAAAATTGGATGAAGACCAACAACGTAAAAGGAACCATACGTTTTTATGGTTGCCCAGCCGAAGAAGGTGGCTCCGGTAAGGTATACATGGTTCGTGAAGGCCTTTTCAACGACGTGGATATTGCTTTGCATTGGCATCCTGGGGCTAAGAACGCAGCCAGTGCCGGTGCAGCCTTGGCCAATAAATCGGCCAAATTTAGATTTTACGGTGTTTCCGCACATGCCGCAGGCTCCCCTGAAAAAGGCCGTTCTGCGCTGGACGGTGTTGAGGCCATGAACGTAATGGTAAATATGATGCGCGAACATGTTGACGAAAAGGCAAGAATACATTACGTGATTACCTCGGGAGGAAAGGCACCGAACGTGGTCCCTGATTTTGCCGAGGTATACTATTATGCCCGTCACAATAAAAGGGACGTAGTCATTGATATTTTTGATCGCATGGTAAAAGCAGCCGAAGGTGCGGCCTTGGGTACGGGTACTACCATGGATTATGAAATGATAGGTGGTACGCATGAGCTGTTACCAAATCTCACCTTGCAAAAATTGATGCATGACAACCTTTCCAAAATTGGGGGCATCAGCTATACTGCGGAAGAAAAGGCGTTTGCCGATAAAATAGCTGCAAGTCTAGGGTATGATGAAGTAAATTTGAATACGGCAAAAAACATACAACCTTATAAAACTGAGGCTAAAGCCTATGGTTCGACCGACGTGGGCGATGTTAGCTTTTCCGTACCCACCGTGGGAATGGGGGCAGCGACATGGGTACCTGGTACTCCCGCCCATAGTTGGCAGGCCGTTGCAGCGGGCGGTACATCCATAGGGAATAAGGGAATGATGGTAGCGGCAAAGACATTGACCCTAACCGCCATTGATTTGTTTCAGAACAAAGCATTGGTACAAAAGGCCAAAGAGGAATTTTTAGAGCGCCGTGGGGCAGATTTTGAATACATTCCACTACTCGGCGATAGGGCGCCTGCCCTGGATTACAGGAAATAAAAAGTCGATGCTTGCCTTAGGTTACGAGAAATAAAATTAGAAAACCCGTAAGCCCATCATTTTTTTGGTGTGAGGTATAGGCCTGTTAAAAAATGAAAGAGCATCGTAATTTTTCATGTTCTTCTGTAACAAAAGTCTTTTCGTGGCTACTTATAAATAACAAACCAACACCAATTAGTGAACAAAGAGCTTGAGCATAAATTTGTGACGGAACTGGAGAGCAATCAAAATATTGTTCACAAAGTGTGTACATTATATACAAACGATAGGGATTCGCATAAAGATTTGTTTCAAGAAATCACGATTCAGTTATGGAAAGCCTACCCCAAATTCAGGGGAGATTCAAAATTCAGTACTTGGATGTACCGCGTTGCATTGAATACGGCGATTACCCTGTACAGAAAATCAAAACGAAGCATACAGACCCAAGATTACGATTCGGTAATTTTTAAAATCAAAGCCGACGAATATGATGAGACACAAGAACAACAGCTAAAACTCATGTACGGTGCCGTAAAACAATTGGGAGATATAGAAAAAGCTTTGGTTTTTTTGTATTTGGAAGACAAAGATTATAGTGAGATATCGGAAACTTTAGGTATTACAGAGGTTAATGCAAGGGTTAAGATGAACCGTATCAAAAATAAATTAAGAACTATTCTAAATCCGTAGCAGTATGATGGATGAATTAGAATTATTAAAGAAGGACTGGCAGAACAAAGATGAGCATTTGCCCAAGCTCACTTTTGATGAAATCTATAAAATGATATGGAAAAAATCCCACTCTATTGTAAAATGGATTTTTTACATCAGTATTATAGAATTGGTGTTTTGGGCCGCCATAAACATCATTTTTACAGATGCGGAATCACTTGAAATGATGAAGGCCCTTCACTTGTACAAAATAACCATAGCACTGAACATTATCAATTATGCGGTTATCCTTTTTTTCATCTATAAGTTTTATGTCAACTACAAAAAGATATCTTTTACCGATTCTTCCAGAAAGCTGATGAAAACCATTTTGAACGTTAAAAAGACCGTTACCCAGTACGTTTGGTTCAATATCGGGATTTTCGTGACATATCTCATCATACTCATGTACGGGATTCTCATGTACGGGGCAGAGGGCGAACAAATATTGGAGGCGGCCCACAAAGCTGGTAACGAAACCATGTTTTGGCTTATTTTCGCAGGCATAACCATAGCCATTGTAGCATTTCTTCTAGTACTGGTATGGGTGTTCTACAAATTGCTGTATGGGCTGTTGTTAAAACAACTTCGGGAAAATTATAGAAAACTAAAAAAAATGGAGGTTTAACCGTTTCTCCATTTTCTCAACTTGTTTTCTTCTTCAAGAGCCAATAAATCCTTTTCCGAAATAACCTTTAAAAATGAAGGGTGTTGCTCAATGGCGTACTCCAGTTTTTCTATGATAGATTCAACAGATTCGTTTTCATAGTCAATATCCAAAGGCTCCTTAATGACCATAGACTGTAGAATACCTTTCTTTTTGACCCGAATGCCCTTTTTGTCAAAAGAACGCCTAAAACCATCTATGACCACGGGAACCACAATAGGCTTGTACCGTTTGATAATATGCGCCGTACCCTTTCTCAGGGGTTTCCAAGGTGTTGTTGTTCCTTGCGGAAAAGTCACTACCCAACCATCGTCCAAAGCAGTACCGATATTGGTGATATCGCTCATTTTTACCTGTCGGTTTACTTCTTTGCCTTCGGAACGCCAAGTTCTTTCAATACTGATTGAGCCCGCATAGGCCAAGATCTTGGCCAATAGGTTTTTTTTCATGGTTTCCGCAGCGGCCACGTAGTACATGTTGAGTTTGGGTTTCCAGATATAGCCGATATTTCTAATGTTATCGTCCCTCCCCTTAAGACTGGCATTGAATACATGAAACATGGCCACAACATCCGCAAAATAAGTCTGATGGTTACTAACGAAGAGGACTTTGGTGTCCGGCAAATTCCGGATTACTTCGGAACCCTCTATTTCGAGGGTATTAAAACCCTTATACCTTTGATGGGTAATCAATGCCATAATACGGATGAGCCATTTCTTTAAAAAAAGATTGTGCCCAAACGGATTTTTCGTAAACAAGCCCATAAACATGTTGGTTTTCTTAATCAAACTTACAAAATAAGCGTTTAAAAAACTTGCTTCAACAGTTCTTTGATTTCGCTCAACATCATGGCCGTAGCTCCCCAAACCGTATAACCATTTAATTTAAAGGCAGGTACATCAATATTTGTTGCGTAAGAAGTCGTTAGTTTTTTGGAGATGAGATTGGCATCGTCCAAAAAATGAGACAATGGCACCTCTAGAAGAGCTTCTACTTCGGTAGCCTGCATTTGAAAAGGTTTGGGATTCGGATACAAGCCCATGTAGGGCTGTACTTCAAAATTGCTGGGAGGAATATAAATTTCCGATAACGAGCGAATTACCTCAACCTCATGTATTGGCACGCCAACTTCTTCTTCGGTTTCCCTGAGTGCGGTTTCCAAAAGATTATTGTCCGTTTTCTCGGCTTTACCGCCAGGCAGCCCTATTTGGTTGGAGTGTACACCTTTATAGGTTTTACGTAATATCAAAAGCAAACGAGTGGTTTTTGAAACATCGGGGTAAAAAAGCGCCATTACAGCTGCTTTCCTAGGTTTCCTTTTGGCTATGTCAATATTGCCTAACTCTTCAATCCTTAATAGCGGTGCCATTTTATAGTGCGATTCCTTACCTGGAAGATGCAGATTTTTTATTTTTGGAATCCGTTCGGAAAAATCTTTAATATTCATGGTACGCGTAACGTTGGCTTTTACTGCAATTATAACATTATTTTTAATAGGGGCATGTAAAGATGCCCCAAAAGAAGAAACCAAAGCCGTTAATCAAAAAAAGGAGCTAGAGAAAGAGTCAACAGTTCAGGATACCGTTGCCAAAATCGAAGATGAACCTTTTAAGCTCACCGAAGAAAATGCCATTGATTTCTTTTTTGACTATCAAAAGGAAGTAAAAGAGGACAAAGTAAAAATGACCACGAGCTTTGGTAGTTTTACAATCCAATTGTACGACAACGTACCCTATCACAAGGCGAATTTTATCTATCTGACCAAAAAAGGATACTTTGACAATACAATGTTTCACAGAGTGGTTAAAAACTTCATCATACAGGGCGGAAACGCCGATAATAAAGAAACCGCCAGAAAGCGTAGTGAAATAGGGCGATATCTTTTACCGCCGGATACCAGAAAAGGACACAAGCACCATAGAGGAACCGTATCAATGCCAAGTAGTGAAATCAATAATCCGCATATGCTGGCCTCGCCTTACGAATTTTTTATCGTAGTGACCAAACCTGGCTCCTATCATTTGGATGGGGATTTTACCCCTTTTGGACGAGTTATCGAGGGAATGGATGTGGTGGACAAAATAAACCAACAGCCCGTTGATGACGGTGATTGGCCCTCCAAGAACATTTATATTGAAAAGGCTGAGGTTGTCGAGTAAAACGTACTGATACCAATCAAACTTTTACCCATTTACTATGGGATTTAAGCCTTTAGCCCAAAAACTACTGATTTCTATACACACTGGGCAACGCTATTTTAAAGCGCACGGCCAAAAGGCGAATGCTGATCACCAATAAAATAGCACCCACATAAGCATACTCTTGTACTATGGGGAGTTCATTGAACAAAAAATAGCCAAAACCCCCTAAAATACAGGCGGTAGCATATATTTCCTTTCTAAAAATCACTGGTATCTCATTACAAAGAATATCCCGTAAGACACCGCCGAAACTTGCGGTCATGGTTCCCAGGGCAACACACATGACCGGTGCCAACCCAACGGCCAAACCTTTTTGCACACCAATCACCGTATATAGCCCTATACCTATGGTATCGAATAAAAAAAGTGATTTTCTAAAATATTTTAATTTATTACGGAACACAATGGAAAATATAACGGTTCCCACAATCGTAAAAACATATACCGACTCCCTTAACCAACCAACGGGCGTGTTGCCGATCAATATGTCACGTAACGTTCCACCGCCGACCGCGGTAACAAAGGCAATGATAAATACACCAAAGACATCCAGCTTTTTATCCATGGCCACCAATACCCCGGAAATGGCAAAAGCAATGGTTCCCAAAATATCTATTGTAAAATAGAACATTGGTTACAGGTTTTGGGTGTAAAAATTATAGTCCTTTAAAACGGTATCGATATATTGAACATCATACAGTTCGGAATTTGTATTGAGAATACTATCGACTTTTACGCGAAGGGCCTTAAGGGTTTTATAATCGTTACTGCTTTTGGCAATACGATAGGTATCTTTTATCAAACGTACGTCTTTATCGGTCAACAAGGTGACATTAGTGAATTTGGGCACATAAGCATCGGAGACATCCTCAAGAATTGTGTGCGATACCTTTGTCTTGTTCTTGGTACTTATGACAACGGTACCTGCTGCGGCATCGCCCAAGCGTTGCCTTCGTTCAGAAAACAAAATCGTTAAAAGGCCGATGGCACCTGTAAATATCCAGATATCGACCAAACGCAACATCCACCTTACCAAATAATTTGACCAATGTACCGGGGTGCCGTCCAAACGTACCACACGCATTTTCAATAGCATTTTACCAATGGTACGACCGTTGAATATACTGTGCATCAACATACTGTAGAACATGGCAGGTAAAAATATTAGCCCCATTAATCCCCGTTGGGTCCAATTATCCTCATATACATAACTTATGGCTTTACCGATTTGCTGAACCAATACGGCATAGAGGTACAAAATAAAGGCATCGATCAAGAAAGCGAGAATTCTTTCCCCGATACTCACAATTTTATAATCTAGATTTACGTTTTGTGTGGTATTGATTTGAAGGTTGGACATATTAACGTTATTTTTATCCCTGTTGAGGATTTTATTTTCAATCTGAGATATAACCCGATGTATTAAGCAATTTCATGTAATGCGCGAAGCCGCTTTTGTCAAGCAAAATAAAGAAAAATGGATAGCATTTGAAAAGGCTATCAACTTAAACTCCAATATTGACCCGGACGAACTCGCCGATGGGTATATTCACTTGACCAACGATTTGGCATATGCACAAACGTATTACGCAGAAAGTAAGACTTTATTGTATTTAAATTCCTTGGCATCGCAAGCCCATCAAAAAATCTATAAAAACAAAAAGGAAAGTAGAAACCGTATCATCGATTTTTGGAAAACTGAATTTCCGTTATTCTTTTTACAGTACCATAAAACATTGGGGGTCGCTTTTTTGATTTTTGCAATAGCTACGGCCATTGGCAGTGTATCGGCCTTGAACGATTCAAATTTTGTCCGGTTGATACTAGGTGATGCTTATGTAAACACGACCCTTAACAATATTGCCAATGGCGATCCAACGGCCATTTACAAGGGCGGTAGCGAAATTGGCACTTTTTTGGGAATAACCATAAACAATATCAGGGTCGCGTTTTTAGCATTTGCCTTTGGGGTCATTACCAGTTTGGGAACAGCTTACATACTTTTTAGCAATGGCGTAATGTTGGGTGCCTTCGTAACGTTTTTTTATACAAAAGGGGTCTTTTTTGAAGCGAACAAGCAAATTTGGTTGCACGGTACTATTGAGATTTCTGTGATTATCATTGCAGGTTGTGCTGGGCTGATCATGGGGAACAGTATTTTGTTTCCCAAAACATTTTCGCGAAGGGTTTCCTTTATGAAAGGGGCCAAAGACGGTCTTAAAGTCGTGGTGAGCACCATACCCTTTTTTATCATTGCTGGGTTCATCGAAGGCTTTATAACCCGGTATTCAGGGATGCCCAACTGGTTGGCTTTTCTTATCATTGGTACTTCATTGGCCTTGATTGTATTTTATTATATCCTGTACCCAATCACTTTAAATAAAATTGATGCAAAATACTCCCAAAAACAATTACATAGAACTTAAGGTAAATCGGGATTTTGGTGATATCATAACCACATATTTCGAATTTTTTAAAATCAATATCAAAAAGTTCACCAATATATTTCTGAGCTATAACGGTATCTTTTTGGTTGTTTTTTTAATCATAAGTTATCTTTTGGTCTCCGGGTTTATTGGTTTGATAACCGATGAGAACAATTCTTTTTTTACCGGAACCGGAAGTAGCGACGAAACTTACTGGGTTTATATTGCTGCCGGTGGTTTATTACTGTTTTTCACGTTTATTATCGTTGCTGTCTTTAATTTTAGCTTAAGCAGTTCTTACATGGTACGCTATGAGGAAAGAAAAGGGCAAGGTTTTGAGAAAACAGACGTTTGGGCTTTAGTTAAGGAAAACTTAGGAAATACCATTGTTTTTATTTTGCTCTTGATTTTATTGTACATAGGGCTGATGATATTGTCGGTAATATTGGCTTTTATACCCTTGATAGGAATGTTTGCCCAATACATTATCACTTATTTTTTAGCGGCTTGGGCAGGTGTATCGTTCATTTGTATGATACAAGAAAAAAAAGGGGTTACCGATGCTATGGGCGAAGGTTGGAACTTAGTGACCAAAAACTTTTGGAAATCGGTCGGGGTAAATTTTATACTAGGTCTTTTAAATGGTATCCTTATGCTGATAGTACTTACCATACCGGGAATTTTAATTGGCATCTACACCTTTCATGTAGTCGAAAATAATGTTGCCGTCAGCGAATCGGTGGTTCCTACCATAATATATACGTTGGGCACCTGTGTTTTTCTTATTTTAGGTGCTTATGCCCAATGCCTTTCACAGTTCGTGAACGGAATTTTATACTATGCACTACACGAAAAGGCTTATAACATAAACACCCGTAGTAAAATTGACCAAATAGGAACTTTTGAGCAGTGAGTAAAATTTTATCCCTCGTATTGTTCAGTTTATATACTTCCCTTGTCTTTTGTCAACGGGAAGGGGATTCGATAGTTCTTAAAGTCGACAAGGAACAGGTGCTGACATCCCGGTCGTTGAGTGAACTCAACGAAACGTATAACGGGGAAGAATTCAACTATGATGTTAATGAGGGCGAGGCTCAAAACCTTTTGGCACGTGCCATTAACTGGTTCTTTGATTTGCTCAAGAACACCTTTGGCATAGACCTGCCGCCCGAGGCGTTTCGGTTATTGGAATATTTGATCTATATACTAATGGCCGCTTTGGTCATTTACCTTTTGGTCAAATTTTTTATAGGGGAAAAATTCTCGTCCATTTTTTCAAAAAAGGCCACTACGCTATTGGACATCAACCTATCCGAAGAGCATATAGAAAATTTAGACTTGGACGCCCTATTGCAATCGGCATTGGTTCAAAAAGATTACCGATTGGCCATCCGTTTTCAATATTTGAAAACCTTAAAATTATTATCCCAAAAAAATATAATCGATTGGCATTATGAAAAAACCAATTTAGATTACCAAAGAGAGATACAAACGCCCAAAATACGATCGCTTTTTACAGATGTATCTTACCTATACGATTACATATGGTACGGAGAACAAGAGTTGGATGAAACAAAATATAACGCCGCAGATATAAAGTTTACGGCACTTAAAACCGTAATACCCCAATAATTTGGATAGAAGGTCTAAAATAGTGATCGGTTTGTTTGTTGTGGTGCTCCTTGGCATTATCATCACTGAAATCGTGCGGCCCAAACCCTTGAACTGGAAACCGTCATACACGGCATCGGATAAAATCCCCTTTGGTTGTTTTATTTTATATTCAGAACTGGGTCAACTTTTCCCCGATACCGACATAAGTAAAATTGACGAAACTATATATGAAGTGCTTTCCCAAAGAGACACTAAAAAAACCACAAATTTAATGCTCATTAACAATACCATTAATATGGATGAGCAAGAGACCCATAAATTGTTGGATTATGTGGACAAAGGGAACGATGTTTTTATCGCCTCGACCTATTTTAGCTATACCTTGTCGGATACCTTGAACGTTAACGTAAACTCATATTACGGTATAAAGGAAGATTCGGTCACCGTAAGCCTTACGAACAAAAAATTCAGCCAAGAGAGGTTTTATTATACCAAAGGACAAAACGAAAGTTATTTTTCACGCATTGACACGACCCAAACCACCATTCTGGGGCATATCGCCTTCAAAGAAGATAAAAATTTGATTAGCGGTCCAAAAGGGCAAAGTAGAAAAGAAGCCAATTTTATTCAAGTTAAATTTGGCGATGGAAATTTTTATTTAAATACCCTGCCGATAGCCTATACCAACTACTATTTACTTAAAGGACAAAAAGATTATGTGTCCCATACGTTTTCATATTTAAGGGACCGCCCCCTCTTTTGGGACAATTATAAAAAATCGGGTAGAATCGTCATAGATTCCCCAATGCGTTTTGTCTTGACACAAGCTTCGTTAAAATGGGCATACTACCTTACCATTGTAGGGCTTGTTATTTTTGTGATCTTTAAGGCAAAGCGGGAACAACGTATCATTCCGGTCATAGAACCCTTGGAAAATTCTTCGGTGGAATTTGCAAAGACCGTTGGGAGCTTGTACCACCAAAACAAAGACTTCTCAAATTTAATTTTCAAAAAACTGAATTATTTCCTGGAGTTTGTACGTAGTCGGTACTATTTGGACACAAATACCATAAACGATAAGACCGCACAGGATTTGGCATCAAAATCGGGTAAATCGATTACCGAAACCAAGGAACTGTTGGACATGATTCTTTATCTAAAGGACAAAAAACAACATACGGAGCAAGATTTAATTGAACTCAATAAAAAAATAACAGCATTCAAGCAGTAACATATGGAAGATCAAAACCAAGAACAGCAACAACCCAAAGCACCCGAAAACAATCCTTTGGAGTTTAGCAATAGGATAGATTTAAGTAAACTTCGGGAAGCCGTAACCCTTGTAAAATCCGAATTGGGCAAAGTAATTATCGGGCAACAGGATATGATAGAGCTGTTGATGATTTCTATTTTGGCCAATGGGCATTCTTTGATAGAAGGTGTTCCCGGAGTGGCTAAGACCGTTACGGCCAAACTACTGGCCAAGACCATGAACGTAGATTTTAACCGTATTCAATTTACGCCCGACCTAATGCCGAGCGACATTTTGGGAACCTCGATCTTTAATGTGAAAAATTCGGAATTCGAGTTCAAAAAAGGCCCGATTTTCTCCAATATTATTTTAATTGATGAAATAAACAGGGCCCCGGCAAAAACACAGGCAGCACTTTTTGAGGCAATGGCAGAGCGACAGATAACCATTGACAATATGGAATATGAGATGGAACCTCCGTTTTTGGTGTTTGCCACCCAAAACCCCGTAGAACAAGAAGGTACGTATCGCCTTCCGGAAGCACAACTTGACCGTTTTCTGTTTAAGATAAATGTACAATACCCATCGCTTGAAGAAGAGGTTCAAATACTGGAAAGTAAGCATCGGCAAAAAAACATGGATGTAGAAAGTATGATCGTTTCGGTCCTGAGCGCAGAGCAAATCGCAGAGTATCAAGATACCATCAAAGAAATTATAATAGAGGACAATTTGCTCAAATACATCGCGTCTATAGTCAACAGCACAAGAACCAATGCCAATTTATATCTGGGTGCATCCCCTAGGGCCTCAATCGCTATAATGGATGCGTCCAAGGCTTTGGCAGCGATCAACGGCCGCGATTTTGTTACCCCAGATGACATTAAGCATGTGGCAGGCCCTATTATGGCGCATCGTATCATTTTGACCCCTGAGCGAGAAATGGAGGGCTTTACCGCCGAAAAGGTAGTACAGCAAATCGTGGATAGCATTGAAGTGCCGCGATAATGGCCAACAAAAAATGTAGAACCATAATAAAAGCCCAATGTAGCATTTGGCACAAGCGTCTATTCGATTATTGATAGTCAAGCAAATGAAAAAACTAATTAGGAACATATATCTGGAAAAACGGTTTTTTGCCATACTTACGGCTTTGATACTGGGTTTTATCATATCATTCATCTACACAGATATGTATGGTGTTCTTAAACTATTCTTCTATTTGTTTTTAATAGCGTTGGTTGTAGATAGCATTATGGTCTTTGGTTCAAAAGGAAAAATTTCAGGGGAACGCATATTACCGGATAAATTTTCCAACGGTGATGACAACCCTATTCGCATCCGTATCATAAACTCATACCTTTTTAAAGCGAACCTAAAGATTATTGATGAGATTCCACATCAATTCCAAAAAAGGGATTTTGGAATATCCACCAAAATACATCCGGGAGAAAATAAGTTCTTTGATTACGAGCTCAGGCCCGTTGAACGGGGTGTGTACTCCTTTGGCAATCTTAACGTTTTCGCAGGCTCTCCAATTGGATTGCTAACACGAAAGTACACGTTCAACAAGGCACAGGAAGTACCGGTTTACCCATCATTCCTGCAAATGCGAAAATATGATTTAATGGCCTTTACCAATCGTTTATTCGAATATGGCCTTAAAAAGATACGTCGTATTGGCCATACCATGGAGTTTGAGCAGATTAAGGAATATGTACAAGGAGACGATATACGTAATATTAATTGGAAAGCTACCGCAAAAAAGAACCAATTGATGGTCAACCAATACCAAGATGAAAAATCGCAACCTGTATATTCAGTGATAGACAAGGGCAGGGTCATGAAAATGCCCTTTTCCGAGCTCAGCCTTTTGGACTATGCCATTAACGCTACACTGGTCATAAGCAATATCGCTTTAAAAAAACAGGACAAAGCCGGTATGTTCGCCTTTAGCAACAAAATCGAAAATCGGGTGGTAGCCGAGCGTCGCAGTTCCCAAATGAATCTTATTCTTGAAACACTGTACAATCTAAATACCAACTTTGTGGAAAGTGATTTTAGTCGACTTTACGTTGATGTTAAGCGAAACTTGAACCATCGTAGCCTACTCCTACTCTATACCAATTTTGAAACTTTGGATGCATTGCATAGGCAACTCCCTTATTTACAGGCAATTTCCAAACTACATTTATTGGTCGTTATCTTTTTTGAAAACACCGAATTAACCGAGTTCAGTAAGGAAAGGGCAAAGACCACTCAACAGATTTTTGAACAGACCATAGCCGAAAAATTCATTTACGAGAAAAAACTGATCGTAAATGAGCTTCGTAAATACGGCATACAAACCATACTGACCAAACCCGATAACCTGACCGTAAATACCATTAATAAATATTTGGAAATCAAGGCACGTGGCCTGTTATGATAACTACAATTTACAGGTAAAATAAAAGTACGATGAAAAAACTAAGTTTTCTATTTATATTAATTACAACTTTTTATACCAAAGCCCAAGAACAGGACAATATGAAGCTACCCTTCGCTGAAATCCCAAAAGCCCAAGAAGAATATAACACCGGTAATGTAATCGCTAGATTTATTGAAGGTTTGGGCTATCGTTATTATTGGGCAACAGAAGGGCTTACGGAGAAAGACCTTGATTTTAAGGTGTCGGCAGACTCTCGTTCCACTAAGAAGACTCTGATACATATCTTTGGATTATCCGAATCTATATTGAACGTTTCCAAAAACAAGCCCAACATTAGACCTTACGAAATTGCCGAGCTTTCATTTAATGATTTACGTGAGAAAACTTTGGTGAATCTACAAGAAGCCGCCCATCTTTTTTATGGAAAACACAATGATGAAATTAATGAGTTAATGGTTGTTTTTGAAAGAGAGCGCAAACAAACCAGTTTTCCTTTTTGGAACTTCATAAACGGTCAATTATCAGATGCTATCTACCATGTAGGCCAGGTAGTCGCTAATAGAAGAGCTTCGGGCAACCCCATAAATCCTAAAGTGAATGTGTTTACGGGGAAAACTGATGGATAGTATAATTTTTCATCACCTTGATATTCATCGGGAAGACCTTTTTTGCATATCATTAAAAAGACTTATGTCAAATCTAAAAATACATTCAAGATTCCTATACAGAACCATATAGTACCAAAACAAAGGAAGACGATACGGTTACAAGAGTATGCCATTGGTATTTTTACGGGTATTGTTACAAAATCGGCCTTAAAAAAAGCTATTAAAAAGCATTTGGTTTTTGTTGATGGTAAGCTGGCTTCTACGGCAACTCCCATCAAAGGCTCAGAAACCATCACGTTACATGAGGATACAAAAGCCAAAACCGGCAGGGTGTTCCAAAAAAAGTTGGAAGTTTTGTTCGAGGACGAATATCTTGCGGCCATTCATAAGCCAGCAGGCTTACTGGTAAGTGGTAACAGTTTCAAGACTGTAGGCAACGCCTTGGAACAGAATATTGCCCATAGCCTAATGACCGATGCCACAAAACCCCGCCCGGTTCATCGGCTGGACTATCCTACCACTGGTGTTTTATTGGTAGGGAAAACCCGTTCCGGTATTTTGGAACTGAATCGGCTTTTTGAAAAGAAAGAAATCGACAAAACATATTACGCCGTTGCCATTGGGGAGATGAAAAAAGAAGGGTTCATAAATGTACCCATTGACGGTAAAGAAGCCTTATCACATTTTAAAATCATAAAAAGTGTGCTTTCTGATAGGTTTGGTCTTTTAAACTTGGTCAAATTATCCCCAAAAACAGGAAGAAGACATCAACTAAGAAAACACATGGCCCATATCGGAAATCCTATTTTAGGAGATGCGGATTATGGCAAAGCAGGCTTAATATTAAAAGGAAAAGGTCTTTACTTGCATGCCTTTTCAGTAGAATTTACACACCCATTCTCAAAAGAGAATGTAAAAATCAAAAAAGAGCTTCCCATAAAGTTCAAAAAGATTTTTAATACTATTTAACGGGCGTAATCTCAATTTTTCTAAAGGTAATGGGGCCATGGTCTCCCTGCAGCATAATTGGGCCGGCAGCTGCTTCATCATTATCCAATGCGCCACCGGTCATACCGGGAATATTTTGTTCGCATATAATAGTATTGCCATTGGCCACTATGGTTACCCGTCTCCCAATTAAAGTTATATCGTAGGTTTGCCATTCCCCTGCCGGTTTGGCCATCATTTGGTTGGGTGTTAAAAACCCGTAGATACCTCCAAAATAAATCGAGGAAGGTTCAAGACCTACATTGTCCGCTATTTGCACTTCGTAACGCCCCCTTAGATAAATGCCGCTATTGCTACCTTCTGGATATTTAAACTCCACATGAAGTTTAAAATCTGTAAACGTTTCTTCAGATACCAAATTAGAACCTGGTTTAGGACTCGTTAGTGTTCCGGAAACAACCTCCCATTGATTCTTACCGGTAGCTTTCCAGCCATCGAGATTTTTACCGTTAAAAAGCGATTTGGTCTTTCCCCATTCGGGTGACGTGGTATGTTCCAGTTTTGGGGCGGGTACTGCGGTCCAGTCATATGTATTCCCATCAGTATACATCATTGTACCGTTTAGCACATTCTCTTTCAGTTTTCCGGTAAATTGCATATCAACCCCTTCAGGTTCCCATTGTCTCGGAATCGTAAAAGTGAAAGTGTCCCCTGAACGTTTTATTTCCGATATGGGCCTAGCGCTCCCGAATTCATACACAAATCTACCGACCAAGGTAGCATGACCGGAGTGGGATATCTCAAGCCAAGAGGGTATTTGCCTGCCTTCTTGTTGTATCGTGAGGTTCCACCTACCCTCTAAGGGATTTTTTTCTTGTGCTTGGGCGTTAAACGAAAATAATATGCTTAAAAATGTTATGGTAAACCTATTCATTTGTCTTGTTTTTTTAATATTGTTAAGTGTTCAAAATCGGGCAACATCATTTTTCGCCTTTTTAAACTCGTTCATCATATCCTCAACGACTTTTGCAGCGGGTTTAATATCATGGATCAACGCAGAAACCTGTCCGATTTCCAATTCCCCCTCGTCCATATCACCTTCGAACATGCCCCGTTTGGCCCTGGCACGCCCTAACAACTTTTTCAATTGCTCTTTATCGGCACCATTGTCATATGCCTGTTGAACGGCATCATAAAATTTATTCTTTAGAAGCCGAACCGGTGCAAGCTCTTTTAATGTAAGTTGGGTTTCCCCTTCTCCGGCCTGCACAACTTTTTGTTTGAACAAATCATGTGATGAAGCTTCAGGGGTAGCAACGAACCTACTGCCCACTTGTACGCCGTCGGCACCAAGAACCATGACCGCCAGCATGGCGTTACCGGTAGCGATGCCACCGGCAGCTATCAAAGGTATATCTATTTTTTCCTTTACCATGGGTATCAAAGCCAATGTTGTAGTTTCGTCCCTACCATTGTGCCCGCCAGCTTCAAAACCTTCAGCAACGATGGCGTCAACACCGGCATCTTGCGCTTTTAAAGCGAATTTTAAACTACTGACCACATGAACAACGGTCAATCCATTTTCTTTTAGGTAGGCTGTCCAAGTTTTAGGATTACCTGCCGAGGTAAAAACAATTTTTACACCTGATGCTACAACGATTTCCATTAACTTATCTATTTCTGGATACAGCATGGGAATATTGACCCCAAAAGGTTTATCGGTTACCCTTTTACACTTTTGAATATGTTCCCGAAGTACCTCGGGATACATTGATCCCGCCCCAATAAGCCCCAGTCCCCCGGCATTGGAAACAGCGGATGCCAAACGCCAACCACTGGCCCACACCATACCACCCTGCACGATTGGGTAAGCAATTTTAAAGAGTTTCGTAACTCTGTTTTCCATAGTGCCCGTGTTTACAATCTAAAATACAGTTTTTTTGATCTGTGGAAGGATATACAAACCATTGAAACCAATTTTTTTCAAATCATGTATGTTATGAAATAACCCCGGAACCGATAAGCTCATCACCTATGTACCAAGCCGCAAACTGGCCCTCTGTTATAGCAGATTGTTTTTGCTCAAAATCGATATACATTCCGCCATCGATTTTATATAAAGTGGCCTCTTGTAGGGGTTGACGATATCTGATACGTACCAAGACCTTAAGAGTATCGTCGGATTGCAACCTTAAATCTGGCCGTACCCAATGCAATTCATCATCTGATATGAAAAGTGCCCTGCGATATAATCCCGGATGCAATTTTCCCTGTCCAGTATAAATAACATTTTCTTCAACATCGGTCTCGATTACAAATAAAGGCTCTTTGGTACCACCAACTTGAAGGCCCTTTCTTTGGCCTTTTGTGAAAAAATGTGCGCCTTGATGCTCTCCAACAATTTTACCGTCGGAAACATTGTAAGTGGGTTTGGTAGAATAATACTTCAATTCAGAAACCGTGTCCTTGAACACAGGTGCGGATTTTGTGTACTGATGAACGTCGGATGGCACTTCAACAATAACTCCCTTCTTTGGTTTCAGTTTTTGTTGGAGAAAATCGGGCAACCGTACTTTACCAATGAAGCAAAGGCCTTGAGAATCCTTTTTATCTGCGGTGATCAAATCCATTTCTGTTGCGATTTCACGAACTTTTGGCTTCAGCAACTCCCCTACGGGAAACAACGTTTTGGATAGTTGTTCCTGGGACAATTGACACAAAAAATAAGATTGGTCTTTGTTATCGTCAACTCCAGCGAGCAATTGATAGGTTTCCGTACCATCGTTATTTTTTAATATTCCCTTTCTACAGTAGTGTCCGGTAGCCACATAATCGGCCCCAAGTTGCAGGGCGATTTTCAGGAAAACATCAAACTTTATTTCCCTATTGCAAAGCACATCGGGATTGGGAGTACGCCCCTTTTCATATTCTGCGAACATGTAATCAACGATGCGTTCTTTATATTCCGTACTCAAATCTACCGTTTGAAACGGAATCCCCAATTTTTCAGCAACCAATAATGCATCGTTACTGTCCTCGACCCATTCACATTCGTTAGAAATCGTAACCGATGTATCATGCCAGTTCTTCATGAACAAGCCTATAACATCATAGCCTGCTTCTTTTAAAAGATAGGCTGCAACACTGGAATCAACTCCACCAGAAAGACCAACGACTACTTTTTTCATATCTATTTTACAGAATGCAAAATTACGAAATATTTAAATCGATTGTTTTTAATGAATGTTTCTATTACTAGTAAATTGTTTATTGACCCATTAAAATTCAAAAATGACTGTATCGATTTCTTTATGTTAAACTATTATTAAAAAAAACAAAACAAAGCAACCTTTCGAAAACTACTTATCTATTCTATATTAATACTTTAACATAGAATTTGTTTAAATCTTTTACTATAAAGTTTACTAAATCTATGTTAATGTTAAACAAAATATTATTTTTTGTTTCAACTTTGTAACATTATATTAAACAATAAATCATTTAAAAACCATAATTATGAGTAAGTATTTACGATTTAAAAGTTTCTTGGTCATTTCAGCATTAGTAATAGCTTTTGTATCCTGTAGTGATGATGACAACGATCCAACTCCACAGCCTGCACTCGATGTGGTGGGTATTGCGTCCAACACGGCAGAATTGAGTAATTTGGTTGCCGCGCTTGAAAAAGTTGATTTGGTGGGAACTTTACAAGGTGCTGGGCCGTTTACGATTTTTGCACCCAACGATGAGGCGTTTGCACAGTTTTTATCTGCCAATGGTTTCGCTTCTCTTGAAGCTGTTCCCGATGATGTATTGACGCAAGTTCTTCTCAATCATGTGGTAAGTGGTGATTTAGGTTCTGGTGATCTATCAACAGGCTTTGACTTGTCCACATTGGCAACAGGTGCGGGTGGATTGAATTTGAGCCTTTCAATAGATACCTCAGACGGTGTAAAAGTTAACGGATCTACGGTTACGGCACCAAACCGAAAAGGTACCAATGGTACAATACATATTATAGATGCCGTTATCGGTTTGCCAACAACACCGGTAACTTTTGTTACTACAAACCCGAATTTAAGCTCATTAGCTACTGCTTTGACTACTGCCACTCCAAATAACGATTTTGTCACCACACTTTCCGGGGATGGGCCTTTTACGATTTTAGCACCAACCGATGACGCTTTTGCAGAATTATTGGGAAGGTTAGACGGTTTTGATTCCTTTGACGATTTTAATACTGAACAATTACAGACACTATTGGCAACCATTCTTCAATATCACGTAGTTAGCGGTGATGCTGAGGCTTCTGCGGATTTAACGAACGAACAGGTAATTACTACGCTGCAGGGTGAAGACTTAACGGTAAGGATTGAAGGTGGTGTAGTTTCGTTTTTGGATGCGGATATTGAGCAACCGGCTAACGTTGCTGTTGCAGACATCGTAGCTAGCAATGCAATTGTTCACGCCATTGATAAGGTTTTATTGCCACAAGAAGCAGTTGATGCCTTGGAAGGTGTTTTGTTGAGTTCAATTACCGATATTGCGATTGCAACACCAGCTCTTAGCAACTTAGTAGCAGCATTAGTTGCAGCTAACGGAGAACTTCCTACTGTTTTAAGAGGTGATGGCCCGTTTACAGTTTTTGCCCCTACCGATGCTGCATTTAAGGCTTTCTTGGAAGCTAATGACTTTGCAACTTTGGGCGATGTACCTGTTGATGTTCTTACAAACGTTTTATTGAACCATGTGGTGAGTGGTGCAAATTTCTCCACAGATTTAACTACCGGTTACGTTTCCACATTATCTACTTCTGGGCCAGAAGAAACAGCTTTGAGCATGTTTATCAATACTGCGGATGGGGTTGTACTAAATGGTGGTAGAGCTAATTCCGGAGCTACAGTGGCCACTGCCGACATAAAGGCGAGTAACGGTGTAGTACATGTGGTAAATGGTGTCATTGGACTTCCAAATGTAGTAAACCATGCTATAGCAAATCCACAGTTCACGACTTTGGTCAACGCTCTAACCACATTGACCCCCGCTACGGATTTTGCAAGCATACTCGCGCGTACCGAAGGAGAAAACGAAGATGGCATTAATCCAAGTTTCACGGTATTTGCCCCAACAAATAGTGCTTTTGCAGCATTAGATGCCATACCGGCAGAACCCACACTTACACAAGTTTTGTTACACCATGTAGTGGGTGGGGCAAATGTGCGTTCAACTGCGCTAACACCAGACGGAGATACAGTAGCAACTACTCTTGAAAACGACGAAATCACGATTACACTGCCAGGAACAGGCGATAACATCGCAGATGTTCAGGATGGATCGGGCAATAATGATATTGGCATCACCGCTGTTGATGTACAAGCTACAAACGGTGTTATTCACGTCTTGAATAAAGTAATGATTCCAAATACCACAAATAATAGTAATTAAAGTACATTTTAATTTTTTAAGCAAAGCCACTGTTTTAGGACAGTGGCTTTTTCTGTTAAAAAACTCTTGGTAATATGAGTAAAATGATTGCAGATTTAAAAAATCAGTATTCGTACTCCTCTGAATCAATATACAAACATCCAATTAAATAAGTATTTCATCGATGAAATACATCATTTTGTCGATATTAAAATTTTCATAAAGTTTGACTTAAAAACGCAACCAGGGCAATATTAAACATCTTTCTAGCATTCTACATAGTACAGAATACAAATATTAAAATGATCATTATGAAAAATTTCCTCAAATTGAAAAGCATTTTTGCTTTTGCCATTATCACAAGTTTAATAACAATCTCTTGCGACAACGATGACGACGGACCTTCGATTCCGGATGAGAATATTGTCGAAATAGCATCGGTAAATGATGATTTAGAAAATTTGGTGGCCGCTTTACAAAGGGCAGATTTAGTCAGCACTCTAGAAGGCGATGGTCCGTTCACGGTTTTAGCACCTAACGATGAAGCATTTGCGACATTTTTGACAGAAAATAATTATAGCTCTTTAGAAGAAGTCCCGGTAGATATGTTGAGGCAAGTGCTGCTAAATCATGTGATTATCGGTACCATAGATGCGAGAACACTGCTTACCGCTCAAAGTGGATATGCCACTATAAATGCCGACGGCCCTACTGCAGATTCTAAAGTGAGCCTATATTTTGACACTTCTGACGGAATAGAGTTCAACGAAACCTCTGATGTTGTAAGCGGTGGTTCCGATATAAGGGCCGCGAATGGTATTATCCATGTTGTTGATGCCGTAATTCCTATTGCCAATGTTGTAGATTTTATTTCATGGGATGATAATTTCAGTGAATTGGAAGATGCCTTGACGGCAGCTGATCAACCTGATTTTACTACCACTTTGAGCACAGCAAACGAAGCACCAGCACCATTTACCATATTTGCGCCCGTGGATACGGCCTTTGATATGCTGACCGAAATACCTACTGGGGATGCCCTCACTGCAGTACTACAACACCATGTTATAGCAGAAAACAATATAAACTCCACCGCAATAACAGACGGTCTTGAATCTCCTACCACGTTGGAAGGAGATACATTAAGCTTTAATATTTCTGGCTCCAGCGTATCCATAACGGATGGGGCGGGCAATACGGGCACCCAAGTTGTCATTGCAAATATTCAAGGCTCAAATGGCATCATTCACGCCGTGAACAAGGTTTTGATACCCAATACGGATAACTAACAGATTTTCCATTATTATTTCAAAAACGGGAACCCATAGTTGGGTTCCCGTTTTTATTACAATTTTGTTTCAAAACAACACTTCAATTTTATACAAACTATGATATTGTACCTATTTTGTTAAATTTTTATTAAATAAAAATAAACAAAAGCAACCCTTTCAAAATTATAATATCTCATAAGAGTGTTAAACATAAAATCATAATTGTTGAACATTTTAAAATATTAAAGGCTATATAAATGTCTTTTGTAGAACAAAAAAGAACTATAGTTAAATATTTTACAATTATCGACGATAGAAGTTTTGTTTTCACTTTAAATAATTTTATTAAACAATTTTTTAACTTAAAAACACCCTTATGAAAAAATTACTCCGGTTAAAGAGCATGACACTATTTGCTCTTTTCGCTTTGTTCACGCTCTCCTGCGAGAAGGAAGAAACTCAAGATCAAAAACAGGAAAATTCATCCAACATTGTTCAAACCGCTCAAAATGAAGACCTATTGAACAGCTTGGTCGCAGCTTTGATTAAAGCGGACGAAAGTGATGCCAATGACTTGGTTAATACTCTTTCGGGTGATGGGCCTTTTACCGTTTTTGCGCCAACAAACGATGCTTTTACCGCCTTATTGGGCGATTTGGAAGCCTACTCAAGTTTAGAGGATTTTAAAACTGAAGAGGATAAGGCAATTTTGGCTACAATTCTCAAATATCATGTGGTCGCCGGCGTAGGTGCCAAAGCTGATGACTTGGAAAATGGACAAGAATTGACCACTGTGCAAGGAGAAAAATTAAAGATAAACCTAGATGGCGGTGTTTTTATTGATGATGCTACCGATGTAAACGCTACCGTTGTTAGACCAGATATTGAAGCTAGTAATGGTATTGTACATGTAATCGACAAAGTAATGCTACCACAAGCTGTAATTATGGCAATCAATGGCTCAGGTGATATGAACTTGGTAGAAATCGTTGTAGCCACAGAGCCACTTTCACTTTTGGAAGAAGCGGTAATCAAAGCCGGTTTGGTCGATACATTAAGCGGAGATGGACCTTTCACCGTTTTTGCCCCAACAAATGATGCCTTTGTGGCATTACTAAATACATTGGGTGACAGTTATAACAGCCTTGACGATTTTGATACCGATGAAGAAATCGCATTACTGAAGAATATCCTTTTATATCATGTCATACCTTCCAAAATTCTTGCTGCTGACTTGGCAGAAGGTAGTGTACCTACAGCTTTTGCCGATAACAGTATTGAAGTAATCGCTTCGGGAGATACTTTTGTAATTGGTGATGCCTCCGATGTAGATGCAAATATTACAGGTACGGATATTATTGCCACAAATGGTGTTGCACACACCATAGACAAAGTATTGTTACCTCAAGCAGCGTTGGATTTTGTTGCTACACTCAACTTAAAGACCATTGTAGAAATTGCTGTCGAAACAGATGATTTGAGCCTATTGGTAGGTGCTTTACAGCAGGCCAATGCTGGCTTGGTAGACACATTGAGCGGTGAAGGGCCTTTTACGGTATTTGCGCCTACAAACGCAGCGTTTGCAGCTTTACTAGACGCATTGGGAGATGATTACAATGAACTTTCGGATTTTGACACGCAAGAGGAAAAAGATTTATTGGTAGCCATTTTAACGTACCACGTTGTATCCGGTACCGCTGCTTTTTCATCCGACTTATCAAACGGTCAGGAGATTCCAACAGTTCAAGGAGGTAAAATAACCGTAAGCTTAGACGGTGGTGTGTTCATAAAAGATGCTACTGAAACACCTGCAGAAGTTGAAACGGCCGATGTTAGAGCCAGTAATGGTGTCGTACACATCATAGACAAGGTATTGTTACCACAAGTTGCAGTTGATTTTGTGAATACACTCAATTTGAAAACTATTGTTGAAATTGCTGTTGAAACTGATGATTTAAGTCTGTTGGTACAGGCATTACAACAGGCGAATGCAGGTCTAGTAGACACATTAAGCGGAGATGGACCTTTTACCGTTTTTGCACCCACCAACGCTGCTTTTGTCGCTTTATTGAATGATTTGGGCGATGACTACAATAGCTTGGCTGATTTTGATACCCAAGAAGAGAAGGATTTATTGGTACAGGTGTTGACCTATCATGTGGTTTCAGGTACAGCGGCCTTCTCCGGAGATTTGTCCAATGGTCAGCAAATCCCCACTGTACAAGGTGAAAAAGTAGGTATCAATATCAAAAACGGAACCGTTCATGTAGAAGATGCTACGGAAAAGAACGCTACTGTGGTTATACCGGATGTTGAAGCCAGCAACGGTGTAGTTCATGTAATAGATAAAGTTTTATTGCCGCAGGCCGTATTGGATGCCCTGACACCAGCACTTCCCAATATCGTAGAATTGGCGCAATCGGTCGATGATTTAAGTTTATTGGTAAATGCACTCATACAAGCTGATGCCGGATTGGTTGATGTGTTAAGTGGAGACGGACCTTTTACCGTCTTTGCCCCAACCAATGCAGCGTTTGCCGATTTGTTGGATGCACTCGGAAACGAGTATCATAGTCTTGCGGACTTTGACACGCCAGAGGAAAAAGCACTATTGGCCAAGGTATTGACCTATCATGTAGTCTCAGGAACGGCTGCATTTGCCGGAGATTTATCCAACGGGCAGCAAATCCCTACCGTACAGGGTGAAAGTGTTGGTATCAACATTAAAAATGGAACAGTTCATATAGAAGATGCTACGGATACCAATGCCACTGTAACTGGAGCGGACAATGAAGCCAGTAATGGTGTAGTACACATCGTAAACAAAGTATTGTTGCCTCAAGAGGTATTGGATATTTTAAATCCACCGGCACCAAATATCGTAGAGTTGGCACAGTCGGTTGATGACCTAAGTCTTTTAGTTGATGCCTTAATCCAAGCCGATGCCGGATTGGTAGAGGTCTTGAGCGGAGATGGGCCTTTTACCGTATTTGCCCCAACCAATGCAGCGTTTGCCGATTTGTTGAATACTTTGGGCAACGATTATAACAGTTTGGCCGATTTTGATACTGCCGAAGAAAAAGCCCTATTGGCAAAAGTATTGACCTATCATGTGGTTTCCGGTAGCGCCATTGCTTCCGGTGATTTTACCAGTCATCAAGAATTGGTTACCGTACAAGGGGAATCATTGGAAGCTATTCCGGGCCATCCTATTAAACTAAGGGATAAAACCAATGTTAGGGCCAGAATAATCGGTGCCGATAACGAGGCTAGTAACGGTATCGTTCACATTATTGATAAAGTGGTACTTCCGCAAGAAGTATTGGATATTTTAAATCCCCCTACTCACTAAGAAATCAGTTGTAACGTATTGATAGTTGAGTTAGAAAACTCCTTGGATAACCAAGGAGTTTTTTTATGGTTCAAAACCTACCGAAATTACAAACATCGATCTACCGTTCTTTAGCATACAAAAATCATCGCTTTACAACTATTTGTTTTTTAAGGGACGTTAAAGTGGCATATTTACAGTCCCAAATCTTATCAAACTAAACCTACTTAATGCTAAAAAGCTCCCTCTATAAAAGGGAGCTTTTTTATTTGGCTCTACGTTATGTATTTTATTTACTCTTTTTTTGTGCTTCTGCTTGCTCCATCATCTCCCGCATCTTACGTTGAAACTTGTTTTCCTTTTTAGGTTTTTGTTTGTTCTCTTGTATTTTAGCATGAATCTTATCATTATCTATAATAAAATTCTTGATGACCAACATGATGCCTATGGTAATCAAGTTGGATACAAAATAATACAAACTCAATCCACTTGCATAATTATTAAAGAATATGAGCATGATAAGTGGCGATAGGTACATGATAAACTTCATATTGGGCATGCCTGGTTGTGAAGGCATATTTTGTCCCGTGGTCATCATCATATAAAAGAATATGGCGACCGAGGCAAGTATCGGAAATAAGCTGATGTGATCACCATAAAAAGGGATATTGAACGGAAGCTCCGCAACCACATCGTAAGAAGATAAATCCTCAGCCCATAAAAATGGTTTTTGTCGCAATGCGAAGGAGGTCGGAAAAAACATGAAAAGCGCATAGAATATGGGCATCTGTAATACGGCAGGGAGACAACCACTCATTGGGCTTACTCCTGCCTTATTGTACAGCTTCATGGTTTCTTGCTGCTTTTTCATCGCATTGTCCTTATACTTCTCACCCAATTCTGTAATTTCTGGCTTTAGAACCTTCATTTTCGCTTGGGATAAGTACGATTTATAAGTAACCGGTGACATTAGTAAGCGTACCAGTATGGTCATAACAACAATTGCAATACCGTAAGGTAAAAAGGAGCTTAAAAAGGTATAGGCCGGTGTGAACACGTACCTATTGATCCATCCGAATATTCCCCAACCAAAGGGAATGGAATCTGCCAGTCCCAGTTCTTTGTACTCATCCAAAACGGCAACATCCGTTGGGCCGTAGTACCAGTGCATGTTCTGGACCAATTCGCCGCCGTTTAAGATAAGGGGCATTTTGGAATAGTATTCCTTGGTAAATTTTGTACCCTTATCCTCGTCTTCGACAAGGTTTTTAGAAATTAATTCAGCCTTTTCAAAAGGTGTTTTTGATGCTAAAATAGAACTAAAAAAATGTTGGCGATACGATAGCCATTTGACGTTTTCCTCAATTTCATCGTCATCACTACCTTCGGACAATTTGCTTATTTTATCATCCTCATATTTGTATGTAAGCCGTGTATACCTATTCTCGTATTGTACGCTTTTGTTGTGGCGAATACCTTTGAGTTTCCATTCTAAGCTTATCGGCTGATTAGCGTTTAGGACACCGTTCAAACCCTGGGAACGAATCGTGAAATCAACCAAATAATCATTTGGTCTCATTTCATAACGATACTCCAAAAACTGGTTGGGAGAAATCTTGGCTTTCATTGAAAGCACTTGATTATTACCGTTGTTGCTCACGGCTGGTTCAAAAAACAAATCCTTTGAACCTAACACGCGATTATCATTTGTAGAAAATCGAAGATCAAAAGAGGCATTGCCATCTTTCACCAAATACACGGGAACCGAGTCATAGGTGACGAACTTTTTCATTTTTGCCTCTACTATCTGCCCGCCTTTATTGCTTATCTCCAAGTATACCAAATCGTTTTCAAGAACCGTGTTACCCTCGGACGGTACGGTAAAACCAAAAGCACCGATCGTGCTTTTGTAGTTGGCCACCGCCGTGGAATCCTGCAAGTTGATTACAGGCGTTGCGACTTCTTCTTTTTGTGTAGATTCAGATGCTTTGGCAGCCTCGGCATCTATTTGTTCCTGTTTGGCTTTTTGCGCTTCAATCTCTTCCGGTGTAGGTTGGTTTTGATAAAACATAAATATCAGTATACCAAAAATGAGTACAAAACCGATAATAGAGTTAATATCAAGCTTCTTTTCTTCCATCTAAATAAACTATAGTTTGGTTTTAAGTCAGCAAATATATGCCCAATTGTGCACTTTATGCCAAACTGGCATTGGATTGTTGTTTTTTATGCGTTAGTGCAGCCTTGACAAAGCCCACGAAAAGAGGATGTGGATCGGCCACGGTACTTTTGTATTCAGGATGGTATTGCACACCAATGAACCAGGGGTGCGAAGGCAATTCTACGATCTCGACAAGTCCGGTTTTGGTATTGGTGCCAGATGCCGATAGACCTTTCGATTCCAATCTTTCCCTGTATTCGTTATTGAACTCGTACCTATGGCGATGCCTTTCGGATATAGCGGTTTTGCCATTGTACACTTTTTGGGCAAGGCTATTTTCCCGTAGTTCGCAGTCCCATGCTCCAAGCCGCATGGTACCCCCTTTGTTGGTAATGGTTTTTTGCTCTTCCATTAGGTTTATTACAGGATCTACACTGTTACCGTTCATCTCGGTTGAATTCGCATCGGTCAGCCCCAATACATTTCTGGCATATTCAATGACCGCCATCTGCATACCCAAACAGATTCCCAAAAAAGGAATCCCATTTTGCCTAGCATATTGCACTGCTTTTATTTTACCTTCCACACCACGCTCCCCAAAACCTGGAGCAACCAAAATACCATCCAAACCCTTCATTTTTTCATCAAAGTTTGCCTGGGTTATATACTCGGAATGAATAGATCGTACGTTTACCTTTACTTCATTTGCGGCACCCGCGTGAATAAAAGATTCTAAAATTGATTTGTACGAATCCTGAAGCTCAACATACTTTCCCACGAGACCAATGGTCACTTCATTTTTTGGATTCTTGTGTCTGTTCAAGAACTCTTTCCATTGTGTTAGATCTGGTGTGTTTTCATCGGAAAGCAGCAATTTTTTCAATACCACGCTATCCAAACCTTCTTGCTGCATCAAAATGGGCACGTCATATATTGTAGACGCATCAATGGACTGAATTACGGCTTCACGCTTAACATTGCAAAACAATGCCAATTTATCCTTTATCTCGGTTGAGATTTGATGCTCTGTCCTACAGACCAATATGTCTGCCTTGATACCACTTTCCATTAAGGTTTTAACGGAATGTTGCGTAGGTTTTGTTTTCAACTCACCGGCCGCGGATAGGTAGGGAACCAAAGTCAGGTGAATGACTATCCCGTTATTATCACCCAGTTCCCAAAGTAACTGTCGCACCGCCTCAATGTAAGGTAAGGATTCAATATCGCCAACAGTTCCCCCAATTTCGGTAATTACAATATCGTAATCACCGCTTTTCCCCAATAATTGAACACGTTCCTTTATCTCATTGGTGATATGCGGTACAACCTGTACCGTTTTACCCAAAAACTCACCTCTACGCTCTTTTTCGATAACACTTTGGTATATTCTACCCGTAGTCACGTTATTGGCCTGTGAGGTAGCTACGTTCAAAAAGCGTTCGTAATGGCCCAAATCCAAATCGGTTTCCGCGCCATCATCGGTCACGTAACATTCCCCATGCTCATAAGGGTTTAAAGTACCTGGATCCACATTTATGTAGGGATCTAATTTTTGAATGGTTGTTTTATACCCTCTGGCCTGAAGTAATTTGGCCAAAGATGCTGCAATAATGCCTTTGCCAAGAGATGAAGTAACGCCCCCCGTAACGAATATATATTTTGTCTGTGACATGATAAGATTTCTTTGTTACGGGACACAAAGATACAAATTGCTGCAAGAATCAAGGGACTGTAGTGTATAAATTACAATGAATTTAAAATGCAAGCTTATAGATTATATAAAATTCACTTAAAGGCATCCATGCTGAAATTATATAATATTGCTTAATCGACCAAAGGCACTTAATTACCGATTAAAAACATCTAAAACCAATAAAGCCTCGTATATTATCAAAATTGAACACTACAACCCAGGTACAAATGAAAATTACCAAATTTTTAACCCTATTACTTTTTACAGTTTTAATACTAGCATCTTGCGCTGACAACAGTGACGTTTTTAATGAAATTTTTAGCGAGCAATCTTCAGACGATGAAGGTACTGACGATACCGATACCGACAACGACGGAGTTTCGGATGATGACGAAACAGCTGATGGTACGGACCCCAACAAACCTGATACCGATGGAGATGGCGTTATTGACGGTACGGAAAAATCCGATTCTACAAACCCCTTGGATATTTGCTCTTTTGTACTGGAAAGCCAAACTTTGGATAGTAGCCAAGAATGGAAAGACGGGGATTGTGATTCTGATGGGGTTACGAACAAAGATGAAGTAGATGCTGAATCTGACACCTTAAAAGCAGATACCGATGGAGATGGTGTAAACGATGGGGACGAAGTAAGGGACGAAACCGATGCCTTGGACAATTGTTCTTTACTTTTGGAAAGTCAAAACCTTACACCAGATAGCACATGGAATAGTGCGGATTGTGATTCTGACGGTATTACAAATGCTGTAGAAATACAGGATGGCACAGATATTTTTCAAGAAGATTCCGATAGTGACGGCGCTAACGACGGTCAAGAAAAGTCCGATGGTACCGATCCACTCAAACCCGATACCGATGGAGATGGTGTTACTGATGGTAAAGAAAATACAGACACCACCGATCCAAATGATTTTTGTTCCCTATTTATCAATAGCCAAACTCTAGAAAGTAGTACGGAATGGAAAAATGCCGATTGTGATTCAGATGGCATCAGTAATATAGATGAAATTAATAACGGTACTGATCCCTTAACCCCCGAACAAGGTGAAGTATCAGCCATAGTTGGCATTTGGTCCCTGACCGATGCCACGATATCAAACGGGCAAGCTTCGACCTTGTTCGAAGGGCAGACCGTTTCTTTTGCCTACAGCTCAACTTCGGAAAATGAAAACGCCAGCGTAACGTTTACCGAAAACCCAAATGAGCTAACGGGTATGGGAGAATACACCAATGTTATCAATTTCTCCTTGTTCGGGAACGATTATTCAGACGTAACCGTGGTTCCAAGTCCATTAAACAATGGGAACTGGCAAATAATCAATGATGATGATGAATTGCTTGTTAGCGGAGATGAAAATTCAAATGGCTCCTATCGTATAATTGAACTGACCGATACCTCTATGGTTTTAGAGAAAGATATTGACCAACCAATTTTTGCAGGTGGTGTAAATCTTGATGTAACGGGAACGTTAACCCTAACTTTTAGTAGATAATAGCAAAAAGCCCCGTGTAAAAGGTCAAGGTCGGCGTACTACGCCGACCTTGACCTTTTTAATCTATCTTACAGCGGGATAATCTTTTTGAATCTTATGGATCAGGGGCTCCAATCCATTTATCTTTATTTCATACATTGTTTGAAGCATAGTGCCCAACTTTCCTTGTGGGAAGCCTTTATTTTTAAACCAGACCAAATAGGGCTCGGGCAAGTTTACCAGATAACTGCCTTTGAATTTACCAAATGGCATTTTGTAATGTGCCAATTCTATAAGTTTTTCTTTGTTGGGCTGTATCTCCACTTTATAAATCTATAAATTATATCTTTAGATTTCTCAAAATACACCACAAATGAAAAGAAGAAAGTTTATCACGACCACTGCAACGGTTTCGGCAGGGCTATTGGCATGTAAAGCGGAAGGCAACACAAAAAAAGAACTGAGCAAAAAATTTCAGTTAAAAAATAACATAAAACACAGCGTTTGCCAATGGTGTTTTGGGGACATACCTTTAGAAGATTTTTTGAAAACGCTTAATAGTTTGGGTATTAGGGCGATAGATTTGATAGGGCCCGAAGGTTGGCCTTTACTTAAGAAATATGACATACATTGTTCTATGTGCAATGGTGCCGAAATAACCCTTACCGAGGGTTGGAACGACCCAAAATACCATCAAACTCTCGTAAAAAGCTATTCCGAAATGATACCTAAAGTAGCAAAGGCAGGTTATACCAACCTCATTTGTTTTAGTGGTAACCGAAGAGGGATGAACGACCAAGTAGGGATGCAAAATTGTGTTGACGGGCTCAAAAAAATAATGCCCATGGCAGAAAAGCACGGTGTCGTAATTCAAATGGAACTCTTCAACCAAATCGACCATGCCGATTATATGTGCGACACCTCTGCTTGGGGCATAGAACTGTGCCAAAAACTAGGTTCGGACAACTTTAAATTGTTGTTTGACATATACCATATGCAGATACAGGAAGGTGACATCATACGCTCCATACAAAACAACCATGAATATTTTGGACATTACCACACCGCTGGCGTTCCGGGAAGACATGAAATTGACGAGACCCAAGAACTTAATTATCCTGCGATCATTAAAGCAATTATCGCTACCGGTTTTGAAGGATATCTAGCACAGGAATTTATACCAACTTGGGACGACAAAATAGAAGCGTTGAAACATGGGTTTTTGACTTGTGATGTTTAATACTGTTCTTGTCTTTGCAACGCTTCGGCTATTCTTTTGTTCCATAGCAATTGATTCTCGGTATTTCTAGAAAAATTGGTGTCATCATCATACATGTTTTGAAAATCCTTCAGTTCTTTCAATATACGCCGATAAATACCCCTCACCTCTGACTTTACATTCTCGGTGAATTTGGTCCGGGACATTTCTTTCCGCATTTTACGGGCAAAAAGTTCTGAAATATCAAAATGTAGTTGCTCATGGCTTAAAATGATATCGTTGGCCAAATTGGGTTGATACCAAGATTTATAGGGGTAAAAAAACGTACTTATTTCATATTCTACCAATACCTCGGCACCTTTATGCGTTGAGGAAAACTCGTAGGTAATACCACTGGCCGTGGTCGCTGCAGCCCTGGCGTTCTTTGGTGGGGCTGCTTTAAAATCCTTCCAACTCAACCTTTTTTTTGAATTCCATAAAACCTCCTTCTCTTGGGAAAAACCAAAAAAGGTCCATATTAAAAAAATAAAAAAGAACCTGGTTTTCAAAGTTCCCAATTATAGGATATTGTTTTTTCAATATCTGGATGCAAGCTGTAGTGTACCGGACAAGTATTTGCTGTATTTTCCAGTATTTTTCTATGCTTTGGGGAAATGTCCGAAGGTAGGGTGAATTTTATTTCTATTTTTGAAATTCGCCTTGGGTCAGATGCCATATGCTTGGTAACCTCGGCAACCGAATCTTTTAAATCTACCTCTAGACTATTTGCTTTTATACCCATAACGGTCAACATACAACTGGCCAATCCTGTTGCAACGGTATCAGTAGGTGAAAAAGCTTCGCCCAGACCGCTATTGTCAATTGGGGCATCGGTAATAAACTCGTTACCCGAACGCAGATGTGTACAAGTTGTTCTCAGGCTTCCGGTATAAGTGACTTTTGATGTCATATAGCTTATAGTTTTACTTCTTTGATACGCATGGCATCGTACATCATTATATAGGATGCCGTATTAAAAAAGCCAGATGAATAATCTTTTGCGTAATTGAATTTGTTTCCCGTATACTCGGTTAGCCCAACAATTTTGGAAGCTTGGTATAAGTTGTTCTTATAGGCCAGTTTCAGTAATAAATCAAAGGTCATATCAAATCCCCTGGTGGCATATTTGTCCGGGTCGCTACCAAATTTGTTCCTATACGCCCTTTTAAATGAATCGTTCACTGTTTCTTTATAAACCGACGGATATGTAAACTGTAGGTTTGATAAGTGTGATAATGAAATGACCTCGTTGTCAAATGCTTTGTTTTTGTCGGTCGTGAACAGACGTATTTTGGTGTCATCCGTATTGTTTGAATTTAATATGGATATAACACTGGATACCATTTTAAAGTTATCGGTTTCCAAAAACACCCAATTTTCTTTGTTTTTAGTGAGAAGGGCCGTGAACCTGTTAATGTTCATCGAAATATTTTTTTCATCCTGTTTAATGGCTATGGTCTTTGCATCGGGATACTTGCCCATAATGGCTTCTTGAGCAGGTTTGTGCTTATCGTCGGAAACAATTATAATGTTCTGGTCTACCCTAGTACTATCTATATAGGAAAATAGTCTTTCACGAAGTTTAACATCGGTAGGGATAGAAAAATAAACGTTTTTTAAACTAATATCGCTATCGGAAGTGATCGGTGCCATGACCGGGACTTCAAACGAAGCGGCCTGTACCGCAACTTCTTTCAAGGATTCCGCATCCAAAGGGCCGACAATGGCACTAACGTCATTTAATCTTTCTTTACGTAATATTTCCCTGGTTTTATTGATGTCCAATTGATTGTCATAGGTTTTAACATCAACGGAAATGCCCAGTTTGCTGATAGAATCCAAAGCTACCATAGCACCTGTATAAAGACCTAAACTCAGCTTGACGTCATTTCTACGCTGAATTATTTTTCTTGCCCCGGATTTACTGTTCACATCTATTTTATCCAAACGAAAGGGAAGCATGAAAATTAACTTTGGACGGTTAACCGTATTGATACTGTCCAATAGATTGATTTTATCAAGAACAAGGGAATTTTTCACTTCAAAATCCCCCACTTTATCTTTTGGGAGCTTAAGAATCATGCCAGCTTTTAATCCCTGTGCCAAGTCGGGGTTCAAATCGGTAAGTTCTGCCCAGGTCATACCGAATTTGCGGGTCAACCTAAATTCATTTTGCTTGGGCTTTACCTCGTAAAAAATATAATTGTCCGTATTGATTTCCCCTACATCCACTTTCTTTTTGGGAATGCGAATTACCATACCCTCTTCAAGACCTCCCCTTTGGGTTATCTCTGGGTTTAGGCGTACTATCTCATCGGCCTTTACACCAAACTCCTGTTCCAATCTATAAAAATTCTGTTTTGGGGGTACGGTGTAGGATGTGTAGAGCTGCACATCTTGTTGTTTTATCGAAGCTCCTTTCATTTTGGGCATCAACAGTTCTTGACCTTCGGCCAAATATGTTGTGTTTTTGGGTAGTTGGGGATTGAGGGTCACCAAACTATCTATGGTAATGCCGTATTTGTGTGCGATACTCCAACGGGTCTCTTTCGGAGCCACTACGTATTTTTCATAATCATTGGGGTCTAGAATAGCATCGCCCTCTCCAGCCCCCTTATATTTGGGTATACGCAAAATCATCTTTTTTCTGAGCTGGCTTGCGTAGAGTTCTTTATTGTATTTTTTAAGCTCATCCTGTGTTACGTTGTAACGTTTTGCTATACCGTACAGCGTTTCTCTTTTCCTGACCTTGTGCGAGGTAAAACCAATGGGTTTTCTTTTTACCAACGAGTCTTGCTGTATACTTTTCAAAAGGGCTGCCACATCTGGTGCACCGGCAGATGATGCATTTGTTGGGTTTTCCCTTTTCAGGGGAATAACCAAAATAGTATTCGGTTTTAAGGTTTCATCAGCTTTTACCTCTTTGTTATAGGATAAAATCTCGGCAATGCCAAGATTGTATTTTTTAGCGATTCCCTGTATAGTTTCCCCTTTTTTTACCGGATGTGTGGCAAACTCCTGAGCGTTGGCACCAAAGCCTAAGAACAGCATAAATAATCCGGAAAAAAGACACTTCAAAATTGTATTGTTCATATTATTCCCATTCAATGGTTGCCGGTGGTTTGGAACTTATATCGTACACTACCCTATTTACACCTGGCACTTTGTTTATGATATCATTTGATGTTTTTTGCAAAAATTCATAGGGTAGATTTACCCAGTCTGCCGTCATACCGTCGGTACTTTCAACGGCACGTAAAGCTACACATTTTTCATAAGTGCGCTCGTCGCCCATTACACCTACACTATTTACGGGCAAGAGCATAGCTCCAGCCTGCCAAACCTTATCGTAAAGCCCCCAATCGCGTAAACCCTGTATAAAAATATGGTCGACTTCCTGTAGGATATTCACTTTTTCCGGAGTAATATCCCCTAAAATTCTTATGGCCAACCCCGGTCCTGGAAAAGGATGCCTACCCAAGCGTTCATCACCAACATTCATACTAGCCCCTACTCTACGCACTTCATCTTTAAATAACATTTTTAAGGGTTCCACTACCTTTAATTTCATAAAATCCGGTAGGCCACCCACATTATGATGACTTTTGATGGTCGCCGATGGGCCACCGGTTGCCGAGACCGACTCTATGACATCCGGATAAATTGTGCCCTGGGCCAACCATTTGGCGTTTTCTACCCTATGTGCTTCATCATCAAAAACTTCAATAAAAACACGCCCTATAATCTTTCGCTTTTTTTCGGGGTCGCTTTCTCCTGCCAAAGCATCCAAAAAACGTGCCGAAGCATCAACACCTCTTACGTTGAGCCCCATACCCTCGTACTTTTTCAAAACATCAACAAACTCGTTTTTTCGCAAAAGACCGTTATTTACGAAAATACAGTGTAGATGTTTGCCGATCGCTTTGTGGAGCAAAACGGCAGCAACGGTAGAATCAACCCCTCCGGACAAGCCCAAGATTACTTTATCGTTACCGATTTTCTCCTTCAGTGCTGAAACTGTAGTCTCTACGAAAGCGTCGGGCGTCCAAGTTTGTTCAACCCCTGATATATGAACTAAAAAATTCTCCAATAATTGTTTACCATCTGTAGAATGATACACTTCTGGGTGAAATTGTATTCCGTAGGTCTCTTCTCCATTAAACTTAAAAGCCGCATTTTCAACGTCGTGTGTACTGGCCAAAAGCGTGGTATTTTCCGGTAGTTTTTTTATGGTATCCGCATGGCTCATCCAAACTTGGCTCCCCGAGCCAATATTTTTTAGAAATGGACTTTCTTTTACTGTGGATAAATTCGCCCTACCATACTCCCTCGTATTGGACTTCTCTACATTACCGCCATTGAAATGGGCGAGATATTGTGCCCCATAGCAAACACCAAGTAACGGTTTTTTCCCTTTTATTCGAGAAAGGTCCGTATGAGGGGCATCTTCTGCACGCACCGAGAACGGTGAGCCCGAAAGTATAACCGCCTTGTAACTCGAAAGGTCTTGCGGTAATTTGTTAAAAGGCTTTATTTCACAGAAAATATTCAGTTCCCGAACCCGTCTGGCGATGAGCTGTGTATACTGAGAACCAAAATCTAGAATAAGGACGTTGTTTTGCATGGGCAAAAATAGCAAATTGAAAATTTTCAGAAAGTAATCTTTCGGGATATTTGTGATAGGTTTTTAACAAAAAAAATACTTATTACCACTGATTCAAAACAGCTTCGGAAATAACTTTCAGCCTTATTATCGACTCTACCGCTATTACGGGTAAAAAAATGTACCTTTAAGGAAACCAAACCTATATGAAAACTAAACTTGTATGCTGGTTTTTGTTCGTTTGTGTCATATCTCCCCTGCTCTGTGCCCAGCAAAATCAGAAACTGGATAGTCTTCGCAAAATTCTTGACACACATAAATCAGATACAGTAAGAGTTATTACACTCGGCAACATTTTTCATGAAACCATTTACAATAACCCAAAAATGGCTTTTTCTTCTGCCGATGAAGAACTTAAGCTTTCAAAAAAACTAGATTTCAAAAAGGGCCTGGCAGATGCTAACTTCCATAAAGGAGTGTATTTTTATAATTATGGCAAACCTGATTCTTCTTTTTATCATTTAAAAAAAGCCGAAAGCCTTTATAAATCATTGAATGATTTCAGAGGAGAAAACAGTGTGATTTACATGATGGCCATAAATCAAAGTGGTTTGGGCAATCTTGATGAAGCATTGAAAATACTTGAAAAATACATTGCTAACTACAAAACAAAAGTCAAAGATTCATCGTCCCTATTCCAAATTGGGAAAGCTTATTCCCTACGTGGAGATTGGCAAATGCAAAAAGGCAATTTTAAAATGGCACTCAATGATGTCTTAAAAGGGCTACGAATCATCGAAAAATTTAATGATCCCATCCGAAAAGCAGATGCCTTATCTGTTCTTTCTTCAATTGAACGCGCTCAGAAAAATTTTTCCAAGGCCTTGGAATATGATCTGGAAGCGCTTCAAATTTATAGAGATAAAAACGATAAATTCTATGAAGCCGCAACTTTAAATGATCTAGGTTTAATATATGGAGGTTTAAAACAAAAAGATTCAGCAATAAGCTCATTAGAGCAAAGTTTGGCCATTTTTCAAAAGCTAAATGAACCTGCATCCTCTGGTATTGCTTTAATGGCAATTGCAGGTTTGTATATTCAAAAAGGTGATTATAACTCATCGCTAGTAAATTTAGAAGAGAGTATTAGCCTTTTAACCTCAGTTGGTGATAAAGCAAAGCTTTCACAAGCGCTACTACTTAAAGGTATCACTAAAAACAAAATGAATAAACCAAAGCAAGGGCTTGCCCATATAAATCAAGCGCTTGATTTGGCCGACAGCGTCAGCGTTCTTGGTCTAATTTCCTCAGGATATCAAGAAAGATCGGCGATTCATTCCAAATTGGGAAATTATGAAACGGCTCTAAAAGATCATAAACAATTCGTCATCTTTAAGGATAGCATGTTTAACATCACAAAATCCAAACAAATAGAGGAGTTACGTGCTATTCACGATACTGAAAAAAAAGAACAAAAAATTGCCCTACAGGACAAAGAGATTATGGTATTGGAACAAAAAGCGTCTATTAGTAACCTTCAGAAATTATTATTGGGCATTGGTCTTTTGCTATCATTAATCGGTTTTTATGCCATTCGCCAAAAAATGAAACGCAACAAACTCGAAAAAGAAAAAGTTGATGCTGAACTGGACTTTAAAAAGAAAGAATTGACTACGCATGCCTTGAACCTTGCCCGTAAAAATGAAACCCTTGAAAACCTTAAGTCCAAAGCGCAAGAACTAAAAGAAAAAGAGAATACAACAATCGGATACAATCAATTGATACAATCAATCAATTTTGACCTTCAAGATGATAATAATTGGAAAAACTTTTCCCGCTATTTCGAGGAAGTCCATAAAGACTTTAATAGCACCGTAAAGGCAAAATACCCTCAGATAACTTCAAATGAACTTCGTTTATTGGCCCTTTTAAAGATGAATTTGTCCTCCAAAGAGATTGCCAATATCTTAAATATTTCTTCAGAGGGAATTAAGAAAGCACGATATCGGCTTCGTAAAAAACTTAATATCACTACAGAAGACTCTTTACAAGATTTAGTGTTATCCCTTTAAGTATTGGCGCTCTCGAAGCTGTCCACCCCTTGTCCCATATTTATTTTTAAGGTGTCCACCTCTTGTCCACCTTCATTTTTTCATTACTCAAAATCAAGGCTTTAGGTTTGTGGTGTCATTAATTGACAACCGTTTTGTGGTCTTGCTCGGCCAAGGGCTGCAGACTGTTACCGGGCAGGTCACACAAAACGAAAAAAGAAGTTCAACCACAAAACAAAACGATTATGACAACTTCAAAATTCACCTTATTATTTGTATCCATTACAGGTCTTCTGCTTTTTTCTTCCTGCAGCAAGGATGATGAAACAATGTCTTGTGAAGCTAAAAACACCGGTACTCTAATTATCGAAAATTCGAGATTTACGGGTATCCTCAAAATATTCTTTGACCAAGAACCAAGGTCGGGCAACATTCCCGGCGATTTGAACATTAGGCCTGGAGAAAGTGCGAACAGTGATATATTGGCCGGGCAAAGAATCATTTATGCTCTTTTGGATACTTCCACCTGTGGTGAGGGGACCTGCATTGTTAGAAACCAAACACTACCTGAGCGAACGATTGACCTAATGACTTGTCAAGAATTCAATATTGCCTACTAGAATTTTTCACTTTTTAAATCCAATTGTATGAAAACTTATATCAAAATACTCAGTAGTTTTTTAATAACGATCCTGCTTTTGATCCCAGTGGGATGTAGTAAGGAGGATGTCTCGGACATTACCGAACCCCTTAGTGGGAAAAAGGCCGAAAATTTTAATGCCTTAATGGCTAGCCTACCCTCGTTCAATCAACCCGAGGAGGTAAGTGAGCCAGATATTCTGGATGAGGACCCTCCAGCACGGGACGATGAAGAACCTTCTTTGGAATGTTTTACAACCTACTACAAGCATGCTCCCGGTTTTAATGACATGCTGGCTTTGGACCCTTCGACCGATGTGATTTTCCCTGGGGCTATTCTAAAGGGAGAGTCAATCCCAACAGGCGAATACATTCCTATTGTTGCCGATCGGGCGGCAATAACCCTTTCGGCCTCACTGACCAATATTAATGGCAGTCCTGTTGTTAAAGTCACAGACCCCAAATTATCCACTGTTCGAGAAGAAGTAAAATCTATATTGGATCAGGAAGTCACAGGAGCGACCCCAGCGAGAATCAATTTTGAAATTTCTGAGGTATATACCAAGGAACAGTTAAATCTGGCCATTGGAGCGAATTATAGATCTGCAGCGGCAAAGGTATCGGCCTCTTTTAATTTTACCAATTCAACGTATAGGTACAAATATGTTTTGAAGTACTTTCAAGTATACTATACCATTGACATGGACCCTCCTCAAAATCCCAGTGATCTGTTTACGGATACACCAGATTTGAATGCCTTGGGAAGTACCAGTCCAGTATATGTAGCCACGGTCACCTATGGACGGATGATCATCTACACGATAGAATCGAATTCAACAAAAACAGAAATCGACGCGGCGTTCAGTGCCTCATTTGCCTCAGGCGACGGAAGCATAGATGCCGAATACCAAAAGACGATTGATGAATCAAGCGTTAAAGCCTTGGTCATTGGCGGCTCTGGTAGTGACGCGGCCCAAGTGGTCAATGGCCCTAAGGATGTTTATAATTATATAACAGAAGGGGGTAACTATTCTAAAGAATCACCCGGGGCTCCTTTGTCCTATAAATTGCGTTACTTAAAACAAGGGACACCCATAGCAAGGGTTGTTTTGGCTTCGGAATATGCCGTTCGCGAATGTGATGTGGCATATCCGGTCTATAACGTTACCTTGATCAGCCTTAGTTGCGATGGGTGCGAAGACGATGGAAATCCTCGCGCAGAATTGTATGGTATTATCAGTGGACAAATGTACCAGGCCAGAACCGTAGTGAACTCTACGACATTTTGGAGGTACAAAAGGGACAATACCTTTAAGTTGGGAAAGGGTGCTACGAAAAATGTGGGCAAAAGCGCTAGAACCGAATTCTACAGACCCGATTATGCAAATGACTATATTCGGGTATATGGCGACATGATGGAAGCTGATCTGGGCTGCCCTTTCGATTGTGACGATGACTTTGGCAGTGCTTCCCGAAATGTTTATTTGCACGAAATAAAATTAGGCGAACCTCCCTTGTACATAAATATAAGCTTTAGTGGACTGGTGGACGCAAAATTTCGTTTTGAACGGGTACAATAGCTTATTGATTTTTAGTTTGAAAAAACAAAAAGCCCCGGGGAGTCCCTCCGGGGCTTTTGCTTTCTAAATACTTCTTTTGCAGGAAGTTTGGTTTAATTCCTTATTTTTAGAAGGCCAATCAACTGCTATGAAACACTATATAATCCTTTCTTTTCTATGTTTATTCTTTATCCAATCAATACAAGCCCAAGAACTACAAGAAAAGATTGACAGTATTTTAAAAATTATCAATACAACATCGGTAGACACCATAAAAGCTAGAAGATATCTAGAACTCTCTGACCTGACGATGTACAATGACCAAAAAAGGACACTAGAATACATTGAAAAAGCCAATGCTATTTATCGAACATCACCAAATAAAAAAGGAATTGCCAAACTCTTTACTCAAAAGGCCAACTACTTTTACCGTCTTGGGAAAATTGATTCTGCACGGATTAATTTGGTGAGTTCCGTCAATACCTCTTTAAAAACCGGAGACACCTTACGGGCCGCTATAGCTAGGCATAATGTCGGTATTCTGGATAACTATCAGGGTAATTTGGAAAGTGCCTCCCAGATTATGGACGAAAACATACAAGTCTTTCAAAAATATGATGACAGTTTACATTTGGCCAATGCTTATTTGATTAAAGGAAGTATTGCTCTTAGCAGCGGTTTCAATAAAATTGGTCTTATAGAGTCCTATAACGGTCTAAAAATTCATAGAAGGCTAAAGGACGACTTAAGAGTTGGAGAAGGACTGTTCCAAATCGGCCTAATTCATCAAAATACATCAGACCATGCAAAAGCCATTGAAATTCTGAAAGAATCCATTTTATACTTCAATAAAGCTGCAAGCGAACAATTAGCTGCGCAGGCCCTTAATTATATCGCGTTTTCACAAATCGAAATGGAGAACTTTAAAGAAGCGGAAACCAATCTGGAAGAATCCTTATCCATATCCAAAAAGCTCGATTATACGGCTAATATTGCCAGAGTATATCAAAACTTGGGGAAACTTGAAATAGGGCGAAAAAACTATAATGAAGCCATAGCGTTTTTAACAAGGGCATATGATATGTGGGTAAAAATAAGTGTTCCAAACAACGAGGCGGAGGTTCTTCTAAATATTGGGAGGTCACATTCGAGAAAAAAAAGGTTCAGAAAATCATTGGACTTTTTTGATAGAAGTATTGAACGGGCCATCTATGCGCAGAACAATGAAACGCTTGAATCAGCGTATTTTGAAAAATCTTTGGCTCTTGAAAAACTTGGTGAATATGAAGCATCCCTTACCTCCTTCAAACAAAACAAGATTATAAACGATTCTATTTTCTCTGTCGGGTATTCCAAAGCAACCCTAGAGTTAAAAACGATATACGATACTGAAAAGAAAGAACAGCAAATTGCCAAGCAAGAGACCGAGATAGAGCTGTTGGAAGAACGGGACAAAGTAAGTTCGCTTCAGAAATGGTTATTGGGTTCGGGCCTAGGGCTGTCCCTCTTGGTTTTCGGGTTTGGTTTTTACGGCATCCGCCAAAAAATGAAGCGCAATAAACTGGAGCGCGAAAAAGTAGCTACCCAATTGGCCTTCAAGAAAAAAGAATTGACCACACAAGCCCTGCACTTGGCCAAAAAGAACGAAACCCTCGAAAACTTAAAACAAAAGGCAAAAGAACTCAAAGAGAAAGAAGCCTCCACCAATGGGTACCAGCAATTGATTACCTCCATTAATTTTGATCTGCAAGACGACAATAATTGGGAAAATTTTGCACGCTATTTTGAGGAAGTCCATAAAGACTTTAACAGTAATGTAGCCAAAAAATATCCCGAAGTTACGCCAAATGAACTTCGCTTGATGGCCTTGTTGAAAATGAACCTTTCTTCTAAAGAAATTGCCAATATTTTGAACATTTCTATCCCGGGAATCAAAAAAGCAAGGCAACGTTTACGAAAAAAAATGAACCTTTCTACGGGTGACTCGTTGGAGAACGCTGTTTTGAGCATCTAATTTCATCCTAGTGAATTCAATGCCTCCGCAATTATTTTGCGGTAAGTATACCATTTGTCTCCCCTCTTTTTTTTATTCCTAAGAGCCTTACCTCTAGGTTTGTGGTGTTGTCAAATACAACAATCGTTTTTTGTGGTTACCTGCTCGGTATAGGGCTGCAGACCTTGTCCGTTCAGGCCACATAAGACATTAGAAAAATTTAACCACAAAAATTAAAGTGATGAAAAATCAAAAACATTTTATTTGGAGTTTAGTATTGTTTTTAGGGCTTCTAATCTATCCTGTTTCTTGCAACAAAGATAACGGAGACACCAGCGAACCACCCGTTGATAATGAGGAAATAGTTGTCTCCGATGGTCAAATAACAGGAGATGACTTTGAAAAGTTTGCAGGCGAATTGGGTATGGTCATTAATGCTAGAAACATTGCCAAAAAGGGCTATATTCCCACTACAGCTGATATTTCTGTTGAAGCTACACTTGGCGACTATTCACAAACGGTCGACATTGACCCCATAACCTTTATGGGTCAAGTGCGTATAAATGTCGAAGAATTGACCGAGGAAGCGTTGAAAGAACTGGAAGATGGGGTTGCTGTCACCATAGCTATTACAGATAGTGATGGCGTGATGATTATTTCCAATACGCTGTCCATCGTTGTTTTCAGATCTAACCCTACACCACAGGAGTTGAATGTTACAGATTTAGAAGAAACTGAAGCTGCTAGCACTATTGCGCTTAAAGAAGATACCTCGTATTATATGCAAAACGTCAACAGTAACGGGCAACCTTTGGCAAGTGCGCTACGGGTGAATAGAAGTACCGGATTTAGCAATATCATGACACGGACTTCGAACCCTACATTTTCGGGTATTGAGCAAGAACCTGATTTCGTCTTCAATTTTGTTCCTTTTCCTGATGAACCGAACACCTATGCCATCAAAATACAATCAGACGGACGGTTTTTCTCTGTGGCCAATGGCCTTAACATTCAGGGGCAAATCGTTGATGCGCCAAGATTATCACTTTTTGACAACTTTGATGATGTACTTGCCAGACCCAATGTTGATAATTACAAATTCATTATCCGAAAGGTTTCCGAAGGGGTCTACAATATTGTTTCAAAAGCTGAGGAAAGAGTCGTACGGGTTAGAAGCGGCATTGGATTTGTTGTGGATGATAACCCTGCATACGATGTGGTTTCAATGCGTATTATTTCAAGCAACTTGGAATGGATCGCAGAAGATATAGGAACTACTTTTCTAGCCCCTGTCCTATCCGCCCCTGGTACCGATTTTGGTGCCAATAGCACCTTGACCAACTGTGGTACGGGAGAACTATCGCAAACCGTAGGAAATGACAAGTCAGTTGAAATTTCCGAGACCGTCAGTTGGGAAGAAAGCACTTCATTGACCACAACGGGTACAGCTAGCGTTTCAATGACCGTGGGTACCGAGTTTGAGGCTGGTTTTTTTGGAGCAAAAGCAAAATATGATGCATCCGTAACTGCTACCGCCTCACTTAGCGTGGGTGTAACGGAAGGATCCAAGGAAATAGAAAGTTTCACAGAGACCGAAAGTGAAACTATATTTTTTCAACGAACCGTTACCGTACCCCCAGGTAGTGCTTCTTTGGTATATGATGTCGCCCAGATATATGACGATACCAAAGTACAATTTGTACAGCGCTTTAGACTACGGGCTACCGAATCAGGTAATCCGCTCTCAGGGGAAGAGTTGCGTTCGCAACTACAGTTCAGTCGTTTCTCCGGTGTAGTTCTTCAAGTTGGTAGCGATTTTATCGATATTACGATAAAAGGAACGCTGACGTTGGGCAAGGTGCTTAGTGCTAAAAGCGAAGTTCAGGATGTAGAAGCTAATTGTGGATAATAATGAGTTGAATTGACCTTATGTGAAAAATAAAAGCCGTGACCCTACATCACGGCTTTTTTCTTAAGTCAAAACCAACCTAAACACATGAACTTATTATTAATTGCTAATTCTTTTTTCACAGCAATTTCCTATATAACAACACAGATTAAAAATACCCTACCACATTTTTGTATTTTTATTAAAAAAAATTGATGACCGATAATTTTTGGGAAGAATTGAATGACGAAATACAAAAAGGAGCCTCTAAAAAAGGGCATCCATTTAGGTATTTTACCTTGGCTACAATAGGTTTGGATAAGGTGGCCCGTTTGCGAACGGTTGTACTTCGCAGGGTCGAAAAACAAACAAAAATTATTTTTTATACCGATGAACGCTCCAAAAAGGTAACCCACATTAAGGAAAACCCCAACGTTAGCTTGCTTTTTTATCATCCTAAAAAACTATTGCAAGTTAAGGTTGAAGGGTTGGCCGCGATTATTTCCAATGAACTGGCCCTTCAAAAATATTGGAGTGGTGTTCAGCCCAGTAGCCGAAAAGATTATACCACTACCAAAGCCCCGGGAAATATTATCAAAAATCCGGATAATGTAGAGTATCTCTCCAACGAAAATCATTTTTGCATGGTTGAAATCGAACCCTTTAAAATTGAATATTTAAAGTTGAAGCGACCCAACCATATCAGAATCAGGTTTTCCAAAGTAGATAATATATGGGAAAGCGATTTTTTGGTGCCATAAGGCACAGTCTACTTACATCATACTATCCAAAATAACACGAATATCATCTTCGGTAGTATCCGGATTGATAAAACAGAATCGGGATACCGTTTCATGGTTTTTACCCTGCTTCCATTTTGTAGGTGTTACCAATGCCAGACCTTCCCTATGATTTTTGTAGGTCCAATTTCTGTAATCGTCGGGAGACCATCCTTTGCGCCTAAAAAGCACGCAGGACAAACTTGGCTCCCTGACCAGTTCCAAAACGGGATTTTTACCGATCATATGACCGGCCAATATGGCTAGCTCCAAACCTCGTTCCACTGCCGCTTTGTACCTGTCCGTCCCATGCATTGCCAACGAAAACCACAAAGGTAGGCCCCGCACCCTTCGTGTGAGCTGTATTTGATAATCGGACGGATTAAAACCATGTGCTCCTTCGTCCTTAAAAATTTCGAGGTAAGAACCCTGTTGCGAGTGCGCTTTTTTTGCTTGCTCTGGATCTTTATAGATGACCGCACCACAGTCGTATGGAGAAAACAACCACTTGTGCGGGTCAATAGTAATGCTATCCGCACGTTCTATTCCGTTGAACAAATGCCGAACAGAGTCTGCTGCCAATGCGCCACCCCCATACGCCGCATCAACATGAAACCATAAATTATGTTCCCCACAAATATCCGCAATACCCAAAAGATCATCAATTATTCCTGCATTGGTGGTGCCCCCGGTCGCCACAACCGCGAAAAGCCGCTTACGATCATCAATGGCCAAGCTATGTATTTTTTGGTCGAGAAAATCGGCAGTCATTAAGTCTTCTGTATCTACCAAGTGTACGTCTACATCCATCACTTTGGCCATAGCCTTGATAGATGAATGTGCCCCTACCGATGTTATGATAAGTCCTTTCCTATTTTGGTTTTCGGTTTTTTTTCTCCATTGCTCTCGAGCGGCCACCATTGCGGAAAGGTTGGCTGCAGTACCGCCACTGGTAAAAACACCAAAAGCATTTTTGGGCAACCCTGTGAGCGACACCAACCATTTCATGGCTTCGTTTTCGCAAAAGATACCACCTGCACCTTCCATCCAATAGGCCCCGTGAATACTGGAGGCAGAAGTTACCAAATCAAACATTATCGACGCCCTGGTAGGTGAGGCAGGTACAAAGGCCAAATGCCGGGGATGGTCAATGGGTACGGTAGCCTTCATCAGCACTTCTTTAAACAAATTAAAGGCTTTCTCTCCCCCTATACCTTTATCCGTGATGGTTTCGCCTACCAATTTTTTGAGTTCCTCAGCTTTTTTGGGCTGTCCCAACTCTGGTGAAGTACTGCTTATGCGGCCTAGCACATATTTCATTACGTCCAAGGTCATCTCGACCAACTCCATATCAATAGTATGCATGTAATTTGTGTTTAAATAGATATGTATTGTTATCTATAAATTATAAATAGGTGTCAAGAGGAAATTAAACTATTTTGTGGTCAAAATGGCAAACTCCAATGAAAGGGGATTTAAGGCTCTTACAAGATTAGGGATGAGCTCTTCACCCATTTCTAGATATAGTTCGGAAAAATTAAGAGTACGTTCCTGCAGGGATTTTGCAGGAAATAGCTCGTTTTGAATTTCCGTCATACGTTGTACTTGGTCTTTCAATTTTCGTTTTTGAGCCCGTAACAATCGTTTTTCCAAATTATCCAAGCCTTTTTTTTGCTTTACCTCTTGCGCTCTTACAGCCCCTAAGAAAGATTTATCGGTTTTCTCCGCCAATTCGTACATTTCTTTGAACTGATTTTCCAAAAGCTGTTTTTGAGAGGAAAAATCAATATCGATATTAGAGATTTCCCTGATTTTTTTATTGATGAAACTACTTTGTTTTAAAAATAAGTCGGTCGTAGAAAGGTCCATTTTATTAAGCTTCTCATCTTGCTTTTCCGTAATGATGAGAGCGGAATTACGAAGTAACAATATCGGGAAGGGAACTCCCATTTTACCAAACATATGCTTTAGCTCCAACCAATAGGCCAGCTCCCCGCCCCCACCAATATAGCATAGATTGGGCAATATAACCTCTTGATATAATGGACGTGAGATTACATTGGGAGAAAAACGTTCCGGAAAATCATTGAGCTCCTTCATTAACTCCTCTTTGCTCCAAGAAATTTTTTTTCCGTTTACGCCATATCTTCCATCGGCTTCTACAATACGTTCGCGAACACCGTCAATCAAATAAAAATAATTGATTTCTCGGGGGTTTACCTGAATTGCGTAGGATTTAGGCAAAACTTCAAGTTGCGAAATCGTTTCGGTTACCGATATAAAAGGTATGTTTTCGAATATATCCTTTTCGGCATACGGTATCAGTAATCGCTTTAATCCATTATCGTCCCCATCTACGATCACCAAACCGTGATCGGCAAAAAGTTCGTTCGCCAAATACCGTGTAGCCCCTGTAAGGTTTTTGTGCTTCACGTAAGCATTTTTAAAAAGCTCTTTTAACCTTTGGGCATTGTTGCTTGACCCTATCACGTTCGAAAAAATATCGAGCACGTCATCAAGCCCATCCGTACTCAAATGACCTACGGCTCCCGAGACATCTTTGTTCCACTGTATTTTTTTCCCCTTAAAGTTGAAGTAATTGATTTCATCAAAATCGTGATCTTCGGTCGCCATCCAATATACAGGTACAAAGTTGTATTTGGGATAGGCTTCTTTGAGTTGTTTGGTAAGATTAATGGTGGATATTATCTTATAGAGAAAATACAAAGGCCCCGTGAACAAATTTAATTGATGCCCCGTGACCACGGTAAAAGTAATGGGTTCCTTTAACTGTCTTAGGTTTTCTTGTGTTTTTTTGGAAACCGTAAAACCTTTGTATTGATTTTGCAGTGCATCGTAAAGAACCTCCCTATTTTTATCGGGGAAGGTTTTTGCTTTTTCAGTAATTTGACCTTCAAAATTTTGGACGGATGGAAACCTGTTATAAAAGGGTTTTAGACTATCTTCTTCATCTAAATAATCACAAATTATATCAGAAAAGTAGCCCGTTTTTCTAAAGGGCAAACAATCAACTTTCATAAGCTTGTTAAAATAACAACGTAAATATAAAACTCTTGCTTCGGCGAATTACTAAAAATACGTTAATTACTTAAAACGATGTGTTTTCAAATCGTCAAAATACTGTGCCTGTGAAAAGAGAATTACGTCATTTATTATTAGATTTGATTCCTTACAAATCCAAACCAAAACAAATGAAACTGTTTTTACGTTCCTTCTTTTTTTTATTTTTTTCAATCTCGATTGCACAAGAGTTACAATCACCCTCCCAGTTTTTAGGTTACGAGCTCGGTACACGGTTTACTAGACACCATCAAGTGGTGGACTATTATGAATATGTTGCCAAAACCGCTCCTGGCCATATGCAATTAATGGAATATGGTAAAACCAATGAAAAAAGACCCTTGCTTTTGGCCTATGTCTCCTCAGAAACAAATATGAAAGATTTGGATAATATCCGTAAGGAACATATAAAAAATACCACTGGAGAGAGCAACCCGTCCAAAGCCATTGTGTGGTTGAGCTACAATGTGCATGGTAACGAAAGCGTGAGTACAGAAGCATCTATGCAAACGTTGTACGAGCTATTGACAAGCAAGTCCGATTACTTGGAGAACACCATTGTTATTATGGACCCCTGTATCAATCCGGATGGGCGAGACCGTTATGTAAATTGGTACAATCAATATAAAAATACGCCCAACAACATTGATCCGAACAGTATTGAACATCACGAAGGTTGGTGGAGCGGGCGTAGCAACCATTACATGTTCGATTTAAACCGGGATTGGGCCTGGTTGACACAAGTGGAAAGCCAACAGCGTTTAAAGCAGTTCAATAAGTGGTTGCCCCACGTGCATGTAGATTTTCATGAGCAAGGTGTGGACAACCCGTATTACTTTGCCCCTGCAGCTGAGCCATTTCATGAAGTCATTACCCCGTTTCAAAGAGAATTTCAGACCACTATCGGAAAAAACCATGCTAAATATTTTGATGCCAACGGTTGGTTCTATTTTACAAAAGAAGTATTTGACCTGTTTTACCCGAGCTATGGCGATACTTACCCTACATACAACGGTGGTATAGGCATGACCTATGAACAAGGCGGAAGCGGGCGTGCGGGATTGGGTGTTTTGACAAGTATTGGCGATACCTTGACCTTAAATGATAGAATATCACATCATCATACGACCGGTCTCTCTACGGTAGAAGTGGCGGCCAACAATGCCGAAAAGCTAAATACAGAGTTTAAAAAATTCTACCAAAATAAAGACTTTAAGTATAAAAGTTATGTTTTGAGTGGCGATAAGGATAAATTGACTGCACTTAAACGGCTCTTGATACAGCATGATATTGAATATGGGGTATCGAATGCGGAATCGGTTAGGGGTTTTGATTATAAACTTGGTCGAAATACAAGTCTGCGAAATAGTGAAGGTAGCCTGGTCGTTTCTACCAATCAGCCCAAGGGCACTTTGGTAAAGGTGCTGTTTGAGCCCAATGCCAAACTTACGGACAGCCTCACCTATGACATCACAGCTTGGTCTTTGCCCTATGCGTATGGCTTAGATGCAATTGCTTCGGAAAGCTTAGTCCCGGCTACAATGACATCAGGAAAAAGCAACTCTAAAGTTGAAGATAAAATCGTTGATATATACGCAGGAAAGCCTAGAACCCAGATTAATGAAAATGCTTATGCGTACATAACCGATTGGAACAGTATGGACGATGCCCGATTTTTGACCGATTTAATAAAAAACAAAATACGTGTGCGTAAAGCGAACAAGCCTTTTAAAATAGATGGTAAACCTTTTAAGAGGGGAAGTCTTATCATAACTAAAGCCGACAATCAGAACCACAAAGACTTCGTAGGCACATTAAAGTCTGTTTTAAGGAATAGCTTTGTTGAGCTTACATCGACCAATACCGGTTTTGTTGAACAAGGCAAAGACTTTGGCTCTTCTTATGTAGAGGTAATTCCCGATAGCAAAGTAGCTGTGCTTTCCGGTGAGCCGACCTCTACTCTTCGCTTTGGGGAAATTTGGCATTTTTTTGAACAACAATTGCATTATCCCATAACGGTAATCGACACCGATTATATGAATAGGGTTGATTTCTCGGCATACGATATTTTGATATTACCAGATGGCTATGGTTATCAGCAATTTTTGAAAAAAGACAAATTAAGTGATTTGAAGGAATGGGTTGCCAATGGAGGGAAATTAATTGCCATGGGAGGGGCCATTAAGGGTATAGACGGAGAAAAAGGTTTTAAGATCAAAACCAAAAAAATAGAAAAAGATACCACGAAAATCGAAATCAGGATTCATGAGCAAACCCAAAGGGAAAATATAAAACAAGCGATTACGGGAGCCATATTTAAAACCAAAGTGGATACCACACATCCTTTGGCCTATGGGTATGACAACACTTATTTTACCTTAAAATTAGGCGCTGACACTTATGATTATCTTGAGAACGGTAACGTGGTTTACCTAGATGCCGACACAATGCCGGTTGCAGGGTTTGCGGGTAGCGAAGCACAAAAGAAAATAGGGAAAACATTGATTTATGGCGTAGAAAACCATGGTAAGGGAAAAGTGATTTATATGGTCGACAACCCCTTATTTAGAGGGTTTTGGGAAAACGGAAAACTGTTCTTCGCCAATGCCCTGTTTATGGTAAATTAATATAATCGTCAAAAACTAAATATTATGAGATCAAAAATATTGCTAACCTTATGCTTATTGACCGCTTGCTCAATTTTTTCACAAGATTGTCCCGAGCCAAAAACGGAAAACTACAAAAAAGTAATGAGTTCTGCATTCGCCAAAGACTACAAGGATTGCCCAGTTACGATTGAAGGGGTATATTTTAAGGAAGGATATGCGAATGGGTACCGAAAGCCAAAAAAGGTTAAAAAAATGTATTTTTTTCAATGCACGAACTCCGATGGAAATAATAATTCCAATGCGCTAACCAATGAAGAGAGTGGAGATTTTTTCGTTATTGAAAAAGATAAAGCCGATACAGTAATCGAATTTCAAAAAGGGGATAAACTAAAAATAACAGGAACCACTTTTATTCAAAATTACTTCGGAATGGAACTGTCGGTCTTTTTTATCGTTTCCGATATTGAAAAAATAGAATAACCCATAGTCCATTTTGATGAAATTCTATCAATTCAAGTGAATTGTATCATTGAAATGATTAAGGATTCTTATCGAGAATAAGAATTTTGATCAAATGTTCTTGATAGTTCTGTTGAGTTGAAATACGATTTTATTCTTCAAAATCACTCGAATCAGATATCGATATTATATTATTACAAAATACAAAATGGGTTGGAATGATGAACAAATAGCTGAAAAAATAAAAAAGGAAGCCGATCGGCTTCCTTTTTTGTTTGAGTTGGTTCCTTATTCTTATTTTGCCACATTCACGGCACGTGTCTCACGAATGACCGTGACCTTAACCTGCCCTGGATAGGTCATATCGGTCTGTATTTTTTGTGATATCTCAAAAGACAGTTGTGCCGCTTTGTCGTCGCTCACTTTTTCGCTTTCCACGATTACACGTAGTTCCCTACCTGCTTGTATCGCATAGGCTTTTTGCACCCCGCCGAACCCAAATGCGATTTCTTCCAAATCTTTTAGACGTTGAATGTAAGAATCCAACACCTGTCTTCGTGCGCCGGGTCTTGCCCCGCTAATGGCATCGCAAACTTGAACGATGGGTGAAATCAGGTTTTTCATTTCTATTTCATCGTGGTGTGCACCTATGGCATTGCAAACATCCGGTTTTTCACCGAATTTCTCGGCCCATTGCATACCAAGGATAGCGTGGGGCGTCTCAACTTCAGCTTCGGTATTGGGTACTTTGCCTATATCGTGCAAAAGTCCGGCACGCTTGGCCAATTTTGGGTTGAGTCCCAGTTCGGCTGCCATAACCCCACAAAGCTTGGCGACTTCTCTAGAGTGTTGCAATAGGTTTTGTCCGTATGAGGAACGATACTTCATACGGCCAACGGCCCGTATCAATTCTGGGTGCAATCCGTGAATACCCAAATCAATAACCGTTCTTTTTCCTACTTCAACAATTTCCTGCTCTATCTGCTTTTCGGTCTTCTTTACGATCTCTTCGATTCGTGCGGGATGGATACGGCCATCGGTAACCAGTTTGTGCAAGGATAAACGGGCCACTTCCCTTCTGACGGAATCAAAGCAGGACAGTATTATTGCTTCAGGGGTGTCGTCAACAATAATCTCAACGCCGGTAGCGGATTCCAAGGCACGAATATTTCGCCCTTCCCTACCGATGATGCGCCCTTTTACGTCGTCCGATTCAATGTTGAATACAGATACACAATTTTCTACGGCTTCTTCGGTTCCTATACGTTGAATGGTATTGATGATAATTTTTCTTGCGTCTTGTTGGGCCGTTAATTTGGCTTCTTCCATAGTTGTTTGCATAAAGGCCATTGCGTCTGACTTGGCGGCATCTTTCAAAGATTCTAAAAGCTGTCCTTTGGCTTCATCGGCCGAAAGCCCCGAAATAACCTCCAACTGTTGAACTTGGCTTTTGTGCAGTTTATCAAGTTCGGATTGTTTCTTTTCCAAAAACTCACTTTTATGTTCAACCTCTTTCAATTTTGAATCTAGTTGTTCGTTGAGTTTTTTGTTTTTGGCCAGTTCACCGCTTATTTGGGATTCTTTGTCCCTTGTTCGCTTTTCGGCCTCGGCAATTTTTTTATCCTTATTGATGATAACTTTTTCATGCTCTGCCTTTAGCTCCAAAAACTTTTCCTTGGCCTGAAAAATTTTATCCTTTTTGATACTCTCCCCCTCGGCTTTTGCGTCTTTTACTATTGATGCGGCTTCCTTTTTTGCCGACGCTATCGTCTTGGATGCCTTTCCTTTCTCAAGGAATTTTGCGATGATGAAACCGATAATCAATCCAACGATTGCGGTTATGATAATTATAGTTGTAGTATCCATAGTTAAAAAAAATTATAAAAAAAACCCACATTGGCCGAGTTTTGTACAAACTCCAATAAACAGGTTTAGGGCTAACAGACCGATCAAGGATCCTTGTACGGGCAAGGCTTGCTTTTACGACCTAAACTCACCCTTCTTAAACAAATTAGTGTTGAGTTTGTCAAAAATTAATTACCAATGTGGGCAGTAACTTTATGTATTTAAAAGAACGTTATATCGTTATTTTGGAATTTACCAAATGGTCAAGTGCCTTTAAACGCTCTTCGACTTCTTTGGTATTTTCCGTAGAATCAATGCCTTTTTGCTCTATTTTGGACGCAAACTGCAGCGCACACATGGCGAGTACATCTTGCTTGTCCCTCACGGCATAGTTTTGCTCGAACTTCTTAGCCAACTGTTCTATGTTTTTTGCGGCTTTGCGCAACCCCTCCTCTTGACTTGGGTCAATGGTCAAGGGATATACGCGATCAGCGATAGAAAGTTTTATTTTGAGCTTATCTGCCATAGTATTTCGCTAACACTATTCGGCAAGTTGGGAAATGCAATGGTCCAACTCCCTAATCAATGTATTTATTTTAAGCTTTGCTTCAGTTTTATTGGTATTACTGCCCAGCATTGAGTTGGCCAATTTGAGTGAATTATACTTTTCCTCCCATTCGGAAACGTTGTCTTTGGTGGTATTGTATTCCCCTTTCACAGAAATAAGTTCTTTTTCCAACTTTTGGTTCGTCTGTGACAACAATTCCAATTTGTGCAACAGCTTACTTATTTTGTTCTCTAAAGAATCAACGATTTCTACCAATTCACTCATTTGCGAACATCAATGCATTTTACACAAAGTTAACATACCTGAGCTTACTTCGCAATAGTTTTGCCGATTATTCTTTGAGTATGACTTTAAGTTGCCTGTGGGTCAAACATTAAAATAATATGCTTCATTTCATTTATGGGTTCTTTAAAAATTCAACGGTAATGCCTACTTTCGTACCAATGAATTTGTTTATGAAAGCTGTATTTTTTTCCCTCCTTTTTATTTTATCATGTCAAATCAATGCCCAAGAAAAATATCCAAAGGACTATTTTAGGTCTCCTTTGGATGTTCCGATTATCTTGGCAGGTACTTTTGGGGAATTACGCTCCAACCATTTTCATGGGGGAATCGATATCAAAACACAGCAAAGGGAAGGATTGCCTATCTATGGGATTGCCGATGGCACCGTCACACGCATCAAAATATCACATTGGGGATATGGCAAAGCCCTGTATGTAGCACACCCCAACGGGTATACCTCGGTTTACGGCCACCTTCAAAAGTTCTCTCCCGAAATTGAGGCATACATTCAAAAGGTACAATATGATAAAAAATCATATACCTTGGAGCTTTTTCCCGATTTTGGGGAATTAAAGGTCAAAAAAGACAGTATTATAGCCTACACGGGCAATACAGGGGGCTCTTCCGGGCCACACCTCCATTTTGAGATACGCAGCAGTATTTCGGAAAAACCGACCAATCCCCTTTTTTACGGGATTGATGTACGGGACGCCACCGATCCTACATTGGTAAGCCTCTATGCCTATCCGCTTTCCAAAAATGCTCAGGTAAACCAAAGTGCGGAAAAGATGGAAATAAATTTCTCAAAACAAAGCGATGGTAGTTTTTTAGCCGACAAGGTATATGCCTCAGGAACTATTGGTTTTGGGGTAAACGCCTATGACCGACAAGACTTGGCCGCAAACAAAAATGGACTATATGCCGTTAAACAATCGGTAAACGGTAAAGTGTACACAGATTTTGATTTTGAAACCTTCTCCTTTGGGGAAACACGTTATATAAACACATTGATCGATTACCACCATTTTGGAAAATACAGGCAACGCATACAAAAATGTTTTCGTTCGCCGGGCAACAAACTCAGTATTTACAATACTTTGGTCAATGATGGTAAAATAGATGTACGGGAAGGGCTTAGTTACAATGTGGAAATCTTAATGACCGATTTTGAAGGCAATCTGACCAAACTGGTTATTCCTGTAGAAGGGAAAAAACAAGCACTGAAAATAAGGAGTAAAACCGAGAAAACCGATTATTATATCAGTGCCAAACGCCCGAACACATTTAATTTGGGGGTTGCAAGCGTTTATTTTCCCGCAAGTACCTTTTACGAGGATTTTTATATAGACCTTAGAGAGGCCAACGACACCGTAACCATACATAACAACACGGTTCCTGCCCATAGAAATTTCACCATTACTTTTGATACGGAAAAGTATAGCCCTGTGGAAAGAAAACAACTTTTTATTGCAAGACTTGACAGTAAACTAAGACCCAGTTACGCATCAACCTATAAAAGGGGGAAGACCTTTACCACCAGAACAAGAAACTTGGGTACGTATACCTTGGCAAAAGATACTATTGCCCCAGTCATAAAACCAAAAAACTTCAAAGAAAAACAATGGCTCAACAATTATAAGTATTTGAGCCTTACCATTGCCGATGACCTCAGCGGAATAGATTCATATTCGGCAACGTTAAACGGAGAATGGATACTTATGGAGTATGAACCCAAAAAAAATACCATTACCTATAATTTTGATGATAAAATTTTGGATAAGACCCAATGCGAGCTTAAGGTTACAGTAACTGATAACGTAGGTAATTCCACTATCTTTACGAGTAGTTTTTACAGAAAATAATCCTTTTGAAGTGTCCTGAACTCTTTCTATTTATTTTACTATCTTTTTCGATATACACTTTGATGGGCCAAACGGCCACCATTACGGGAATAGTCTTGGACGAAAACAATACTCCGCTTTCCAACGTAAACATAACCGCCAATGATATAGGCACTTCAACAGATGAGAACGGATTTTATATTTTAGAAATCATTGCCGATACAAAAAACAAAATCATTTTTAGCCATATTGGCCATATGAAAGTAGTTTTGGAAAACCTAGTCCTGACCACTAACGAAACCTATGAATTCAATCCTGTTCTAAAAACCGATGCCATACAGATTGATGGCGTGACCATTACCCCAACGGGCAAAAGAAATGTGGAAGGTATCGTAACCATAGCACCAGAGGTTGTACGTAAAATTCCAGGGGCCAATGCTGGAGTAGAAAATGTGTTGAAATTATTGCCCGGCGTAACGTCTAATAATGAATTGAGCACACAATACTCCGTGAGGGGCGGAAATTATGAGGAAAACTTGGTCTATGTTAACGAAATAGAAGTATATCGCCCATTTTTGATACGTTCCGCACAACAGGAGGGCTTGAGTTTCGTAAACAGCGATTTGGTTCAGTCCCTAAAATTCAGTGCCGGTGGTTTTCAGGCCAAATACGGGGACAAACTTTCCTCGGTTTTGGATATTACCTATAAAAATCCGACCAATTTTGGACTACGGGCCGATGTAAGCTTTTTAGGTGCGAGCATTGCCGTAGAAACAACATCCAAAAACAAAAGATTAAGTAGCGTTACGGGAGTTAGATATAGGGACAATAGCCTTTTGGTGAACAGTCAGCAGACCCAATCTAATTTTAATCCGGTTTTTGCAGATGCCCAAAGCTATCTTACCTATACCTTTTCAAGAAAATTTAATCTCAACTTTTTGGGTAACCTAGCCTTGAACATTTATGAGAACGAACCGTTGACACGGCAGACCAATTTTGGAACTATAAACAATCCACAGGCCTTGCTGGTCTTTTACGAAGGTGAGGAAAGTAATAGGTATACCAGTGCACTTGGAGGGCTAAAGGCAAATTACTATCCCAATGAAAATACGACATTAAAGCTAATTTCATCGGTATACCACGCAATCGAAGATGAAAATTCTGATGTTATCGCCCAATACGAACTTGGGCAGGTAAATACTGATCTAGGAAGCGAAGAATTAGGCGAGGTCGTCGCTACCCGTGGTTTGGGAACACAATTCAATAGGGCACGAAATAGTTTGGATGCGCTGATTTTTAGCTTGGCTCATAAAGGTATTTACAAAAAAGACAACAAAGCTTTGGAATGGGGTGTCTCGTACAAACATGAGGATATCAGGGACAAATTAATGGAATCAGAATTTTTGGACTCTGCCGGTTTTTCGATTCGCCCACCAAACCCAGAATTTGTAAATAACCAGCCCGAAGAACCCTTTGATGCCCCTATCACAGCCTTTGAAGGCGTAGATGCCATCAATTTTGTAACAACAAATCGTTTTTCCGCATATGTACAAATTGGGAACCAAAAAGAGTTCAAGAATTCTACCTTATATTACAATATCGGGGCGAGGGCGCACCATTGGTATGTTACCGCCAAAGATAACGGTACATCTTCCCAAACCGTGTTCAGTCCTCGGTTTCAGATAACCATAAAACCTGAATGGAAAAAGGACATGCTTTTTAGGTTATCAGGCGGTATATATTATCAACCACCGTTTTACAGGGAACTGCGAGACGAAACAGGAACGGTAAACCCAAACGTGAAAGCACAAAAGTCAATTCATTTGGTTCTTGGCAACGAATACAGTTTTTTGTTATGGGACAGGCCTTTTACACTGTTGAGCGAAGGATATTATAAGGCATTGAACGATGTAAACCCGTATACGTTAGAAGATGTCCGCATTAGATATAGCGCCAGCAACAATGCCGAAGCATATTCATACGGATTTGAAATGCGTTTGAACGGTGCCTTTGTACCTGGAACCGAATCTTGGATAAGCCTAGGGTATCTGGAGACCAAGGAAAATATAGACCAACGTGGATACATCTCAAGACCTACCGACCAACGTTTAAAAATGGGGATTCTTTTTCAGGATTATATACCCACCATATCCAATTTGAGAATGTACCTCAACCTGATATATAGTACAGGAGTTCCAGGAGGTTCTCCCAGTTATGCGGACCCCTATGTTTTTCAAAATAGATTACGGGATTATAAAAGGGCCGATTTGGGAATTTCATATATTTTTGCAGAAGCAAACAACAAGTATCCTAAAAAAGAAAGGTTACGCCGTTTTGACGAATTGAGTGTTGGGTTTGAAATTTTTAACCTGTTCAATAATCAAAATTCAATTACCAATACCTGGGTCAGGGACGTAGATAGCAAACAACAATTTGCAGTACCCAATTTTTTGACATCCAGAGTATTTAATCTAAGGTTGCGAATGAAACTTTAAAACACTTTGTTGGTCCTATGCATTTGAGCATGTTCTGATTTATATAATTGATTTAATGCTAGACAACTGGCGAAAATTACACAAGTGAAAAAAATTATAGTATTATCTATTTGTTTTCTGAGTTTTATATGGCTGAAAGCCCAAAAAAACATATATGAAAACGGAAGGTTTGATAAGCTCAGTGCTGACCACAAGGTATTGGCGATAGTACCCTTTCTCACAAATTTGGAATTAGAGGAAAAAATCCCAAAAAAAGAATTGAACGCCTTGGAAGAAAGGGAAGGTTATGCCGTACAAGACGCTTTGGAGACCTATTTTGGAAGGGGGAAAAAACGAAAGAAATTTTCAGTAGAATTTCAAAACACCAAAAACACGAATGCCATTCTTGCCAAAAACAATATTACGTACGGGAATATAGATATATATACCAGTAAAGAGCTTGCGAGAATCTTAAATGTTGATGGCGTTATAAGTGGCAATCTTGATTTGAACATTTTACTCTCCAAAGGAGTGCCGACAGAATTCAGTTTGTTGGATTATTTTAGCGGTGATTCCGATTATGGCAGAATAGGCATCAAAATAAGTGACGGTGAAACCGGCAAGTTGCTTTGGAAATACGAGAAGAAAATCAATAAAAAATCGGGCAAAAACACTAACGATCTCATAGACAAAATGATGAAAATGGCCACGAAAAAATTTCCTTATGACAAGGAAAGGCAACGTAAAAAAGGAAAAAAGAAAAACTAGCTATTGGCAAAGGCCACAAGTTCATCAATCACATAATCCAACTCTTCCTTGGTATTATAGATAGAAAATGAAAAACGCAGGGAAGGTTTGCCCAAACGTTCTTTTGGTAGAATTTCTGCCAAGACATGGGAACCCTTGTCACTGCCCGATTGACAAGCACTGCCCTTTGAGCACGCAATCCCCTTAATATCCAAATGAAACAATAACATCAATGCTTTTTGTGGGTCAAACGGCAAACATACATTCACAAGCGTATATGTACTTTTTTCAATACTGCCGGAATTTCCATTAAAATGTACCCCAGGTAATTTTCGTTTTAGCTCTTCGACAAAGTACTGTTTGAGACCAGTAACATAAGCTTTTTCTTCTTCTAGATTATCATACGAAGTAACAAAGGCCTCTTCCAATCCCACAATATTATGAAAAGGTTCAGTACCTGCACGAAAGCCACGCTCCTGAGAGCCACCGAAAATCAATGGTTTTAATCCGGAATTCCTTCTGATGAAAGCAAAGCCTATGCCTTTGGGGCCATGAAACTTATGGGCGGCAGCTGTAAGAAAATCTATTTTCGTCCGTTGTACGTCCCATGGATAATGCCCGATGGACTGAACCGTATCGGAATGAAAAAGGGCATTGTTACGTAGACATAGTTCACTAATACTATCAACATCTATTTTATTGCCTATTTCGTTGTTTATATGCATGAGGCTTACCAATTTTTTGGTATCGTTCTGTTGCAATAACTGTTCTAAATGCGAGTGTTTTGGATTTCCATCGGTATCCAAATCAACATAAAGCAATGTAATGCCATATTCTATTTCAAGTTCTTCGGCAGTGTGCAAAACGGCATGGTGCTCTATTTTTGAAGTAATGATCGTTCTAATGCCTAAATCACGAACCGCGCATCGCAATATCATATTATCGGCTTCCGTACCTCCGGATGTAAAGATAATTTCCGATGGGTGGGCATTTAAATATTTGGCGATGGTTTTTCTGGCCTTTTCAATGGCCGATTTGGCTGAGCGGCCGTAACTGTGGGTCGAGGACGGATTGCCATAAAAATCGCCCAACGCCTCTTGCATTTTATCTATAACGTTTTTCCTTACCTGCGTGGTCGCCGCATTATCCAAGTAAACTTTTCTCATAATTAGAGAATTAAAATTTCTCAAAATTAAATCAATTAAAGTTAATTTCTCCCAAAATGATACATAAGCACTAGGAATATCCCCGCTATTTGATTTAAATTTGGGATATGCGAAAAATATGGATTTTGTGTTTGTACCTAGTCGTACTTTCATGTGACGATGGCGACCTACAGATTGAGACGCTTGATTTTAGTTCATCAAATATTCAATCATGTGATAGTCCCATTGACATCGGAGAAACAACATTATTTTTCAAGATTCAGGGAGACGAAGCCCTAATTCTTAACCTTGAAAATAATTTATTTTCGAATGCGTCTACTGGCGAGGAATTGCCTACCAGTAGTATCTCAAATGAATCACAACTCACTTACCGCTTTTTTTCGGGAGATGTAAGCACTGCATATTTTTGTGATGAGATTCCTCCGGTAGAGCCTACTGTTCTAGATGAAATTGAAGCAGAAGCGGGTACAATTACGATAATATCCAAAGTTTCATCGATAAACACAACAACAAAAACCTATTCCCACAATATCAATATTACAGATCTGACCCTTATCAACAGTCTCAACGAAAGATTAACTGACAACTCTTTACTTGATTATGGGAACTTTACTACTACAATCGGGAATAGTGCCACTCTTGCCTTTAAAAACTATGCGGATATCCCCATAACGAAATGTGAGGAAAACCCATTGGAGAATACGGTAAGGTTGTACAAAACAATTAATGATGAATTTATCTTCATAGATCTTCCAACCAGCTTGTTTGTCAACGAGGCGACTTCCGAACCTAGGGTTTTGGATTTGGCGACTGCCGGGATTTTCAAAAACTTGATCGTTAATGGAATATCCGCAATTGAGACTATCTGTGCTTCTGATAATACCTCAAATCAGGCCATAATAGGCGAATTCTTTTCTACTGAGGGAACTATCTCAGTCGCAACAACTGCCAGTGAACCTAATACCGAAGGGATGGTAACGTACACCCACACCATAACCCTTCTAAATGTAAAATTATCGCTAAAAGCGACCGAAGAAGGTTCAACCGACACGGTACTCAGTGAAATTGAAAGTATCATTTTTGGGGAATACACTACCACGAGTACTTAAGAATTCTGAAAAACATAAACCTCGGTAGCTCCGAGACCGTATTTTTGATAGTCCGCATCGTAATAGTTTACGTCATATCGGCCAAAAAGATAATGTAGCTCTTCTTTTAATACTCCCGCTCCCACCCCGTGAATAAAGACTATTTTTTGGATACGTTTACGAATGGCGAACTCCAATTGCCGTTTAGCGGTATCAATTTGAATATTCAACATTTCATGATTGGTCATATCTTTTGTGGACGGTACCAAATGATGAATATGCAAATCTACCTCCATTTTAGGAGCATTGCGCTCTTTGGGCTTTGTAGCTACTTGTTTTCTTTTAGTGGGAAGTTCTTTCTCTTTTTTTATTTTGGCTACATCATAGTTAGATACCGTAATTTTATCTTTCTGTATGGTTTTTACAAGTTCCGAAGATAAAAAACGCATCGTAAAGCCATCATCAATCTCTATGGTCACATTGGCATCACTTAGTGATATGATCGTACCCTTGATCACATCATCTATGGTTTCGACGGTATCCCCTATTTGAAACGTGCTCATTTTTTTTCTTCTTCAGAATCTTTGGCCGATGTAGTGTTCCCAAGTCCCCAAACCTGACTGCTTTTATATATACCGAACATCAATAAAACAATACCAATACACAAGGCGTACTCTTTTTTTATGTACATATCCCCAAATCCCATGACCATGCCACCGATTGTTATCAGCATAAAATAAATAGTACGTTTTGTTTTCATTCAGCAAAAATAATGGTATTTTTCGGTCTTAGAATTTGATTGTACAAAAATGCGATTAGCCGCAACATCATATATTGCCGAGGATTACATGTTGCCTTGCATAAGTAAGCGTTTAATGGGGTTTGATTGCCCGGGGTGTGGCCTACAGCGCTCCGTGGCCCTTTTATTTGATGGTGATTTTATAGGGGCATTTAAAATGTACCCCGCCATTTACACGATAATCCTTTTATTCAGCTTTATCGGATTTGACCATTTCATCAAGATAAAACATTCCAACACCATTATCATTACGCTAATGATATCGAGTGTAATATTGATATTGACCAACTTTCTTTTAAAATTTTTATAACTAAACACTTAAATTATGGAACAACAAAAATTACCCAATGCTACTATCTCGATAGTTTTAGGAATAGTATCGTTTTTCTGCTGCTGTTTTAGTGTTGGTATCGGAGGTATCATATTCTCTGGTATAGCATTATTTCTTTCAAATAAAGATGAAAAAACATACAAACAAAATCCAGAAAACTATTCAAATTATAGCCAAGTAAAAACTGCTAAGATCATTGCGATTATAGGATTGGTTTTGGCTGTACTAACCTTGGCATATTCTATCTTTATGATCATAAGTGCCGGTGGTTGGGCAGAATACATGGAACAACAAAAAGAGGTCTACGAGCAACTCGGTATCCCTATGGAATAACAAGGCTGTAAGAGCCGCCCTTAGGCGGCTCTTTACTAAAGTTTTAATTTTAATTCTTACAATAGAACAATATGAATCAACCGCAAAAACCGAACAACTATTTGGTACTGGCTATCATTTGTACGGTATGTTGTTGTTTACCCGCTGGTATTGTGGGCATTGTTTACTCTTCAAAAGTAAACGAAACCTATGCCAACGGTGACTACGAGGCCGCCGAAAAAGCATCCAAGAATGCCAAATTGTGGAGTATAATAGGGTTATCTACCGGAGTTATAGTTCTGATACTGTATTTCCTGATCTTTGGTTTTGCCGTGTTTGCAAGCGCTATGGAAAATGGCGGTTTTTAAAAAAAAATATTTTTTGTACATAATCATAGGGGCATTATTGATTTCAATAATACCCCTATATTACTTTTATGACCCTGGTAATGTAACAAATTTTCCAAAATGTCCTTTCTATACCATTACTGGTTTTTTATGTACAGGATGCGGAAGTCAAAGAGCTTTACATGATTTGTTGCACTTGAACATCATAGGTGCTTTTAAACATAACATGCTCTTTATACCCACCTTGATACTACTTTCATATTATCTGGGATTAAAACTACTGGAAAAATTAAATGGCAAGAATTACAAAAACTACTTTGACCGTACCAAAACACCAAGGATTATACTTTATGTTGTTTTGATATTTACCATTATGAGAAATATAAATGTTTCTCCCTTTAATGTATTTGCTCCGTAATCAATTGGCCACCTCGCTCATAAACTTTAGGCGGTACAAACGCAGTTCTTCATCTTCATACTCGCCATCAAACTCTTCCAAGGCCGCATCGATACCATCGGTATCGGCTTCTAAAAAATATTCGTGAATTTCTTCTTGTTGATCTTCGTCCAGAATCTCATCAATCCAATACCCAATATTCAATTTGGTGCCACTAAAGACGATTTGTTCCATTTCCTTCACGAGCTCGGGAATCTCTAGACCTTTGGCTGCCGCAATATCGTTTAACGGCAACTTTCTGTCCACATTTTGAATAATATATAACTTAAGACCTGAGTTGGCTCCCGTGCTTTTGACCACCAAATCATCAGGACGTATAATTTCATTCTCCTCTACATACTGGGAAATAAGGCCAATGAAGGGTTTGCCATATTTTTTGGCCTTACCTTCCCCTACACCGTGAATATTGATTAATTCATCCATGGATATGGGGTATTTTAAGGCCATATCTTCCAAAGAAGGGTCCTGAAAGATGACAAAAGGAGGCATCCCTAACTTTGTGGCCTCTCTTTTTCGTAAATCCTTCAATTGTTTCAATAGTTTTACATCTGCTACGCCACCTCCAGATTTTGCGGCACTGACAATGGCATCGTCATTCTCTTTATTGTACACATGATCGTGCGTCATCATGAAAGAAACGGGGTTTGCCAAAAATTGGTTTCCTTTGGGCGTTAGGTGCAAAATCCCGTATTGTTCAATTTCTTTCTTCAAATAGCCGGCAACCAAAGCTTGGCGTACCAAGGCCATCCAATAACTTTTATCCTTGTCCGAACCGATACCAAAAAAAGGTTTTTCATCGGTTTTATGTGAGGCAATCAACGCATTCACTTTACCACGTAGCGCATTCACGATTTCTTTTGACTTGAATTTTTCGTTGGTACCTTGAACGACCTTCAACAGTTTCTCCAAGTTTTCCTTGGCTTCTTCCTTTGGCTTGGGGTTTCGGGTATTGTCATCCATGCTCGCTCCGTCTCCGTTGACCTCATCAAACTCCTCTCCGAAATAATGAAGAATAAATTTCCTGCGTGACATTGATGTCTCCGCATACGCTACTATTTCTTGTAAAAGGGCATTTCCTATTTCCTGTTCGGCGACAGGTTTCCCCGACATGAACTTTTCGAGCTTTTCCACGTCTTTGTATGAATAAAAGGCCAAACAATGGCCTTCGCCCCCATCACGGCCCGCCCTACCGGTTTCTTGATAATAACTTTCTATACTTTTGGGGATATCGTGGTGTATAACATATCGCACGTCAGGCTTGTCTATACCCATACCAAAAGCAATGGTAGCTACGACCACATCAACATCTTCCATAAGGAACATATCTTGATATTTGGAACGTGTTTTACCATCAAAACCCGCATGGTAGGGCACTGCACTGACCCCGTTTACTTGTAACACCTGGGCTAGCTCCTCTACCCGTTTTCTGCTCAAACAATATACAATGCCCGATTTGCCTGCATTTTGTTTTACGAAACGGATGATGTCCGCATCTACATTCTGGGTTTTTGGCCGTACTTCGTAATATAGGTTGGGCCGGTTAAAGGATGCTTTAAAGGTTTTGGCATCAGTTATCCCTAGATTTTTTATAATGTCCTCCTCTACTTTTGGAGTGGCCGTGGCCGTCAAGCCAATAATGGGTATATTGTCTCCCAATCGATTTATTATAGATTTCAAATTGCGGTACTCCGGTCTAAAATCATGGCCCCATTCCGAAATGCAATGTGCTTCGTCTATAGCTACAAACGATATTTTTTCTGATTGAAGAAAATTGACGTATTCCTCCTTGGTGAGGGATTCCGGAGCTACGTACAACAATTTTGTGATGCCATTGGATATGTCTTCCTTTACCTGTTTTACTTCGGTTTTGTTGAGCGATGAGTTTAGGACATGGGCTACGCCATATTCGGAAGACACGCCTCGTATGGCATCAACCTGGTTTTTCATCAATGCGATCAAGGGCGAAACTACTATGGCCGTACCTTCTTGCATTAAAGCGGGTAACTGATAGCACAAAGATTTACCACCACCTGTAGGCATAATTACAAAAGTGTTATATCCTTGTAGTATATTTTTTATGACATCTTCCTGAAGACCCTTGAACTTGGAAAAACCAAAATACCTTTTTAGGGATGCATGTAAGTCAACTTCATTAAAACCCATACTGTTATTTTACCATTTTATAGCTACCTGTAACGGTTAAAATCTTTTTAAGGTATAATTTTTTGGGCATTCTAGGAACGATAGCTTCCAAAATATTTTGTTAAGATATAAAATGTACTATAAAATTAAGTTTATGTAATTTTGTAATCTTAAATATAACATAATCTTTTAGATTGTAATATATAATTTCAACACTACATTGAAAGATACCCAAGCCATACTGGCATTAGCAAAAAAAACAATCTTGATGGAAGCCAAGGCTATCCAAAATCTAGAGCGTTTTATCAACGAGGAATTCAGCGAAGCGGTTGATTGTATTATGAATTCCCAAGGCCGGGTCATCATTTCGGGCATCGGGAAAAGTGCGCTCATTGCATCAAAAATAGTGGCGACGCTCAACTCCACAGGAACTCCAGCTATTTTTATGCATGCTGCGGATGCCATTCACGGGGATTTGGGCACGGTACAAAAAAACGATGTGGTCGTGTGCATTTCAAAAAGTGGAAACACCCCCGAAATCAAAATGCTGGTACCTTTGATAAAAAGGGGAAAGAACAAATTGATAGCTATTGTTGGGAATATGGACTCCCATTTGGCCAATCATGCCGATTTTGTCCTCAATACTTTTGTTGAAAAAGAAGCTTGTCCCAATAATTTGGCCCCGACCACCAGTACAACGGCACAATTGGTCATGGGCGATGCCTTGGCCATTACTTTATTGCACTTAAGAGGGTTCAGCAGCAAAGATTTTGCCCACTATCACCCTGGGGGTTCGTTAGGAAAGCGATTGTACTTGACCGTAGGGGATATCGCAAAAGACAATATGATGCCCCAAGTGAATGTTGATACCGATATCAAAAAGGTAATCGTAGAGATATCTGAAAAAATGTTGGGGGTAACCGCTGTGATTGACGATGACAAGATAATTGGTGTAGTAACAGATGGGGACATTCGTAGAATGCTGAACAAATATGACAATATTAGCGGTTTATTGGCCAAAGACATCATGACCTCCAACCCAAAGACCGTACAAAAGAATATCCTGGCCGTAGAAGCGTTGGATATTATGCAGCAAAAAGGAATATCCCAATTATTGGCCGTAGATGGGGACACTTATATCGGCGTGGTTCATTTACATAATTTGATAAAAGAAGGAATCCTGTAAAATGGCAAAAAAAACCAAAAAATCCCCAAACGAAATGTCCTTTTTGGACCATTTGGAAGAGTTACGTTGGCACCTGATCCGTTCTACCCTCGCCGTGGTCATTGTTGGTAGTGTTGCCTTTTTAATGAAAGAATTTATTTTTGACACCATCATATTCGGTCCTAAAAAAATGGACTTCCCCACCTATCGTTTCTTTTGTAAAGCTGCCACATTTATTGGGTTTGATTCAGCTTTTTGTGCAGATGCGCTACCTTTTACCATTCAAAACAGGGAGATGTCCGGACAGTTTTCAGCGCATATATGGACTTCTATCTGGGCGGGGTTCATAGTAGGTTTCCCATACGTTCTTTATGAGATGTGGAAATTTATAAGTCCCGGACTGCATGATAATGAAAGAAAAAACTCAAGGGGATTTATTCTTATCGCTTCATTCCTCTTTTTCTTGGGGGTGCTTTTTGGATACTATGTTGTAGCACCCTTATCCATAAATTTTTTGGGAACTTATCAAGTAAGTAAAGAGGTAAGTAACGAAATAGATATCGCTTCTTTTATAGCTACGGTACGATCATCAGTCATTGCCTGTGGTATTATATTTGAACTGCCCATCATCATATTTTTCTTGACCAAGGTCGGTCTGGTTACACCGGAAATCCTCAAAAAATACAGGAAAATAGCAATTGTAGTCGTTTTGATCATATCTGCGGTCATTACACCGCCAGATGTAGCCAGTCAAATTATCGTGGCGATTCCTGTACTGATTTTGTACCAAGTAAGTATATACATTTCTAAGGTAGTATTAAAGAGAGAAGCAAAAAAAATGAGCAAAAATGTCCGACGCAGTTGAAGAATTTAATGCCTATCGTTCCAAAATGAACGATAAGCTACTATCAAACGATAACAAGGTTATCAAAAGAATATTTAATCTAGATACCAACGCTTTTGCCGAAGGTGCCTTGGATGTAAAGACCAAAGAATTATTGGGGCTGGTTGCCTCTGCGGTATTGCGTTGCGATGACTGTGTAAAATATCATTTAGAGAGTTCCCATAGCCAAGGGGTAAGCAAACAAGAAGTTATGGAAACCTTAAGTATTGCAACGCTCATAGGGGGTACCATTGTGATTCCGCATTTACGAAGAGCATACGAATATTGGGAACTACTGGAACAAAAAGAAGGTTAAAAATTACGTAAAGCACATAACCGAGGAAATAAATATGTTTAGTTTTGGGACTTTGCACAAAAACCGTACATGAAGCTTAGCGCACATAATATCATGAAGTCCTACCGAGGACGAAAAGTAGTAAAAGGAATTTCTTTAGAGGTAAATCAAGGAGAAATCGTTGGCCTCCTTGGCCCCAATGGTGCTGGAAAGACCACTTCTTTTTATATGATCGTGGGATTGATAAAACCCAACGGCGGACAAATTTTTCTTGACGATATGGAAATCACCAATTTCCCCATGTACAAGAGAGCTCAAAATGGTATCGGATATTTGGCGCAGGAAGCATCTATTTTCAGAAAACTAAGTATCGAAAAAAATATTTTAAGCGTACTTCAACTTACCAAACTCAGCAAAAAAGAGCAGCACATGAAAATGGAATCGCTCATAGAAGAGTTTGGCCTGGGCCATATTCGAAAGAATAGAGGTGATTTACTTTCCGGCGGGGAAAGAAGACGTACCGAAATTGCCCGTGCCTTGGCAACGGATCCAAAGTTCATATTATTGGACGAGCCTTTTGCAGGTGTAGACCCGGTCGCCGTTGAGGATATACAACGTATCGTGGCCCAACTTAAAAACAAGAATATCGGCATTTTGATTACCGACCACAACGTTCAGGAAACACTGGCGATTACAGAACGTTCATACTTGATGTTCGAAGGTGGAATTCTAAAATATGGCGTTCCCGAAGATTTGGCGGCGGACGAAATGGTGCGCAAAGTATATCTTGGGCAAAATTTTGAACTACGAAAAAAGAAACTCGATTTTTAGAATTTCCATATTCCCTATTTGATCTCAAAAGTCAAGGTTGCCCAGTTGGATTCATAATCCACCCCTTTTTCGGTACTTTTCACCATATGTATTGTGGCCACATACCATTTACCGGCTTTATCGGGTGAGATTGTTAAAACACCTTCTTCGTTGGTCTGGGTAGAACTCTCATTTTCGTGGGCATCTTTACCGGGTACCGAAGTACTGTAATGTACGGTTTGATTGGCAAGCGGTTTGCCCGAACTTAAAAGCTGAAAAGAGATACTGTCACCAACTTTCATAGCAAATGGGTTGTTCAAGGGAATGAATTCAATGGGGTAATTCAATTGGGCCATATAGTGGTCCGTTCTTTGATCACCCACCTGTAAAAGACTTTTTACGTGTTTGGAATATTTTTCTTTGGCACCTTTTTCTATACTTCCATCCTTTTTTCTATCGGCCAAGGTATTTGCCAACCCCTCGTGATCCAAGTATGCATTAAAATCGGAAGCGGTCATTTCTAGCATTCTGGGCAAGGTAGATATTCCTGCAACATAACTTCCTGTCTCCCCGGTTTTAAACTTTAAATAGGTGATGTTGTTCTCATCGGAATAATCACCATCAGTTGGTTCATACAAATAATCGGGCCCAATGATTTTGGCGTTTATAATCCTATCCCGGGTAATACTGTTTTCGCTCTTATCAAAAGTACCGTTCAACAAATAGATTTCAGAAGTGCTATTGGGCGACAAAAAATGCGAATCCGATTTCAAAAAAAGCTCATGGGATGATAGCGTGACAAATGCTATTACCAAAAAAAAGGTCTTCGTTGATCTATGCATAATGTGTATTTTATTTGATTTACGTAAAAGTAGGTCAGGAGGTTTCATTTCTTTTATTTTTTTTGCCCGTATTACCGATCATAGAGCTTAAAACATAAAATGCAATTATCGCTGGAACGGCCAAAAACTTTAAGGTCGCCAAAAGCACGATACAAAGAATTATAAAGATGTAGCGCAAAGCATTATCCTTAAAGCTCCAATTCGAGAATTTTAGGGCGAAAAGTTCAATTTTGGAATTCAGCAAAAAGGCACTTAAAATTGTCAGCCCAACCAAAAACCATTGATTTAGGATTACTCCGTTTAAAAAATTATTGTTATGGTATAAAAGAATCAAAGGCAAGGAAAGAATCAATAAGGCATTGGCAGGTGTAGGCAAACCTATGAACGATGAAACCTGATTTTCGTCCAGATTAAATTTTGCCAGCCTGTATGCAGACGCCATAGTGATGACAAACCCAAAAAAGGGTAAAATAGACAAGGTCACATCATCCCAAGCCAAAAGATTCCAAGAACCGGAGGAGAAATCGGCATTCCACCCGCCGGTGCGCGACATGCCCAATAACTGAAACATTACGATTCCCGGTACCAGGCCACTGGTAATTACGTCGGCCAGGGAATCCAATTGTAGGCCCAATTCGCTCCTAACGTTCAATACTCTTGCGGCCAGGCCATCAAAAAAATCAAAAATTATGCCCAACAACACAAATAAAGCAGCGACTTCCAGCTTGTTCAAAACAGCGAATACGGCAGCTACACATCCACAAAGCACGTTTAAAAGTGTAATAAAGTTAGGGATATGCTTTTTCATCTCTTTTATTGGTTTGCGTAAAAATAGTATTAATTAAAAAATCATGTTAAAAATAAAAGCCTTTTTTGATTTCCGCTGGTTTACCTTAAGCTAGTCGTATATTTTATTCGATATTTGTTGACCAATTAAAGACCAAACCAACGAACTACCCGATCATGTTTATAAAAAAATTGCTTTTTTGCATCTTATTATCCTGCTCTTTTTTGGGGTTTGCCGAAAATCCGGTATGGTCCCCAAGCTCACAAATAAGTGTTTTAACCTGTGGTGCGGGAGATGAATTATATGCTGCCTTTGGCCATACGGCCATACGTGTTCAAGACCCGGTTCATGACATTGATTACGTTTACAATTACGGTACATTCAACTTCAACCAACCCGGATTTTATGTAAACTTTGTTCTCGGAAAGCCGTATTTCACACTTTCTCGCGCACCATTCCCAAATTTTCTGTACGAGTATGAATATGAAAAACGCTGGGTAAAAGAACAGTTGTTGGATTTACGACCAAGCGAAAAAATAGAACTGCTCAACTTTTTGTCAACCAATTACCGACCAGAAAATAGAGGCTATCTGTACGATTATCTATATAACAACTGTTCCACAAAAATACCGGAAATCCTTAAAAAAGTTTTAGGTAAAAATTTGGTTTTTAAAGAAAGCCACTTAAAGGAAACATATACGTTTCGGGAACTTATACATCAAAACCTTAACACGAATTCTTGGTCTAGCTTTGGTATTGATCTGGCTTTGGGTTCGGTCATAGACCAAAAGGCAACGCCCAATGAACATATGTTCCTTCCACTTTATGTGATGAAACAATTAAACAATACGAAACTGAAAGGCAAACCCCTGGTAAAAAGGGAACGCACGATCTTGAATTTTGCCGACAGGATCATCCCTACCTATTTTTTGGCTTCTCCTTTATTCTGGTTAGTAATACTTTTACTTTTTGTGATCATCATAAGTTATATCGATATTAAAAATAATGTTCGTAGCCATTGGCTCGATTTCGCTTTGTTTTTTGTTACAGGTATTATTGGCTTGCTCTTGTGTTTTCTTTGGTTTTTAACAGACCATTCGGCCACTGCTGGTAATTTTAATATTTTATGGGCCTTTCCTTTAAATGGCATAGCCGCTTTTTATTTGTTGCGAAAAAAAACATTACCCAGCTGGATGCCCAAATATATTTTGGCACTATTGGGCTTGTTGATTTTGACCCTTTTATTTTGGATGGTTGGTATCCAAGTGTTCAGCCCGCTGATTTTACCCATTTTAATAGCACTTGGTATTCGATATTTTTTAATTTATAAAAAGACGAGAACAGCCCTAAAAACAAACAAAGCATGAATCTTTTAACGGTTGAGAACATTGCCAAGTCATATGGTGAACTTGTACTTTTTTCAGATATCTCCTTTGGTATCAACAAAGACCAAAAAGTAGCCTTAATTGCCAAAAACGGTACGGGAAAGACATCTATACTGAATATTCTTTCGGGCAAGGACACTCCGGATTCAGGTCAAGTCAACTATCGCAAAGGCACACGCATTTCTTTTTTGGCGCAAGAACCCGATTTAAACCCGAACCTCACCATAGAGGAAACCATTTTTGCATCGGACAATGACATACTCAAGGTAATCAATGCCTATGAAAAAGCCTTGGAAAATCCAGAAGACGAAAAGGCATATCAAACGGCATTTGAGGCAATGGAACGCAACAATGCGTGGGATTTTGAAACCCTGTACAAACAAATTCTATTTAAATTAAAACTAGAAGATCTTCAGGTTAAGGTGGGTTTGCTCTCCGGTGGACAGAAAAAACGGTTGGCCTTGGCCAATGCCCTTATAAACAAGCCCGACCTATTGGTCTTGGACGAACCAACGAACCATTTGGATTTGGAGATGATAGAATGGCTCGAAACCTATTTCGCCAAAGAAAACATGACACTTTTCATGGTCACCCATGACCGCTATTTTTTGGAAAGGGTATGCAATGAGATCATTGAACTGGATAATGGGCAATTATACCCTTATAAAGGAAACTACTCTTATTATTTAGAAAAAAAAGAGGCACGCCAAGAGCGTGAAGCCGTAGAGCAGCACAAGTCAAAGTTACTCTTTAAAAAAGAACTGGATTGGATGCGTAGACAACCCAAGGCACGCACCACTAAATCAAAATCCCGTATAGATGATTTTCATACCATAAAAGAAAAAGCAACTCAGCGCAGAAAGGAGCATCAAGTTCAATTGGAATTGAATATGGAGCGCTTGGGCAGCAAAATTCTGGAACTGCATAAAATTTCCAAATCTTACCCCAACAAACCTATCTTGGACAAATTTGATTATAATTTTCTCAAAGGGGAACGTGTAGGCATCATAGGAAAAAACGGTGCGGGAAAATCTACATTTTTGAACATCCTTTCCGGTAAGGACCAACCGGATAGTGGTAAAGTAGTGGTCGGGGATACCATCAAATTTGGATATTATACGCAAAAAGGCATCGAAATCAAGGAGGGGCAAAAAGTAATTGATGTCATACGGGATTTCGGGGATTTTATCCCTTTGAAAAAAGGAAGGCAAATTTCGGCGCAACAACTGCTGGAGCGGTTTCTCTTCGATAGGAAAAAGCAATATGATTATGTAGAAAAATTAAGTGGTGGCGAACGCAAGCGGTTGTACCTATGTACCGTTCTTATTCAGAATCCCAATTTTTTGATTTTGGACGAACCTACCAATGATCTGGATATTGTGACCCTTAATGTCCTGGAGAATTTTCTTTTGGATTTTCCGGGCTGTCTTATGGTCGTATCGCACGATCGCTATTTTATGGACAAAATCATAGACCACCTGTTCGTTTTTAAGGGTAATGCCGTAATCGAGGATTTCCCCGGAAACTATTCTGATTTTAGGGCATACGAGGACAGTCAGGAGCTGCAAAGCAGGGAAGGGAAAAAAAATGTGCCCTCCGAAAACAAACCCCAAAAAAACACTTGGAAACAGGAAAACAATCCAAAACTTACCTATGAGGAACAAAAAGAATACAAAAAACTGGAAAAGGACATTCAAAAGTTAGAAGATAAAAAAGTTGAACTACAACATAAATTTACGGATAGCACTCTATCCGGTGAGCAAATAGAAACCCTTTCAAAAGAATTGGGAGAGGTAAATGAAGCATTGGAAACAAAAACCGAACGCTGGTTTGACCTTTCGGCAATATTGGAAAGTTGATTGTCTCACGTTCTTTCAAAGGCAATTACCGCAATATCATAAAACTTGATGTCAAAATTGTTCAAAATATATCAATATTTGAAATTCAATTTTTCCGCGACCAATCAACATGGGGTACACTCGCCTTTTGTGTACTCCTTTTTGACCAAATGCATCTACAAAAAGAAAAAATACAGCGGCAATAAGACTACGAATGTGCTTTTAAAAAGCATTGCATATTTTAAAATAGAGTCCGTTTACTTACCCAACGGCAACAATGAGCTTGAAGATGAAATCGCATCAATGTTCCCGAAAATCAAATTTGGCCAACAACCATTTGACCTAATATATCTGAATGATCCCGAACAGGATATTTTTAAATGTGTAGGTACATTTCAAGGCCTTAACGATAAAAGTATGATCATTATTGACGATGTTCACCATAGCAACAAAAAGGCAGCCTGGGAAAAACTTAAAGAATTACAAGAAGTTATCGTTACCATAGACTTTTTTTATTTCGGTTTTGTTTTTTTCCGCAAAGCGCAAGTAAAACAACATTTTAAGATTCGCTTATAAAACAGTATTTTTATTATCATTAGTTTCAGGTATGGACAAAACCATCTATTATATCATCGCAGGCCTTTTGGCGGTTTATATATTCATTTCCATCAGCAATAAAAAAAGGTCGAAAAAAAGACGCAACCGCAAGTTTATGCAAGATTATGAACGTAAGGAGAAGGACACCGAGAAATAGGCAACAACTTTCAAATTCTAATCTTCGTAATTGATATTTAAACTTGAATTCTTCACATGAAAATATATACCAAAACAGGAGATAAGGGAACTACGGCGCTTTTTGGGGGAACACGTGTCTCAAAAGGCCATATGCGAATTGATAGTTATGGTACCGTTGATGAATTAAATTCGTGGTTGGGCCTTATACGCGACCAAAAAATAGATGCAAACTCAAAAAGTATCTTGATTAAGATTCAGGATAAACTGTTTACCGTTGGGGCCATTTTGGCGACCGACCCGGAAAAAATGATACTCAAAAACGGGAAAGAGCGTCTTAACATTCCCAAAATATCAGAGGGCGATATTGTTCTTTTGGAAAATGAAATAGATAAAATGAACGATGTCCTACCGCCTATGACCCATTTTATACTCCCAGGCGGCCATACTACTGTGTCATACTGTCATATTGCGCGTACGGTTTGCAGAAGGGCAGAACGTTTGGCTTCGCTCCTATATGAAAACGAACCCTTTGACGAAAGGGTCCTGTCGTATCTCAACAGACTTTCCGACTATCTTTTTGTATTGGCACGAAAATTGTCAAAGGATGTAGAAGCAGACGAAATAAAATGGATTCCCGGTAAAAAGGACTAATAAATCTGTCATTTCTCCGTTATCGAAGTAATAAATATAATTTTTTCAAAAAAAATTGTAATTAAATGGGAAAAAACTTGACTTTCTTACTTTAAAAATTATTTTTGCAAAAAATTTAAAATCAAACTATTACCATGTACTGGACATTAGAATTAGCATCTTATTTGAGCGATGCACCTTGGCCCGCCTCTAAAGACGAATTAATCGATTACGCCATTAGAACAGGTGCGCCTTTGGAGGTAGTTGAAAATCTCCAATCAATGGAAGAGGAAGGTGGCGAAATATACGAGTCCATAGAGGAGATTTGGCCAGACTATCCAACAGAAGAAGATTACCTCTGGAACGAGGATGAATATTAAACATATTAACTGAATTACAACAAAAAAGTCTCATCCGAGGCTTTTTTTTTATGTAATTTTGACAGGGAATTTTGGATTTTTACAAGATTTTCAAACTGGAACATTTTTTGCATTTCAGGTGTTCATAAATTAGTGCGATCCAAAGATTGCCATTGTTTACTTCGCATATTCAAATAAGTTTAGAAGTATTTCAATCTAACAATAATATATTATGAGTTTTATAAATTCTGTTCTTAAAGCGTTCGTTGGTGACAAATCCAAAAAAGACGTAAAACAGCTCCAACCACTTGTAGATAAAATAAAGTCGTTCGAAAAAGAGTTTGAGGCCTTGAATCACGATCAACTACGAGCCAAGACATTGGAGTTCAAGGAAAAAATTAAAGCAGATTCCAAAAGCATTACCGATGAGATCGTAAAATTACAAGAAGAAGTAAACGCATCTACCGATATTGATAAGAACGAGGATATTTATGCTGAAATAGACAAATTAAAAGATGAGGCTTACGAGGCTACACAAAAAACCTTGGACGAAATTTTACCGCAGGCCTTTGCCATAGTAAAGGAAACCGCCAAACGTTTTGCCAATAACGAAACGTTGACAGTAAAAGCTTCGGAATATGATAGGTTGCTTTCTGGCTCCAAGGACTATGTTTCGTTAGATGGGGACAACGCCGTATGGAAAAACTCTTGGGATGCAGCAGGTAAAGAAGTAACCTGGGACATGGTGCATTACGATGTGCAGTTGATAGGCGGTATTGCATTACACCAAGGAAAAATTGCAGAGATGCAGACCGGGGAAGGTAAAACCTTGGTCGCTACTTTGCCAATGTACCTCAACGCACTTACCGGAAACGGCGCCCATTTGGTAACGGTGAACGATTATCTTGCAAAAAGAGACAGTGCCTGGATGGCCCCTATATTTGAATTTCATGGCCTTTCGGTAGATTGTATCGACAAACATACGCCTAACTCCGAGGGGAGACGTGCCGCTTATAATGCGGACATTACCTATGGTACCAATAATGAATTTGGCTTTGATTATTTAAGGGACAATATGGCGCATACCCCAAAAGACCTGGTACAACGCCCACACCACTATGCCATTGTAGATGAGGTAGATTCTGTTTTAATAGATGATGCCAGAACCCCTTTGATTATTTCAGGGCCCGTTCCCGAAGGCGATAGGCATGAGTTCAACGAATTGAAACCCAAAGTATCCGACATAGTCCAAAAGCAGCGCCAACACTTAACAGGTGTATTGGCCGAGGCAAAAAAACTGATAGCAGAAGGCGATACCAAAGAAGGAGGTTTTCTCTTATTGCGTGTATACCGTGGACTACCAAAAAACAAGGCACTCATCAAATTTTTGAGTGAGGAAGGTGTAAAGCAGTTGTTACAAAAGACCGAAAACTTTTACATGCAGGACAACAATCGGGAAATGCCAAAAGTCGATGAGGATTTGTTGTTCGTGATCGATGAAAAAAACAATCAGATTGAATTGACCGATAAAGGAGTCGATTACATTTCCGGTGACGTTGATAAAGAATTTTTTGTGATGCCCGATATTGGTGGGGAAATCGCCAAAATCGAAAATCAAAATTATGAGATAGAAAAAGAAGCAGAACTCAAAGAACAGCTTTTTAAAGATTTTACCGTAAAGAGTGAGCGTATCCACACCATGAGCCAACTGCTAAAGGCGTACACACTTTTTGAAAAGGACGTGGAATACGTGGTGATGGACAACAAGGTAATGATTGTAGACGAGCAGACCGGTCGTATTATGGATGGTCGCCGGTATTCCGACGGGTTGCACCAAGCTATCGAGGCCAAGGAAAACGTGAAGATTGAAGCCTTAACACAGACCTTTGCGACCGTTACACTGCAGAACTATTTTAGAATGTACCGTAAACTGGCGGGGATGACCGGAACCGCGGTTACAGAAGCTGGGGAGTTCTGGGAAATCTATAAATTGGATGTGATGGAAATTCCCACGAACCGGCCCATCGCACGTGATGATAGGCATGATTTGATATACAAGACAAAACGGGAAAAATACAATGCCATAATCGATGAAGTGACCAAACTTTCGCAATCGGGCAGACCAGTACTGATCGGTACAACATCGGTAGAAATATCAGAACTACTTTCCAAGCTTTTGAGCGTACGCAAAGTACCCCATAACGTATTGAATGCTAAACTTCACAAAAAAGAAGCCGATGTGGTCGCAGAAGCCGGTAAAGGTGGCATTGTGACCATAGCCACGAACATGGCAGGTCGTGGTACCGATATAAAACTGTCCAACGAAGTCAAAGAAGCCGGTGGTTTGGCCATCGTGGGTACCGAAAGGCATGACTCTAGAAGGGTCGATAGGCAATTACGGGGCCGTTCGGGCCGCCAAGGTGATCCGGGAAGCTCCCAATTTTATGTTTCCTTGGAAGATAATCTAATGCGTTTGTTCGGTTCGGATAGGGTGGCCAAGATGATGGATAGGATGGGCTTGGAAGAAGGTGAGGTCATACAGCATTCAATGATGACCAAATCCATAGAACGGGCACAGAAGAAAGTCGAGGAGAATAATTTTGGCATTCGTAAACGTTTATTGGAATACGACGATGTTATGAACGCCCAACGTGAGGTGGTCTATAAACGAAGAAGGCACGCTCTGCAAGGCGAGCGCCTTAAAGTGGATATCGCCAATATGATCTATGATACGGTCGAAGTCATTGCCGAAACCAATAAAGGGGCCAACGATTACAAAAACTTTGAGTTTGAATTGATCAAGTATTTTTCAATCACTTCCCCGGTTTCCGAAGAAGAGTTTGGAAAATTGAGCATTCAGGAAATTTCGAACAAAGTCTACAAAACGGCATATGAATTCTATCAAAAAAAGATGGAAAACAGTGCGGCAACTGCATTTCCCGTCATTAAAAAAGTATATGAGGAGAACAACAATTTTGAACGCATTGTTGTTCCGTTTACCGATGGTATCAAAGAGTTGAAAGTGGTTACCAATCTTGAGGATGCCTATGAAAGTGATGGTAAACAGTTGGTGACCGATTTTGAAAAAAACATCTCCCTGGCCATCATAGACGATTCCTGGAAAACGCATTTGCGTAAAATGGATGAATTAAAACAATCGGTCCAACTAGCGGTCCACGAGCAAAAAGACCCTTTGCTTATCTATAAATTCGAAGCTTTTGAACTTTTTAAGCAGATGATCGATAAAGTGAACAAAGAAATTGTTTCCTTTTTGTTCAAAGGGGAACTCCCCTCCTCCAATACCAATGAAATACAAGAGGCACGTAACGTTCGCAGACCTAAGCAAAATCTCAAAACAACAAAGGAAGAAATTCCGAATAGTGACGAGTTAGCGGCCCGGAACCGTGCTGTAGGGCAAAATCAAGGGCAACGCCCACAAGTAACCGAAACCATTGTGCGGGAAAAACCTAAAATTGGCCGTAACGATAGGGTTACGATTAAAAATGTAATGTCCGGTGAGAGCAAAACCGTGAAATTTAAGCAAGCCGAACCTCTTATTGACAAAGGGGAATGGGTCTTGATAGAAGACTAACTGGATTATTTTATATGATTACTGAACAAAAGGCGACCATTGGGTCGCCTTTTGTTGTTTGTAAGGCACAATTTTGCCGGCTTTTATAAGTAAAAGCACTCGAAAAACTTATTGGTTTGTTGTGCGCTTTGAGTTCTCTATTTGTGCCATTATTGAGCTTTTGAAATGACATCATAACGAGATATCGAACTGTTTTATCTAATATAAACAATTACATACCATTAAGTTACGTTATTTTAGTATTATCTTGGATATATAATTTAGATACATAAGCTTTCTTTTGCCGACTCAACTTTGAGAGTTCCCATAATCCCGACTATGAAAAAACCTAACCGTATAAAGGAGAGAATAAACGATAAAACCAACTTACTCGTAAAGTTTAACTACATATCCTCGGCGATAAGTTTTTTATTTGGTTTGGCAAGTGTATTTGTTTTAAAAATAGAACATGTAATTCCCCATGTATTCTTTATATATCCTATTGTGAACCTATTCAATGTTTTCTGTTTTAAAAAACATAGAAGCCTTACCACAATGGCCATTGTCACCAGTATTTTATCATTAGTAAGCACTTTGCTGATTACCGTATTCTCGGGCGGTATAGAAAGTCCCTTTATTTTTGTTTTTGCATTGATAGTTTTGGCAGGGTACATTTCTACCAGTATGTTCGGAAAAATATACATAAAAGTAGTATTGGCTTTTATAATATCCATTTATTTATTGGGCGTATTTGATTTTAGTATAATAACCAATGTAGTGCCCATAGAGTCAAAAAAACTTTTTAGCCTTTTTAGCATTTTGTTTTCCGTATATCTGTTAGGGGATGTTTTTGGGAAAAACTTGTTGAAAACACATCACAAACTATACAAATCAAAAACCGAAATAGAGCAAAGAATCAAAGAAAAAGAAATTCTTTTACGAGAGGTGCACCATAGGGTAAAAAATAACTTACAGACCGTATCAAGTCTTTTGAACATGCAATCCAGAAATACCGATGACGATATTATCAAGGCCATAATGAGAGGAAGCCAAAATAGGGTCATAGTAATGGCCATGGTTCATGAAATGCTGTACATGCACAAAAACCTATCTAAAATAGAGTTCAAGCCCTATGTTGAAGAACTTAGCAATTATCTTCTTAAATCCCTAAACTCTGAAAAGTGTGATATATCACTAAATATCGATATTCCTCCAGAAATTGAGCTGGGAATAGATACCGCCATACCATTGGGACTTCTCATCAACGAAACCGTTACAAATTCCCTTAAATATGGCTTTATAGGAAAGCACAAAGGTAAAATTGATATACGTATGGAAAAAAGGGATAGTGAAAATTCCTATGTTTTGCATATAAGCGATGATGGTACCGGTTTCTTGGAAGATGATAATCTGGAAAAGCCAAAATCATTGGGATTAAGATTAATTAAGAGCCTCGCAAAACAGTTAAAAGGTCACGTGGTCAAGGATCTTACCAAAACGGGTACAAAATACACCCTCTCTTTTGAAGATATAGACCGGCAATATAAAAGGGTGGCATAATGCCCATTGGATTTACCAAATAAACCACTATGTATTTGAAACCCATAGTCGAGAACAAAAAAAATTCTTTTTAGAGAATGGTTTGTAATTCCGTATGAAGCAAAAAGAGAAATCATATAATGGAGTTTCTTGTTGTTCGTACATTTCTCTGTTGAAATGACAACATCATCTTAAATATTTAGGGGAACTAAAGTAACTACAACGAAACTGAAGGGTTATTACCTTTGAGCGGACAAAAAAACTTGCTTAATCCCCGCTATTTTTTTCTTGGTCGTTCTTAAATTGCACTTGCCAATATGTTGGTAGATAAGCACGCTGCGATATCATATGCAGTCCCACAAAAACATAAAATATTAAAAAATGTATATCTTTAATATATCATTGATAGCTTAATAAAGCTTGCGACATAACATAAACATAGTTAGCTTTACATTGTTAATGCATTGCCTTAGTTTGAGTGCACAGGAAATATACTAAAACCATTTCAACCAAATTCAACCAAAAATGCATAAATCCGCAACAGATGAATATCGATTAAATGATAAGATAAAGCTAACACACAGAGTAAACTATTTTACCTCTGCCCTTTCTATCATTTTAGGTATTGTATGCTATTTTGTACTTGACATCAAAGAAATCATCCCTTTTTTGTTTATGGGTTTTGGTGTGGTAAACTTTATCAATATACTTTCTTTTAAATCTCACAAAAACCTTACGATTACTTATAATGTCTCATCGGTACTCTCTTTGGGAACAGCTTTGGCCATTACATTGTACAGCGGGGGTATCAACAGTCCCTTTATTTTTATATTGGCATTGATTGTTTTTGCTGCTTACGTGACTACCAGGGTATACGGGCGCATTTACCTGTATCTAAACCTTGTCATTGTTGTCTTGTTGTTTTTGGAAAGCTTGGCCGACTATCAATTTACGCATAATGTAGTACCCGAGGCTTCAAGAAATTTGTTTGCGTTCATATCCGTTTTTTTTACCGTATATATCCTAGGAGGCGTTCTTGGAAAAAACTTGATGCAGGTTCACCACAAATTATATCGTTCCCGAAATGAAATTCAACAGCGTATCGAAGAAAAGGAGACCTTGTTGAAAGAAATACACCATCGCGTGAAAAACAATCTGCAAACAGTCTCGAGCCTTTTGAGCCTTCAATCCAGAAATATAACCAACGAAAAAGTAAAAAACCTCATCAAAAGCAGTCAAAACAGGGTTATTTCAATGGCCATGGTACACGAAATGCTGTATATGCGTGAGGACCTTTCGAAGATAGAATACCGTTCGTACGTAAAAGAACTCAGCGAATATTTGATACGTTCGGTCAAAGGAGCCGAGAACAATGTAAAGCTTGACTTGGACATTCCGGATATAAAATTGAGAATTGATACCGCCATCCCATTAGGGCTTTTGATCAACGAGGCCATTACCAATGCATTAAAATATGGTATTACCGATGACAAGGAAGGGATAATCCACATCGCCCTAAAAAAGGCCGACGAAAATGAGTATATTTTGGATATTGGCGATAACGGTATTGGTTTTTCAGAACCGGTTGATCTGAAGAACACAAAAACATTAGGCCTTAAATTGATCAATAACTTGGCGAGACAACTCAATGGTTCCATCTCTAGGGATACCAACAAAAAAGGCACCAACTACATCGTTAAGTTCAAAGAGGCAGGTTCTTCAGAAATCCCAGTGGTCGCCTAAATATTTATCGGATAGTTTTTCAAAATCGATGCTCATCAAGTCATATTTAACGACAAAAGGAATTTTTTCGTATTGATACCGAGGTATATTTTCCTATATTTAAATGGCTAATTCAAACCCATTCAAATGTTAAGAAAATTACTGCTTTTACTATGTTGTTATAGTGCCACACTACTTTACGGACAAGACTATTTTTTAAAAAAATTTCAACCATTTAGCCAGCAAATTCCAACTCCCGAGCAATTTTTGGGATATGGCATAGGGGAACACCACACCAGACATGACCTGATCGTAGCTTATTTGGAAAAACTTGCTGAAGTGTCAGACCGTGCCGCGATACACTATTATGGAAAAACGCATGAGGGTAGAAAATTGGTGATGCTGGCTTTGACCATCCCGGAAAATTTATCCAATCTGGACAACATAAAACAGCAACATTTGGCTTTTACCGATCCTGCGAAAACGGTAAGCAACTATGGCGAGGTTCCTATTTTTATCAATTTGGCCTATAATGTTCACGGTAATGAGCCTTCCAGCTCTGAAGCGGCTTTATTGACCGCCTATACTTTTGCGGCCTCCAATAGTCCCGAAATTCTAAAATATTTGAAGGATGCGGTAATTTTCATCGATCCTACCATAAATCCCGACGGTCGTGACCGCCATACCCAATGGGCGAACATGTATCAAGGTAAACCAAACGTTAGTGACCCACAAGACGCGGAACATAACGAATATTGGCCGGGCGGGCGTACCAACCACTATTGGTTCGATTTGAACCGCGACTGGCTTTTGGCCATTAATCCAGAAAGTCGTGGAAAATTAAAGTGGTACCACGAGTGGTATCCCAACGTGGTAACCGATTTTCATGAAATGGGAACCCAAAGCACCTATTTCTTTGAACCCATGAAAACCAACGGCTCGTTAAACCCCATAATGCCCAAAGAAAATTACGAGGATTTGAATACGCTTTTCGGCAATTATTTTGCCAAGGCACTGGACAGTATTGGTTCGTTTTATTTTACCAAGGAAGTCTTTGACGGCACTTATCCCGGTTATGGCTCCTCGTATCCCGATCTACAAGGTGGGCTGGGACTGTTATTTGAACAAGCTAGTTCACGAGGGCATGAGCAAGAGACAGCTTTTGGGAAAATAACGTTTCCGTTTACCATTAGAAATCAATACACCTCTAGCATTACAACGGTAAGGGCCGCGGTTGAAAATAGAGCGTACATGCGTAAATATCAGCAAGACTTCTTTAAGAGCGCATTGACCAAAGCCGCAAAAAGCAGAATTAAAGGTTATATGTTCTACGATAACTATGACCAAAACAGGGCAAAAGCTTTTATCGATAAACTTTTGGCCCATAAAATTGATGTTTACAAATCCGGGGAGTCTTATGTAGTACCTACCAAACAACCCCAATACCGCATGGTGCAAACCATGTTCGAAACGTATAACAAGTATCGGGATAGTGTGTATTACGATGCGTCTGCATGGTCAGTAGCCAATTTTTACAATATGAAATACAAACCTGTTACATCTTTGGATTTAGGGGATAAAATAACAGGAACGGACGGCTTGGTTTTGACGGAAAGCGTTCAAAAGTCGGACTATGCCTATCTTTTGGATTGGGACGATTACAATGCCCCTGCCGCACTCAACTATCTACAGGAAAACGGCTTAGTCATCTCATCCGCGGCAAAGCCGTTCACGGCAAAGGTAGGTTCAGGATCCAAAAGCTTTAATTACGGCACGTTAATGATTCCCGTTAGTTTACAGAAAAAAGAGGCAACCACAGTTTTTGAACTTGTTCAAAAAGCGCAGCAAAAATTTGAAGTCCCCGTATATGCAGTCAATTCAGGGTACAGTGTACAGGGCATCGATTTGGGAAGTCGTTTTGTTCAACCCTTGAAAAAACCAAAAGCAGCCATGTTCGTGGGCAATGGCGTACGTTCCTATGAGGCCGGGGAAGTATGGCATTTACTGGATACTAGGGTACATATGCCCATAAGCAAACTTCAGATGCGAAACCTAAGCCGGGTAGATTTGGACAAATACAATGTGTTGGTCATGGTTTCAGGTAGGTACGACCTTACCAAAAACCAACAGGAAAAATTAAGCGACTGGGTAAAAAAGGGAAATACGCTGGTTACCATAGGCACTGCATCAAAGTGGGCCATTGAAAAAAATATGGTCAAGGAGAAGTTGACAAAACCCGAAAAAGATTCCACAGGAACCGTTGATCGCAAACCCTATGTAAATGCGGGCGAGAATATAGGCAAGGAAAGTGTAGGCGGTATCATTTTAAAGGTAGATTTGGATATTACCCATCCCTTAGCGTTTGGCTATCGCGATGAAACCATACCCGTATACAAGAACAATACGGTATGGTTGTCACCTTCCAAAAATGAATACGCTACGGTGGCAAAATATTCCAAAAATCCCTTGATCGACGGTTTTATCACTATAAAGAATATGGAAGAAAACTTAAAACCATCGGCTTCTTTACTTGTGAGTCGGTTAGGAAGTGGCAGGGTCGTGCTTTTTGCCGATAATCCCAATTTCAGAGGTTCGTGGTACGGTACGAACCGCTTGTTTTTGAATGCCCTATTTCTAGGGGATAAGATTAATGTACCAGAGTAGTTTGGTCAATATACTTCTTAAAAAATAGCTATCGAAAAATAACATTGAGATTAAAATCCATTCCAAATAAATAAAACCTAAAATCCAATCATGAAAATAAAGACCATTTTTTTGGCTCTGGCCCTACTCCTATTCAACATAACCGTATCCCAATCCCTTCAAGGAGACGGCCCACATTCCCAACTCATTATCAGGGGAGTGATGCTTATTAACGGAAATGGGGCACCACCACAAGGCCCTATCGATATCGTGGTTGAGAATAACATTATCAAACAAATTCAAGTTGTAGGGTATCCCGGGGTCAAGATCGATGATTCCAAACGACCACAATTGAAACCGGGCGGAAAAGAACTGGACTGTAATGGGATGTACCTTTTACCCGGATTTATAGATATGCATGGCCATATCGGCGGCACTGCACAAGGTGCGGAACCCGATTATGTTTTTAAACTTTGGATGGCGCATGGTATTACTACGGCTCGTGAACCCAGTGGCCGTGGTGTAGATTTTACGATGGACTTAAAACGAAAAAGTGCCAAAAACGAGATTATCGCACCAAGAATCTATGCCTACACAGGGTTTGGGCAAACGAGCAAGACCTTCAATCCGTTGAACGATATTCCCATTTCAACCCCTGAACAAGCTCGCGAATGGGTACGTGCCAACGCCAAAAAAGGTGCTGATGGGATTAAATTTTTTGGGGCTGAACCCGAAATTATGGCTGCGGCATTGGACGAAAATAAAAAATTGGGCTTGGGTTCGGCCTGTCACCATGCACAATTGAGCGTGGCCCGATGGAACGTGCTGCATTCCGCTAGAGCCGGACTCACCAGTATGGAACATTGGTACGGTCTTCCTGAGGCGCTTTTTGATGACAGAACGGTACAAGATTATCCTTTGGACTATAATTATCAAAACGAGCAGCATAGATTTGAAAATGCAGGTGAGCTATGGGCACAGGCCGCAAAGCCATATTCCGAACATTGGGAAAGTGTAATGAATGAGCTTTTGGAACTGGATTTCACTCTAGACCCAACGTTCAATATCTATGAGGCCAGTCGTGACCTACAACGTGCCCGTAGAGCAGAATGGCACGAGGACTATACCCTGCCATCGCTTTGGGAATTTTACCAACCCAGTAAAATATCGCACGGGAGTTACTGGCACGATTGGGGAACGGAGCAAGAGGTAGCGTGGAAAAAGAATTACGCCCTTTGGATGACTTTTATCAATGAATATAAAAACAGGGGCGGTCGCGTGACCGCAGGCTCCGATTCCGGATTTATTTTTCAATTGTACGGCTTTGCCTATATACGGGAACTGGAACTATTGCGCGAGGCAGGATTTCATCCCTTGGAAGTTGTTAGGGCCGCCACTCTTAATGGTGCCGAAGCATTGGGTGCCGATGACAAAATTGGTTCGGTGGCCATAGGAAAATTAGCCGACTTTGTCGTAGTAGAGGAAAACCCGCTAAAAAACCTCAAAGTATTGTACGGTACCGGAGCCATAAAACTCACCGATGATAATGAAGTGGTACGTGTAGGTGGAGTCAAATATACCATAAAAGATGGGATTATTTATGACTCCAAAGCCCTTTTACAAGATGTTAAAAGACAAGTGGACGAAGCCAAACAAAAGCAAAATTATACCATTAAGCAGCCGGGGGTGGATTAGTGGGATGGTTGATAATTGATAAACCCATTATGCCGATTTAAAAAACTTTCTCTTTCCATACAGGGATTGTATTTTGAGCGTAATGCTACTGGAAAAACAATGATTGTTTCTCAGTTGAGCTATACCAAATCACTTGAAAACTTAAATACTTCGCAACCGCTGGGTTAAGCGGAGTCAAGACCAAAAAAAACTCCCTTCAAAAAATGAAGGGAGTTAAACCACACTATGTGGTGTGGGGGGATAATATCTTGAGTTAGTCTGATATTTATTTTTTGTCCGAACGAACCTTAATAGGCCTAACAATACCTTTGGTCTTCGGGAAGACGATAACATAACTTAAAACTAATGCGATGGCAATCAATAGTGTAAATACAATCATAGCGTTTGGGTTTTGATCAACAATGCTTAAGTGCATGGCCGATTTATTGATAACAAGTATTATGCCAATTTGGCCATGTTTCTTTTTGTAGTGAAAGCTAAAGCTTTTTTTACCCTAGAGTTTTTGAACTTGTACAAACGGGCCACACTGTTTGCTGTATTTGTATTAATCTCATAAGCACTCACCGTTTCGGCAGCTGTATCTAATACAACATTCATTTGAACGGTTTCTACTTTAACAACAGCAGTCTTATTTGTGTTGGCCAAAGCGGTAACTCCGAAGGTAAGAACAAAAAGTAAGGTTAAAACAGCTTTCATGACTTTCATTTGGGTTATATAAAGATAACGTGCGAAAGTACCTTGACCTTGACAAGAATCGCTGAAAACCCCTTATTTTTCGGTTAGTGGCAAAAGTTTGGATAAAGTGTCAAAAATGCTCGTTAAACGTAAATGACCCCCAAAACCACTTACCGAAACTATAGGTAGTTGACCGATGGTTTTACCATCGCCTAGAAGAATAGATAAATTATTTACAAAATAATGTAGGAGAAATAAAACAATTTAGAGATATTTGAAATCCACCCTTCTTCTTTCCAAATTCATATCATCTATGTAAACTAATCTGCTTTAACGTTTTTAAAATACTGAAGATAAAAAACATATCTAAGGACCAAAATCGATGATAAAAAGAATACTTACCATAGAAAAATTTGGGGTTTTCAATGACTTTAATTGGAATAGAGATTCTACGCTTCAAACAAGAACGAAAATGTATCGAGAAGCGATAACCACCGAAACCGGCAACAAAAAGTTCTCGATACGATTCTACTATGCTGAATCACTCGAACTGACGTACAGTAATCACAATAAAAAAAGCGCTGTCACTTCGAGTGTTTTTGGGCGAGCGACAACTAGAACTAAAATGTATCGAGAAGCGATAACCACCGAAACCAGCAACAAAAAGTTCTCGATACGATTCAGCCGTGCTGAATCAATCGAACTGACATAGAGTAATCACAATAAAAAAGCATTGTCACTTCGAGTGTTTTTGGTCGAGCAACAGCGAGAACGGAAATGTATCGAGAAGCGATAACCAACGAAACCAGAAACAAAAAGTTCTCGATACGATTCAGCCGTGCTGAATCACTCGAACTGACATATAGCAATCACAATAAGAAAGCATTGTCACTTCGAGTGTTTTTGAGCGAGTAACGGCGAGAACGAAAATGTATCGAGAAGCGGATAGAAAAACTCGATATAAAATCTTTTTTAGAACTTTGTTTGAGATAAGAATTGTCGATATATCAAATCTATGAAAGTTTACTATGTCTATATACTTGAGTGTTCAGACAGTACGTATTATACGGGCATAACATCAAATTTAACAGAAAGAATAGTATCTCATCAAAATGGGAAATATGTAGGTAGCTATACATCCTCCAGAAGACCTATTCAATTAGTTTTTTATTGCGAATTTACTGAGGCCAGTATAGCAATTGAAACCGAAAAGCAGATAAAGAAATGGTCAAAAGCTAAAAAACGGGCACTAATCAACAACGATTATGATAAGCTGCCTAATCTAGCCAAGAAAAAGTTTAAATAGTGTTCTCGATACGATTCAGCTGTGCTGAATCACTCGAACCGACGTACAGTAATCACAATAAAAAAGCATTGTCACTTCTAATGTTTTTGGGCGAGCAACGGCGAGAACGAAAATGTATCGAGAAGCGATAACCCAAACCAACAACAAAAAGTTCTCGATACGATTCAGCCGTGCTGAATCACTCGAACTGACATAGAGCAATCACAATAAAAAAGCATTGTCACTTCGAGTGTTTTTGGGCGAGCAACGGCGAGAACAAAAATGTATCGAGAAGCAATAACCACCGAAAACAGCAACAAAAAGTTCTCGATACGATTCAGCTGTGCTGAATCACTCGAACTGACATACAGCAATCACAATAAAAAAAGCACCGTCACTTCGAGTGTTTTTGGGCGAGCAAAAGCGAGAACGAAAATATATTGAGAAGACTATTCACAAAATGTTCACTTCCGCTTACGTTTTTTATTATAGTTTTTATCGCCCCGGGTTTTTGGTTTGCTATACTTCTTTTTTATGGTACGTTGGTAAGAGCCGCCTTGATTTTGTTTTTTGTTCTTTTCGGACTTTTCGTGAAAGCTCGCCCCCTTTTCCTCCTCGTTGATACGTAAGGGGTTTTCCCGTTCCATACGTTTGGGCTGTTCGTCATACGTGAGTTTTGTAGCGATTTCCACCTCAGTGGGCAGTTCCAATAAGGGTATTTGAAAGGCCATTAATGATTCTATGGCTTCTTTGGCTTGGGTTTCCCTTTCGGTATATAGCAAAATTGACGTTCCCGCTTTCTCTGCCCTACCCGTTCGCCCAATTCGGTGCATGTAGTTTTCGGGATAAGTAGGTGTATCAAAATTAATGACATGGGAAATCTCGTTCAGATCCAACCCACGGGACATTACATCGGTAGTGACCAAAATCCTGTTCGTGCCCGCATCAAACTGATTAATTGAGCGCAACCTATAATTTTGGGTCTTGTTGGAATGTATCACACAGATTTCCTCGCTAAAATAGTCCTCCAACTCCTTAAACAATAGGTCGGCACTACGTTTGTTGGATACAAATACCAAAACCTTACGATACGTTTCCCTATCCTGTAACAGGTGTACCAATAAGTTGACCTTGGTATAAAAATTGGGTACGGCGTAGGTATACTGGGCGATATTGTCCAAAGGCGTTCCGCTCACGGCTACCGATATTTTTTCCACACCCCTAAAAAAGTCGTGTATCAACAGTTCAATATCATCTGTCATGGTAGCAGAAAACATGATATTTTGTCTTTTCTGTGGCAACAGTTCAAAAATATTCACCAATTGAAACCGAAAACCCAAATCAAGCATAACATCAACTTCATCAATGACCAATTTTTTGATAGTCTTTAACTGTAACGCACGGATCAACACCAAATCGTACAAACGTCCTGGAGTAGCCACAACAATATCGGTACCTTGCGCCAAATCCTCTTTTTGCCGATTCATATTGGTGCCGCCGTACACTCCCGAAACCCTGATTGAAGAAAACTTTCCCAATTTCTCCACTTCGGCTACTACCTGAACCACCAGTTCACGTGTAGGTACCAGTATCAGTACCCTTGGGTGAATTTCTTTGGAAAAGGGCAAACTGTTCAGAATGGGCAATAGATACGCAAAGGTCTTTCCCGTGCCCGTTTGGGCGATTCCGACTACATCGCTACCGCTCATGACCACTGAAAATGCTTGCGCTTGTATCGGCGTTGCGTTTTCAAAACCTAAATCGCCCAATGCACTACGCAAGGGTGTTGAAATCTTGAAGTCTGAAAAAGAGGACATAGGAACAGCTTTTGTATTGCTAGTGCAAAACTACGGGGTTATCTACAAATGTGGGCAAAAAATGGGAAAAGAAGATTGTATTAGGCCGATTTGGTTCTGTTGCTTGTATTTGCAAAAGACCTGTTGATTCAAGTATACAGCAGCCATCAACATAGAACGCAATAACTTTATGTACAAAACAAAGGATAGCAAATGATATATTTATCCGAATTAATAAGATTAAAATAGCATCAACCCCCACCTGCTTCTTTTCGTAATACTTCCAAAGGTGGACTCTGTATTACGCTTCGGCTATTCAATAGCCCTATGAGCAAGACCAATCCCGTTATTCCCGGCAATACCACTAAAAAAGGTACTAAAGAGGGCATAAAAGCGGTCTTGAATACAAACATTGCCAATAGTTGACTACTTACTAGAGATAAAATAATGCCGATTCCGCTTCCCAAAATACCCAAATACAAGTATTCCAAAGCGGTAATTTGTAAAATCTGTTTGCTGCGCCCGCCCAAAGTTCTCAGCAACACACTTTCTTTTATTCGTTGATATTTACTGGTACGCACTGACCCTATCAACACTATGATTCCTGTAAGGATACTAAAGAATGCCATAAAATTGATAACCCATGAAATTTTATCCAAAATATCCTCTACCAAGGTAATCACCTGTCTTAAATCCAATACAGAAACCGTAGGGAACTGTTTTACAAGTGTTCGTTGTAATTTTGCAGACGTTTTTTCATCAGGGGCATTTGTGGTAAGCACATGAAACTGGGGCGCATTCTCTAACACTCCGGACGGAAACAAAATAGAGAAGTTTATCTGCATGCGACCCCAATCCACCGAACGTATATGGGCGACTTCGGTCTGCATGAGGACTCCTTGTACATTAAACTGTATGCGGTCGCCTATGCCAACTTCTGCATCACGGGCTATATTGTCGGAAATTGAAATGGGTATTATACCCGCTTCGTTTATTTTCGCCGGCCATACACCCGTATCCGTAGTTTCGGAAGCTACCAAAGAATCCCTATACGTTACCCTGAATTCATGATTTAAAATCCATCTATTTATCGTAAAAGTAGAATCTAAGCGAATATCGTTTACCGGGCGCCCCTTTAAGTTTTGAACCCGCATCGTAATTATGGGTATGTTGTTTATAAGCGGCAATCCACTTTTGGTTATGCTATGGGCAACATCCTGTTTTTGTTCGGTCTGTACATCCAAAAGAATCAAATTTGGCGTTTGAGCGGTCGCTTCCAAAGAAGTTTTTGCCAAGAGAATATCTTTTGAGAAATATAAGGTACTTATTAAAAACGTGCCTACACCAATGGCCAAAATCAATACCATGGTCTGATTGTTGGGCCTAAATAAATTCAATAGGCTTTGCCTAGCGGTAAACCCCCAAGACGATGGAAAATACTTTTTTACCATCTTCATGAATATTGTAGCAAGACCTCCCAAAACAGAAAAGACCACCAAAATACCTAGAACAAACGAGAGTGCATATTTCCAATTTTGCAGTAGCCAAAAACTAAACCCTAAAATAAAGGTCATGATGCCGAACATAACCAAAATATCGGCCTTTTTGGAATTTAGCGAACCGTTTTCCTGAATGCGCAATACTTGTAACGGTGATACATACCAAGTACGCAATAAGGGCAAAAGGGCAAAAAGAACTGACATGAGCACACCCAACAACATACCTATGACTATGGGTTGAGGAGATATAGTAATCTGAACTTCAAACGGAAGGAAATCTTGTAAAAACAATGGGAAAGATTGTTGCAGCAACAGTCCGGCAAGGGTCCCCATAAGCCCGCCTAAAAACCCCATTCCCGCAATTTGAATCAAATAAATCAAAAAGGTCTGTTTTCGAGTAGCACCCAAACATTTTAAAACGGCTACCGATAGCAATTTTTCCTTTATGTAAATGTGTACCGAACTTGCAATGCCTACACAACCCAGTAAAAGCGCGATAAACGCGACCAAATTCAAAAACTTTCCAAAATTCTCGTAACGACGCCCCAAACGTTGACCCGTGGAGGTATGTGTATCTAAATCGGCATTTTCGGCATCGAGCAAGGGGTCGACTTTCGTATTCAATGCTTCCAAATCTTGGTTTGGTTTTGCCACAAAATAGAAGTCGTACCCTACCCTACTACCTGTTTGTATCAGCTCAGTAGCTTTGATCGATTTATACGGCACAACTACCAAAGGTGCTACGGATGCCATAATACCATTACTTCCCGGAGCGGAGAGCAACTTCCCCATGACCGGAAATACGGATTTCCCCAATTTTATCGAATCTCCCTTTTGTATACCAAATTGTAACATCAAGGTAGCATCTACCAAAGCACCGTTCAATTCTTGATATGATCTGGCTGCGTTTTTTGGTACGGTTTCCAATTCCCCATAAAACGGATAACCGCCTTCAATACCTTTGACACTTACCAATTTGGTATTCCCATTTTTAGGAAAGAGTGCCATGGAGGCAAAGCTTACCGCACGACCGTCTGCCCCACCCAGGGAATCGATAATTGCCAATACTTTTTCATTGGGCGGTTGGTTGGTATCGATCAAATAATCAGCACCCATCAAAGCCTTGGATTGCAGGCCGATATTATCTTTAAGATTTTCACTAAACGATTGTATGGCAACCACGGCGGCAATCCCTAAAACAATCGAAGCCATAAACAAAAGTAAACGCTTACCGCTGGCACGGCCATCTCGCCATGCCATTTTAAACAGCCAGTTTATACTGGCCCTGACTGATTTTGTTGGGATATCGCTCACGATACAAGGGTAGTTTCGTTTGAGAGTACTTTTCCGCCTTTTAGTTTCAGGATATGCTGGTTCAATTGTGCCAATTCCATATCATGTGTCACAATGACCAAAGTTGTACCTGCTTCTTTGTTTAGGTCAAACAGCAAATCCACCACCTTTTTACCGGTCTCTTCATCTAAATTACCAGTAGGTTCGTCGGCGAACAAAATAGATGGTTTGCTTGAAAAAGCCCTTGCTAGTGCCACGCGTTGCTGTTCGCCACCTGATAATTGTGAGGGGTAATGATGAACGCGATCATGTAAGCCTACTTTATCCAACAAATCCATACCAGTTTTGGAAGGGTTTTTAAAGCCTTGCAGTTCCAATGGAACAATTACATTCTCCAAGGCTGTCAACGTAGGCAACAATTGAAAATTCTGAAAAATAAACCCGACCTCTTTGTTGCGCAAAACGGCACGCTCATCCTCGGATAAAGTACCCAACTTTCTACCGCACAGCTCAACGCTACCATTATCTGGGCGGTCCAAGCCGGCACAAAGTCCCAATAATGTTGTTTTACCGCTTCCCGATGGTCCTACAATGGCAAAAGTCTCCCCTTTAGCTATCGAGAACGAAATATCGTCCAGAACAGTTAACTTTTTGGAACCACTATCATATGTTTTTCCTAGGTGATTGACGTTTAATATCTTTGACATAAATTCTCTTTTCTTATAGCAAGTTGTGAAAACGGCAAAATAAGGAAATGATTTTCATTTTATACGGGATACCTATGCAGACAATCTTAAAGTTTCGTTATTTTTTGGCCCTTTTATGTATTATTTCATGTGGCGATAGTCAGGAAAAAAAAGGCGGTGAAAAAAACGAAACTTCGGTGGAGTCTGTTACATCAAATATAAAAACCGAAGATAAAACCATTCTTTTTTTTGGAAACAGCCTCACTGCGGGATATGGATTGGATACTGAGGAGGCTTTTCCGGCCTTGATTCAAAACAGATTGGACTCCTTGGGATTAAACTACACGGCCATCAACTCTGGTGTTAGTGGGGAAACCACATCTGGCGGACTTAACCGTTTGGGTTGGGTACTCAATCAAAAGGTAGATGTTTTTGTTTTGGAATTGGGAGCAAATGACGGTCTTCGGGGCATTCCGTTACAGGAAACCAAAAATAATCTACAGCAGATGATAGATTTGGTCAGAAACAAAAACCCTGAAACTAAAATTATTCTTACGGGAATGCAGATACCCCCCAACATGGGTGCCGATTATACAACGGAATTCAAGTATATGTATCCTAAATTAGCCGAAAAGAACAACATTGCATTGATTCCTTTCTTACTGGAAGGTGTAGCGGGAAATCCTGAACTTAACTTGGAAGATGGTATTCACCCTACCGCAGAAGGACAAAAAATAGTTCGTGATAATGTTTGGAGTGTTTTAAAAAACGTACTCAAATAAGCTACTAGGCCAATTTAGCTCTGTTTCTTTTCGTTGTGAACGATAATTCCTTTTTGATTTTGGAATTTTTGAACTTGTACAAACGGGCAACCTCGGTCTTTGTTTCCAACTTCACATCTTGACCAGAAGTCTCAATAACGATTCCCATCCCAACAGTTGTTACCTTTACTTCTTTGGATACATCTTGTGCTTGTGCCGCTACTCCGATAAAAAGAACAAAGATCAAGGTTAAGATAGTTTTCATAGTTTGCGTTTGTTACACTATAATAACTCCCGCGAGGGTATTTTGCCACGTTCACATTCGTTCAAAAACCGATTTTATTCGTTAAGTGACAAAACAGGGGATAAACTGCAAAAAAATATCGATGTAAGGAAATGACCTTGAAAACACTTTACCGATGGGATAATGCCCTTTATCGATAGTTTATGTTTTCAATTTTAGCAATAAGTTGGGATTTGGACAGTTTTGACTATAAAATTCAAGAGTATTACTGGTACAAACCCCAGGATAGTCGCCCGTTTTATCCTGAATATCACGAATAATTTGAAAATGTAGATGTGGCGCATAGTTTACATTGATATCCACTGTACCTAAAGTCGCTAAAAAATCGCCCTGCCTAAAAACCTTTCCTTTAAAGAGGCCATTCAACGATTCTACCGATAAATGACCATAGAGCGAATAAAAAGAAATACGATTATAAGTATGCTCTAAAATGATGGTTGGACCGTAGTCACCTATGGCTACATTATTTTGAAAGCTATGTACTTTGCCTTCTAAGGGCACCAAAACTTTTGTACCCGCCTCACACCAAAAATCAATTCCTAAATGTATGTTTCTAACAGCATCTCCCGAACTGCCAAAATTTGATTTGTCAGAATATAAATTGCGATGTTCCAAATATCCACCAAAAGCTACTTTCCCATTGGTTCGTAATAATACTGTATCAATATATCGCTGACAAACTTCGGGCCGGGTAATGTCCAGATTTTTCAATTCGGTATTTGACGTAGATAAGTCTATAGGCACGTAACTCTTCGCGCAGATTTCAGTATCTAAGATAGGGATAGAAGTACTTTGAATGGATTCTATAATATGATGTAGTTGCATTGTATCAAAAATAGTGTGGTATATTTAATTCATTAACATTTTTTAACCCTTATTACTGTAAGGACTTCGTAAATTCACATACAAAACCACGAAAAAGAAAAGCAGTATGAAATTTTTAAAAGCATCGGTATTGGCCTTGGGAATATTATTTTCGGCCAGCTGCCAATCCAATAATAAAAAAAGTACCGATGTAACGGTAGCTTCGACCAAGGCGAAAGCCCAAAAAAAAGAGAAAATATCTCCCCAAGATTTGAGCAAATACGAAACCGCTTATTTTGCAAGCGGATGTTTTTGGTGCGTTGAAGCCATTTTTGAAAGTGTAAAAGGGGTAAAAGAAGTAGTTTCGGGATATTCTGGAGGAACCCAAGAAAATCCCACTTATGAGCAGGTTGGCTACGGTAAAACGGATCATGCCGAAGCTGTTGAAGTATATTACGATCCCGAAAAAATTTCATTTACCGCATTGGTACAAGTGTTTTTCGGCTCTCATGACCCAACAAGCTTAAACCGTCAAGGGCCCGATCGTGGTAGACAATATCGATCCATTGCTTTTTTTAAGAACGATGCCGAGAAAAAAATTATAGCGGATTATATTCAACTTTTAGAAGAAAGCGGTGCGTACGGCAATGACCCCATAGTAACCGAAGTCACCAAATTTGATAAGTTTTGGATGGCCGAAGCGTATCACCAGGATTATGAAAGATTGAATCCGAACAATTCATACATTAGGAATGTCTCCATTCCCCGATATAACCGATTCAAGGAAAATTTTAAGGATTACCTAAAAGAGGACGCCCACTAATATCTTAAGGCACATAAGCAGAAGAGTTTGCTTACAGAGGTGAAATATATCTTTTCGAGTAGACCTACTTGTTTTAGTGATTTCAACTTCGCACAATGTTGTGGGTTTTCTGTATTTTCTAGTTACAACGCAATACCTTCCTCGTTTTCACTCTGCGATAGGTCAATGACATAATTATGGTTGTTGCCTTTGGATTATCATGCAGATACCATATGCGTATTAAAACGTAACTTAGTATCATAGTCGTACCCCAAACCATCTATATAATTATGAAAAGTTATTGCTTTTTAGTGTGTCTATTGCTTTTGATATGCTGTACGGACAATGGTAAAAAGAAAGACCATCAAATTATTGAAGTACAAAAAGCGACCGTAAGCCCTACCCTCGACGGAAAAGCCAATGAAAATTGCTGGAATGCCGCTCAGTGGCATCCCCTTGATCAAAACTGGGTCGGGGAAGCCTATTCCTATGAAGATTTTAACGGAAGGTACAAACTCACATGGGACACTGATGCACTATATATTTTAGTTGAGATTACCGATGATGTGCTATACGACCAAAAGGAAGACCCATTTAAATTTTGGTGGGACGATGATTGTGTCGAAGTTTTTGTTGATGAAAACAATTCGGGCGGTCTGCACCAGTTTAGCCACAATGCCTTTGCTTACCATATTGCTCTGGACGGAAAAGTTGTAGACCTCGCACCGGATCGTGAGCCACGATTGTTCAACGAGCATGTGGTTTCCAAAAGGGTTACTAAGGGCACAACAAGTACGTGGGAAATAGCGGTAAAACTATTTGATGATTCCTATATGGACGGTAAAACAAATATCCCCAAAAAGCTGTTTAAGGAAAAAAAAGTCGGATTTGGCCTAGCCTATTGCGATAATGATGGCAGTAAGGAGAGGGAGAATTTCATAGGGTCTGTATTTATCGCTGGAGAGGATAAAAATCGGGGATGGATAGATGCCGATGTATTTGGGACTTTGGTATTAAAGGAGTAATTATTCTTTTAAGACCACATCGCTATATTTTGATTCTATGCGTATCAACCTGTCATCGTTCTTTCTATTATTATGCCCTAAATGCAACTTTTTGTGATTTTCTCCCTGTACGCTCATTTTAAGTTGCGACGGATACCTAATTTTACTGTCCTTTTCCGATATATGTACACTAAAGTCAGATTTGGGGAGGCCGCAGCTCAACTCCCCATTGTTCACAATGACTCTTAGTCCATTAAAGTTTTTGGCTATTTCATTTATATTCAGGGTACTAAAATCACTATTGGCCTCTACGGTATTGATAAGATAACCTATACTTACGTCTGACGATACGGAATTCAAGTTCAAGTCGTTCACCTCAACAATACGTACCGGTTCGGAGTAGTCTGTACGCAACCTTCCTTTATTCCATTTTTGGATGTCTACAGGCGAATAGGATGCTGAAATTAGGGTTTCCGCTCCGTCAATTGTAGCGGCAAGCAACCTTGCATAAGACAAGGTTGCATTGATGTTTTTTGTGTTTTGGGCCAACTTGACCTCACCGTGACGCACGTTCATCTGAATCTTGGTAGATTTTGGCAGTTTAATTTTAATGGTCTTTTTCACTTTATAGTTCTTTGCTTTTCCACTAGAAGAACCAAAGAAAATATTGGGGCCATTATCCAAATCGTCACTATCGATAAATAGATATCGCGTAGAGTCTAAACGCTTTCCCTTGCTTATGATACTACTACGGATCTCATGTATTTTTTCTCTGCGGGATTTCATCTCTTCCGCTCTTTCCTCTAAACGTTGTTTACGTTCTTCCATTCGTATTTTGATACGCTTTTTCCGCTCCTCGGCACGTTCGGCCATACGTTCGCCCCATTCTTCCATTTGTTTCTTATAATCGGCATCAAAGTTTTTATCAAACTCTTTTTTCCATTTTTTCAAATACTTTTCCCCATCTTTTTTATACGCCTTGTAATCAAAGTTTTGAATGGGCATTGGGGGCATTGGAGGAAGTTCCCTTATTTCATCGAGTACGATAACTTCTGGAAAATCTGGCATTTCGGGTATATCTACCAGGATATCCTGTAACATTTGGCCATTAAAATTAAAATCAAAGTCGTGCGATTTTCCGGCACTATGTTTAAAGAACCAGCTATTTTCAGTTCTTGTATTGATTTCAATTTTTTTACTGTTGCCTTTAATGTCAATTATTCCGTTATTAAAATAATCCTCCGCTTCGGCATCTGTTGCCCCTTCGATTTCAATAACGGCCTCGACCACCACTTGATTTTTGTCCCAAGTCTCAAACTCTATATCGGCATGGCTGGTGTTGATGTCCAATACCGCGTTTTCCGACACATTAAAGGTCTCGTTAAATGTTTTGGATTTTTGTGCATAACTCCCCAGGCTGATAAGACACAGGCATGTACATGCGATTTTATATAATCTGTTCATTTTTTGATGTTTTTAATTCGTTCAACTTCTTTTTTAATTTTTGTAGTAACTGCAACCGTAGCTGTAAGTTTTTGATAAGTGCCGAGATTGTTTGGTCATTGGGGCCAATCTCATTGAGCTCATCGTTCAACTTGGCGTACTCGATATTGAGTTCGTCCAAACGCTCCATAAAACTATCGACCAAAGTTTTGTTATCCTGTGAAATCTCCAGTTGTGAAAGTTCAAGGTTGATATTGGCCACGTAATAATCCTCTACCTTTTTCAAATCCGGGGAAAGGTCTCCAAAAGAAATCCCTTTTTTCTCTTCGGTTTTGGTTTGGGTATTTACTAGCGTGTTTTTTTGTGGCTCTTCTTGAAAAATTTCGTGAGCCAACCAACCCGACCCCATTAAGGCTAAAACAGCCGCTGCTATTTTTAATATCGGAAATTTCGACTTTTTCTTTGATGGTAGTTCAATATTCAACCGTTTTAAAAAGCGCTGTTCATGCCCTTTTGCAAGGTCGTAATCCTGTTTTTTCCTCTCTTTTTTGAACATTTCCCTAAGATCCTGTGCCATAGTTCTCTTTTTTTAATAGCTCCTTTAATTGGCCTTTACCCCGTAATAACCGGGTTCTGCAGGCAGTCTCCGTAATATCTAGAATTCCGGAAATTTCCTTGTGGTCGTAACCTTCGACCAAAAACAATTGAACAACATACCTATACGTATCGGCCAATCGGGTTATGGCTTCTTTTACGATTTCAATGCTGATACCATCATCTACATACCAATCGGTTTCATCCTCAATATGCATATACCCCTCATCCAAAGTCACTAAATTTTCACGTTTGGCCTTTAAAAAGTCGATACATTTATTGATGACGATACGTTTAAGCCATGAACCAAAAGTAACCTCGCCCTTAAATTGATGCATTTTTTGAAACGCCTTTATAAATGCTTCCTGCAGAACGTCTTCCGCATCGTTAGGATCGTTCAAAAATCGCATCGCAACACAATACATACCATTACAATACTGCCTGTAAAGCTTTACTTGAGCTTTACGATCATTGGTCTTGCATTGTTCTACTAAATCAATTTGAAACATTGGCCAGTTTCCTAAGTCAGTTATGGTTGTTGATCATTTAAAAGACGAGCAAAAAAAAACGATGTTGCAAAAAGATTTACTTTTATTAAAAATTTAAGAAATACGTTTGAAACAAGTTACGATTAAAAACGAGCGGATAAGCCTAACGGTAATCGACTATGGTGCCATTATACAAAAGTTGGAAGTGCCAGACAATCAAGGGAGAAAAATAAATGTAGTCACTTCATTGAACAAGCCTAAAGAATATTTGAGCGACACCTATTTTTTGGGAGCCTGTATCGGTAGGTATGCAGGTCGTATCAGCAACGGAAGTTTTGTCCTAAACGGCAACCAATATTCGCTACATAGTGAAAACGGGGTTCACCTACATGGCGGGAAAGAAGGTTTTGGGAAAAAATACTGGACCTTTGAAAGCATACACCAAGGAGCAAACCCCTTTGTGAAACTATCCTATTTGAGTAAGCATGGGGAAGAAGGGTATCCCGGAAATTTGAAAGCGACGGTAACCTACCAATTAATTGATAGTTCGCTTCATATAATACATGAAGCGGTAACCGATAAATGCACGGTCGTTAACCTTACCAACCATTCCTATTTTAATTTAGACAGCCAAAAAACCATTGACCATTATGACCTACAATTACATTGCTCCAAAATGGTCGAAACTAAACCGAATCTTTTACCAACGGGAAAATTGGTAGATGCCACGAATACGGATATCGATTTCACAAAACAGAAAAAAATACATGAAATACGATTGGATACCCCTTTTGTCATAAACGATACCAAGAGAGCAGCTGCAATGGTTTGTTCCGAAAAATCGGGAATTCATATGCAGGTTTTTACCGATCAACCTGCGGTAGTGGTTTATACACCAGAATATTTTCCCGCCATTTGTTTTGAGACTCAGAATTTTCCCGATGCGCCCAACCATAACAATTTTCCTTCCTGCGTATTGCGACCAAAAGAAAAATACACAAATGCAACCGAATTCAAATTTAGCACCAAATAAAAAATCCCGGTTTCATAGTGAAACCGGGATTTTTTGCTTTTTTACAATCGTTACTCGTCCAACAGTAAATTGAGCTCTACGGTTATGTTATCCCTTGTCGCTTTGCTGTAGGGGCATATCTCATGTGCAGCATTTACCAATTTTTCTCCGGTTGATTTATCCACCGTAGGCAAGTAGCAATCCAAAACCGCACCCAGAAAAAACCCTTCATCATCCTTATTGAAAGAAATTGAAGCCGCTACGTTAAAATCTCCTAAGTCGTCCACATTATGTTCTTTTGCCACGGCTTGTAGCGCTCCCGCAAAACAAGTGGCATATGCCGCCGCAAAAAGCTGTTCGGGGTTGGTAGCCCCATCTTTTTTTGTACCGTTCGCTTTTGGCATTTGTATGGGTAAATCCAGAACTCCGTCCTCAGTACTCACTTGGCCTTCTCTACCACCCGTGTTTGTTGCTGTTTCTTCAAAAATCATTTTCATGGTCATAATTTTAAATTTGTATGGAATATACTGTTTGTAAGCTGTAAATTAAAAAGTGTTCTATTAAAATTCTGTGAAAGTTATTTTTGTATCGATTGAAATCAAAATATGATACTGAACATCAAATTTGTATTTTAGGCATAATTTTATATATCTCAATATTTTGAGGAACGATATTGCTATTCGGGTTCCTTTAAAAATCGGTTTTTTGAAGAATAAAGAAGATATCCAACAAAAAATAAAATCCTTGCGCAAGAGTTCGCCCACCGTTACCGAACTGGTTCAAGGTATACTCAATGGCGACACCGCCGCTTTGGGCAGGGGCATAACTTTGGTAGAAAGTACGAACAGTTCACATTTAGAGAATGCCAATACAATTATCGAAAGCTGCCTCCCCAAGTCAAAAAATAGTATTCGAATAGGTATTACAGGAGTTCCGGGAGTAGGCAAAAGTACATTTATAGAAGCGTTTGGCAAGCTGCTGACGGATAAGGGAAAGAAAGTGGCCGTTTTGGCCGTAGACCCATCCAGTACTATCAGTAAAGGCAGTATCTTAGGCGATAAGACCCGTATGCAAGAGCTTATAAGAAACCCGAAGGCCTTTATACGCCCTTCGCCATCCGGAAAATCTCTAGGTGGTGTGGCCCGAAAGACCCGAGAGTCCATTATCCTTTGCGAAGCGGCAGGTTACGACGTTATACTTATTGAAACCGTGGGTGTGGGGCAAAGTGAGACAGCGGTGCATAGTATGGTAGATTTCTTTTTGTTGTTAAAGCTTGCCGGTGCGGGAGACGAGCTCCAAGGTATAAAAAGAGGTGTTATTGAAATGGCCGACATCATAGTAATCAACAAAGCGGATGGCGAGAACATAAAACAGGCCAAAATCGCAAAAACCGAATTTGAACGTGCCCTGCATTTATATCCACCAAAAGAAAACGGCTGGATTCCAAAAGTGCTTACATGCTCTGCCTTGAACGCAACCGGAACCGATGAGATTTGGGAAATCATAGATACCTACATTGCCGAAAACAAGAAAAACGATTACTTCACGATAAAACGAAACCAACAAAACATGTATTGGTTGGAGCAAACCTTGGACGACCGTTTGAAGAACCAGTTTTATCAAAGCAAAAAGGTGCGATCACTGTTGGATACCATGACACAAAACGTATTGGAACATAAGGTTTCGCCATTTAGGGCGGCAGAAGAATTACTGAAAAGTTACTGGAACGCAAATCAATAGCGTTTCACTAATAAAAAACCTAAATTTGCGCCCAACGGCAAATCATACGCATGAGCATTGTTACTTCATCTTTATTATCCATTGTTGTTCCCTTGTACAATGAAGAGGATAATGTGGCCCTTTTAACGCAGAAAATTCATGAAAGCCTCAACGGTTATCATTATCAGATTGTGTATATCGATGATTTTTCAAAAGACGATACCCGTAAAGTGGTCAAGGATTTAAAGGATGAAAAAGTACATCTGATCGAATTGAAAAAGAACTACGGGCAAAGTTTGGCATTGGCGGCCGGTATAGATTATGCCCAAGGGGAATATATCATTACCATGGACGGGGACTTGCAGAACGACCCCAGTGACATTCCCCAAATGTTACAATATGCCGTAGATGGGGAATATGATGTCATTACCGGAATACGCCAAAAACGAAAGGACTCGCTAGTTAAAAAAATCCCATCAAAAATCGCAAATTTTTTAGTGCGCAGGGTTACCAAATTGAACATTAAGGATAATGGTTGCGCCTTGAAAGTATTTACCCGTGACATTGCCAAAGATTTGAACCTTTATGGGGAAATGCACCGTTTTATAACGCTTTTGGCACATTTGGAAGGCGCCCAGATAAAACAGGTTCCCGTAAAACACCATGCAAGGCACGCCGGTGTTTCAAAATATGGGTTGGAGCGTGTTTTCAAGGTAGTGGCAGATATGATGCTACTGCTATTTATCCGTAAATATTTTCAACGTCCCATACATCTTTTTGGTATTTTCGGGTTTTTGATGATTTTATTGGGAGTACTTATAAACGTATACCTTTTGGTCGTGAAATTTGGGTTTGGACAAGATATCGGTACGCGCCCCTTATTGATTTTTGGCTTAATGTTCATTCTTGCGGGCATTCAACTTTTTACGATAGGTATCGTTATGGAGCTTCTTATTCGCACCTATTACGAAAGCCAAAAGAAAAGACCGTATCGCATCAAAAAGACAACAATAGGTGGTAAAAATCAGTAAACAAGGCATTACGGTTCTAAAGTTTATTGTCAGCGCTCTACTTCTTTATTTAATTTTTACTAAAATCGATTTTAAAGAGGTATGGTGGGTTTTGCGGAAGACGCACCCCGTATACTTGGCCGTAGCAGCTATTCTTTTTGTGGTTTCCAAAATATGGGCAGCATATCGATTGAACCTTTATTTTCATCAACTCTCTATTCTTCTGACCCAAAAGAGCAACGCCAAACTATACTTGTTGGGGATGTTCTATAATCTTTTTCTGCCGGGCGGTATAGGTGGGGATGCTTATAAGGGATATATTATCAAGAAAAAGTTTGAGGTAAAGACCAAAAAAGTGGTTTCGGTTTTGGTTTTGGACCGGTTAAGTGGTTTGCTCCTATTATTTATATATGCCTGTCTTTTAGCCCTGTTTATAAATGCTGAAATAGTGAGCGGTTTTAAAATTATCATTATCCTGACAATAATGACCAGTATAATTGTTTTTTGGCTTGTCAACAAAAAGTTTTTCAATAACGTTCTTCCGGTTTTTTGGAAGTCTTTTGCATATTCAAGTTGGGTACAATTGTTTCAATTGCTATCGGTTTTTTTTATTTTAAAGGCGTTGCAGGTAGAAACTGGTACCATGACATACTTATTTATTTTTCTACTATCCTCAATAGTGTCGGTAATACCCTTGACCATAGGAGGTATAGGCAGTAGAGAGGTCACTTTTTTCTATGGTGCCACATGGCTTGGATTGGAACAAGATATATCAGTTGGTATAAGTATAGTGTTTTTTCTGATTACCGCTTTCGTGTCGTTATGGGGAATCGTTTATCATTTTAAAAAACCTGATCTTGAAATTCAAGAAACCAGATAAAAAACGTAACTAAAAGGATTTATCTAAAACAAGAAGATAGTTTTTCAATAAATATGCACCAAATGCTTTTTATTCAATACTTTTTTACGTGTTGAAGGATTCAAAAATTTGGCTTGCAGCCGGGTAATCCTAAACTGATCAACAGTATATTGCCTGTCCCAGTCAAAACCGGATTGTTGTAACTCTTTAAGTTCGGAATCGCTCACGTACAACCATATATCCCTTTTATTTTTAATACCATCAATTGACGATATAAGTACAGGTCTCTTGTTGTAAAAATCCAATGCCCACGTATGTTCCGAAGATAGTTTGTAAATGGCATCTACCGGAATATTGTTCTCTTTGATTTTTTCGGACATTGTAGAACCACCCTGATATGCCAATAAAGATGGATAAAAATGGGTGTTCAAAACCGTGTTTAAAAGTAAAGAACTGTATACCGAAATCGTAATGATCCGTAAATAATATTCTTCCCGTTTTAAACAGAAATATACAATTATGCCAAATAACATGAACAAAGGAAGGTACATTACCAAACTTGACGGTTTGAATACAATAAAACTAATGAGTACAGTGGCAATAAATACTAGACTGAGTATGAAATACTGCACGCCCAGCAATACCCGAATTGTTTTTTTCTTCGAAAACTTATAGAGACTATACAAGTAAGAAGCTGCTAGTATCGAGAATAAAGGGATGGTAATGTTAAGGTAATGGGGCAATTTAAACTGGGCAAAACTTATTATGATGAAAATTAGGGTTATCCCGCCAAGGGTCAAAAACTCATATTTTGGATTGTAGGCCAACTTTAATTTCATAAATGTTTTGAAACGCCTCCAAAAAGCTGCAAGACCTATAACCGTCCACGGGAGAAAAACCCACAAGAAAGTATGAAAAAAGAAAAAATAGTCACTACTGTTCTTGCCTACGCCTTCCCCACTTAAGCGTTCAAAACTTTGTTCCCAAAAAATAAATAATATACCGCTACGATTACCTTTTCCCCGTATTATCTTTTCAGGGTGCATATCAAACTGCACATAATATGCATACAACATGGGAGCAATGACAATTCCAAAAACGATTAAGGCAAGCAATACCTTAAAATTTAAAAGTGATTCCCATTTACGGGTATAAGCAAGATGGCAAAGCAGGGGCAAGCCTATGACCAAAAGAGCAATTTGGCCCTTTGTCGAAAAGGCTATACCGGCACCGAATGCTCCCCATATAATGTTCGCTGTTTTTTGTTTTTCGATATAGGCGGTAAGGTGCCAAATGGCAAATATGGTAAACCCAGTTAAAACAGCATCTGTACGAACATCAATTACGGACAACACAATTGTTTGTGCAGTCATAAATATCAAAGCGGCCAATTTGCCCGTATCTACGTTGTACAATAGTTTTCCAAGGCCATAGCAGCTATAGGCGCCCAATATGGTAGCGAAAATACCAGGAATGCGATAAGCCCAATCGTACAATCCAAAAATTTTAAAGGATAATGCCGCAAGCCAATAATGCATATGGGGTTTGTCCAAATACTCATTGGGACCTTTGAAGAGACTTAAAAAATCGTTTTCTTGAACCATACGCATGGCCATCACAGCAAATTGCGCAGAGTCGTTTTCAAAAAGTGTGACAAACATCCCGGCAACATAGACCAAAAAAACAAAAAACAATAAAAACCAATACCTAGTATTAGATATCATATAGGGAATTTGTAAAGTGCAAATATATACAACTTTGCAAATAACCAACTAAAAATGAGGCCTATTAGAGCCCCGGTAAGTACATCCAATGGAAAATGAACACCGATATAAATCCTACTGTAAGCAACGAAAAAAGCCCAAAACACCAAGAAAATTCTTATGTAGCGAAATTTTGACCCAAGTACATGTATAAAGAAAAAAGCCACTGCAAAGGCATTGGCCGCATGTGCGGAAAAATAACCGAATTTACCCCCGCAATAGCTTTTAACCAATCGCATGAAAGGAAAAACAGTCTCATCGTGACAGGGTCTCAAACGACCAACGCAATACTTGAAAAAATTGGACAACTGATCGGTAGCCGTTATCAATAAAGCTACAAAGACCAAAAAAAGCAGGGTTTTTTTTGCGCCTAATCGCTTAAAAGTCAGAATGAACAAAAGAAAATATAAAGGGATTGCATAAAGCTTATTGGTAACGAACATCCAAAAACCATCAAAAGTCGGGTTTCCCAAATTGTTCAGGAACAGAAAAAGTTCCTTATCATATTTGATCAGTTCTTCCAACATCTGTTATTCTTCATACCGGGATACTTCCCTATCATAAAATACAGTAGCCTGTTCAATGAGGCTTTCAGCTTCGGTCTCCAATTCTTTTTCGTCCTCTTTTGAGAATTCTTCCAACCATTCTACCTCATCGTTTTCCAAATTGATGATGAATCTTGGATATTCGGTATGAACAACGAAAATTGCAGTGGGATAATCCGTATTATCGCCTAGTAAAAATTTTGGAAACTCCATTTATGCCCTAATTAATTTTTTGGTCAAATAATCAAAGCGAAGATACAACATAATCGCAGATGCCGTAAGGCCTATCAAGAGGCCTATCCATATTCCCGTGCTTTTGAAGTGTGTGTGCAATCCCAGATAATAACTAACCGGAAAACCGATGCCCCAATAGGCAATAAATGTAATGAGGGTAGGAATCTTCACATCTTGCAGCCCTCGCAGTGCCCCAAGGACCACCACTTGAATTCCGTCAGAAATCTGAAAAAATGCAGCGACCAACAGCAGTTCGGCGGCAAGCGTGATTACCATACTATTATCGGCGATATTGGCTACATCGTTCACATCTAGATATAGTGTAGGGAACCAATTTCTGCCCAAAAGAAAAAGTACGGCGAATACGATTTCCAATAAAAAAGTAAGCAAGAATATTGATTGTCCTATTCGCCGAAGCTCTGGGAAATTGCGAAGGCCTTTTTGGTTGCCCACACGAATCATGGCGGCAACACCTAAACCCATTCCGAACATAAACGTCATACTACTCAAGTTCAACGCTATTTGATTGGCCGCTTGTGCATTTTTTCCCAGAACTCCGCTCAACCAAATAGCAGCTGTGAATATGGCCACTTCAAAAAACATTTGCAGTGCTGAAGGAAATCCCAAGTTTATGATTTTTCGGATTACGTTTTTTTCTATTTTATTGAAATTAAAGCCGGTCACATAGTCACGAAACTTATTCTTTCGTTTTAATAAGTACCATAAATAACCTACCATAATAAAGCGGGATGCCAAAGTGCCGATGGCCGCACCTACGATTCCCATTTTAGGAAACCCAAAAGACCCGAATATCAAAATATAGTTGAGTACTATGTTGACCACATTGGCTATTACAGTAGCATACATGGGGTATTTGGTCTGGGACAGGCCCTCGGAAAACTGTTTGAACGCTTGAAAAACAATCAAAGGCACTAAGGAAAAAGCGACCAAGTCTAGATAGGGCAGGGCCAGTTCAACTACTTCAGGCGGTTGCTCCATAGAGTACATCAACGGTTTTGCCAGTAGAATAATACCAAAAAGGGCCAAAGACAATACCGTACAAAGTATAAGCCCGTGTTTAAGTGCACTTTTCCCATCAGCTTTGTTTTTTGCGCCGTCCGCTTCCGCTACCAAAGGCGTGATTGCCGTTGAAAAACCAATACCCAGTGACATTGCAATAAATACAAAACTATTTCCCAAAGATACTGCTGCCAGTTCTGCCGTACCCAATTGCCCTACCATAATGTTATCGGCCAACTGAACGAAAGTATGCCCCAACATGCCCATAATTACTGGAACGGAGAGTTTTACATTGTATCTAAATTCTTTTGTGTACTGTTGAAACAAGGCCTTTGTTTTTTGCTTGGTAAAGATATAGGTTAGGTTTGGTTTAATGTAAAAATTAATACCACCGCTAGGCGGTGCTTGTAATAAATATTTATATTGCCCTATAACACGGGTCATAAAACGGAAAAAACATATATGGGCAATTTCAATATTATGAACATCATTGGGATAGTGACCATACTTATTTCATCATTACTCGCCATATTTTTATTTACCCTTAAAACAAAGAACAGCCTAAGCAATAGGCTATTCGCTGTTTTTTTGGTTTTGATCGCATTTGATATCGCAGGATGGGTATTGCCCCTGTTCTTTACCAAGCCTACGAATTTCACTTTGCTCAGGAGCAATCTCATTCTTTTACAGCTTCCCGTATTCTATCTTCATGCGCTGTCTGTTTGTTATTCCGATTTCAAACTGAAAAAGAAACAATTGTTACACAGCATTCCCTTTATACTGGTAAACCTACTTTTGATTCCTCGCTATTATCTGGCCAATACGACTGGTAAAATAGAGTTTCTCAAAAACAGTATGGCCATGTACGAAACGCAATTCTTTTATGTGTTGGTACATGTACAGATAGTAGCGTACATCGTTGTGATTTTTATCATATTGAAAAAAACAAGAACGCTATATGTAGAGAATTATGCCAATTCTGATATGCGATTTCATAAATGGTTGTTCCAGATTACCGTTTTTTTGTCCATTTTTCACGGAATCGCCATTTTAAAAAATATATTCAAGTTTTCCGACTTCCCTAGGCTTACGGAGTGGGCCATGGTTTCGTTGGGAATTATAGAACTCATTATTCTTTTTTGGTATCTGTTCAAAGCTTTGCAAAATCCGGAACTGTTGCGTCGTGTGGATTCTAAATTAAGATTGATTCATACCATGGCCAAGCCATCAAATTCAAACAACACTGAACACAATTTGGAAGAAATACAAAAGCTGAGGACCTTTATGAAGTCAGAAGAGCCTTTTCTAGACCCAACCTTGACCGTAAAGAAACTGGCCAACGATCTGCAAATGCCCGTACGAGAGCTGTCGATATTGATAAACCATACATTAAATCAGCACTTTTTTGATTTTGTAAATGGATATCGGGTCGAAAAAGCAAAAAAAATGTTAGCAAATGCCGCAAATACAAAACTCACCGTGTTGGAAATTTTATACGAGGTAGGCTTTAACTCAAAATCTTCATTCAATACCGCTTTTAAAAAACATACCGGATCAACCCCGACTATATTTAGAAAACAGTTTAAAAATCAATAAGTTAAAAAAAGTCGGTCGTCGTTTTTCAAAAAAGTCGAACCTTTTTGGGAAATAAAATGCGTTCGACTTTTTTTAATCGGTCGCGTGCGTTTACTATGTATTGCACATTTGTATCTCAATAACAAAAACAGATACGATGAAACAAAAACTCAAATTTTTGGTAGCAACAAGTCTTTTGGCAACTTTATCTTTTGGACAGGGTATACACCATAAAATTGACTCGATCTTAAAAACCAAGCAAAAAGAGTATCCGCAAGTGGCCATAAGTGTTGGTATTCTTATAGACGGTAAAGAAGTTTACGCCGCTATCGGAAATACGAATAGAGAAAGCGATATACCTGCCAATGAGCATTCAGTTTTCGAAATAGCATCCATTACCAAAGCTCTCACGGGAAATTTGATAGCAAATGCTGCAAACGAGGGCAAAATTGATTTGAACGGGTATATTGATGATTACCTACCAGAAGCAATAATCCTAAACGATACCATTAAAAATCGTATCAAAATATCCGATTTGGCATCACACCAATCCGGACTGCCCGATATTGATTTTGGAAAACTGATTGCGCTAAATCCACAGCAACCTGTAAAAAGCGTAGATAAGGAAACCATAAACCATTTGCTATCCTCTTGCACTGAATTAAAAGACCACGGCCATTACAGATACTCGACCATGGGCTTTATTTTATTGGGACAAATATTGGAAGAAAGCTACGGAAAAACATATGACCAAATAGTAAAGGATAAAATTCTTGATATGCTGCACATGCAACATACCTATACAAAAGATTTTAATGTAGAAAACCTGACCACGGGCTATAATCCCGAAGGTGGTACTCAGGAATTTTTTGAATGGAATATAGTAGCTCCAGCTGGTCTGATAAAATCCAATACTCATGATATGGTTTCGTATTTGAAAGCGGTTTTGGATGAAGAAAGCCGCATGGGCAAAGCTTCGATAATGGCCGAAAGAACATTATTCAAAAACACCAATATTGAAATTGGTCTGGGCATAAATATCCTTCGGGATGGGGATACGCCCATTTACGCAAAGACCGGGGACAGTATGGGGCAATCATCCATCATGGGCTATGACAGGGAAAAGCAGTGGGGCATAATCGTTTTGGCCAATGAGCGTAACTCTAGATTAAGAAGTGCCGTATTCAACGAAATATATGAATCAATTTTGAAGTAAAATTGAGCTCAATATCGGTAGCTTCTTATTTTTTGGGAAGTGACCGATATTATATTTTTTTTGCTTCGTTCCAATGCATATCCATTTCGGCCAAGGTCATTTTGTGTAAAGATTTACGAGCTTCTTTGGCTTTTTGCTCTAAATATTGAAAACGCTTGATGAACTTTTTATTGGTGCGTTCCAAGGCATTTTCGGGATTGATATTTAAAAAACGGGCATAGTTCACTATAGAAAAAAGCACATCGCCCAGTTCGGCCTCGATTTTATCCTCGTCGTTGGCCTTGACCTCATTTTTGAGCTCGTTAAGCTCTTCTTCCACTTTTCCCCAAACCTGTTCCGGCTTTTCCCAATCAAAGCCCACACCTGCTACCTTATCTTGAATACGATTGGCTTTGACCAAGGCGGGCAGGCTCTTGGGAACACCTTCCAAAACACTTTTCTTACCTTCTTTTAGTTTAATGTTTTCCCAATTACGTTTTACCTCTTCCTCATCTTCTACTTTTATGTCTGCATAAATATGGGGGTGACGATTGATGAGTTTTTCACAAATGGAATTACAGACATCGGCAATGTCAAAATCCTTGGTCTCGGAACCTATCTTCGCATAAAAAACAATATGTAAAAGTACATCGCCCAACTCTTTTTTCACCTCATCCAAATCGTTATCCAATATAGCATCGCCCAATTCGTAGGTTTCTTCTATGGTCAAATGCCGTAAAGTCTCCATAGTCTGTTTTTTGTCCCAAGGGCATTGCTCACGCAATTCATCCATTATGGTCAATAACCTATCAAATGCTTGTAATTGGGTTTCTCTAGAGTTCATGTAAAACATAAATTTTGATAAAAATACAAAGAGAACTGTTTCTTTGGCATAACGACCAAAATATCGTTTTCAAGTTCATCAAATAAAGATAGAATAAAAAAGCCCTGCGAATATCGCAGGGCCGTAAATAACATTTTAATGATTTAACTCAACTCATGAGCCACAAGGTAATAAAAGGCGGGCCTACTTTTCATACGGATACCGGACATTTTGTTGGCCACGCTATTGATTGCGCCCATAGCCTTATCCTTATCGGTAACCCCCAATTTTTTCTCCACGAAATTTCTGCGGACCGTTTCCAATTCGGACTCGTCCGAACCAGATACCAAAGTGGCGTCCTTATTATCCACCATAGATTTTAAACTGTTTACATAACCATCTAACTGGTCATGGTCGATATTGGAAACACCGCACTCGTTCAATTGACTTACCGCAGTTGATTTTAATGCTGCTAATTTGTCGGCTAAATCACTCATAATATTGTTCTTTAATGTTAATAGATGATTGAAAATTATAGTATTGTAGATATAAGCAGTAAGTTAGAAATTTCTTTGCCAAAAAAGCAAAAATAATACGGTAAATTAGCTATATCTATAAAAACATGGCTATACAAAGACAAAATAGTATCGATAAAATGAAAAATTTAATTACATCCTTAACCTGTGGTCTAATGACTTTGTTTTCCTTTTCACAAGAGATAATTCAACTTCCTTACGAAAAATCCCCAACGGTAAAATGGACCCAAGATGAGAAATCCTATTTTTCGGATATTTGGCAGAATAAGGTCGTTACAAATGTTTCCGTTCCGACAATGGAAGTATTTAGGCCTAAAAAACCGAATGGGACCTCTGTAATTGTGGCCCCCGGAGGCGGCTTGTATGCCTTAAGTATAAAAAGTGAAGGCACTGATGTCGCCAAATGGTTAAACCAAAAAGGAATCACGGCGTTTGTTCTAAAATATAGGCTCGTACCCACGGGCAATGACGCTGTAAAGGAAATAAGTGACGAAGGGGCAAATGACCCTGGTAAAATCATGGAGCGGGTAGCGCCGGTTTTGCCACTTTCCATCGCAGATGGTCTTTCGGCAGTTGCCTACCTTCGCGACAATGCCGACACGTACAAAATTGATAAAAATAAAATAGGTTTTATGGGTTTCTCTGCAGGTGGCGCAGTGACTATGGGGGTTACCTATAACTGCACAAAATCAAACAGGCCCAATTTTATTGTACCCGTATACCCATGGACAACAGTATTGCCCGTACAAGATGCACCCGAAGATGCACCGCCCATGTTGGTCATATGTGCAACAGACGATCCGTTGGGCCTTGCGAACGGAAGTATCAAATTGTATTCCTCTTGGTTGGGTATAGGTAAGCCTGTGGGATTGCACATGTATTCAAAAGGCGGCCATGGCTTTGGAATGAAGACCCAAGGTTACCCATCCGATAATTGGATACAACGTTTCCACGATTGGGCAATCGCCGAGGGAATCACTACCGCAACTAATGGTATGTAAACATGACATATAGCGTACGGCAGTACGCCCTTGTCGAAAAATATATATCGTAATTCATTTTCACATTACTTTCGATTTAATAGTATCACCAATGAGATTTTTTATAATCATGTTTCTTTTTTGTTTTGCAAATACAAAAGCACAAGAAACACTTGCGTTTGCACAAGAAGTAGAAGCAATTTCAAAAAAATATGATACCGTGTGGGATAGTTCCAAAGAAACTATTGTATTTACGGGTAGTTCAAGCATACGGGTTTGGAAAAATCTAGAAACCGTATTTCCAGGACATCAAATCGTTAATTCTGGTTTTGGAGGTTCCCAAACTTCGGACCTCTTATCGCACACCAATGAATTGATACTTAAATACAATCCAAAAAAAGTGTTCATATATGAAGGCGATAATGACATTTCATCAAAAAAAAGACCTGGACGAATCATTGACGATGCCCAACAAATCATTACTAGGATAAGTAAATTCAACCCAGATACCAAAATCATATTGATATCGGCAAAACCGAGTATGGCACGTTGGCACTTAAAACGAAAATACAAACGGTTAAACCGAAAACTAAAAAGATTGAGCCAGAAAAACCCGAAGGTCGACTTTGCCGACGTATGGTCACCCATGTTGGCCAAAAGAAAGGTAAGGCAAGATATTTTTGTTGACGATGGGCTGCACATGAACAACAAGGGTTATGACATTTGGTATTCGGTCATCAAAGAATATATAGAATAGTAATTGGTAAAGCTTAACACGAAGACCATGATAAAATCAACATTTATTAAAAGTATTTTTGTTTTTTGCGCCGTGGTGGCATTTATGTCATGTGAGGAGAAAAAAACTGAACGAGTCCTAAATTTCCCGAAGACCGATTTGGCCTTGGCCCCGATAATTCCTAAACCGGTAAAGGTAATCGCTACCAATGACGGTTTTGCTTTAGATCATCTAACGGCCATCTACACCTCTGAAAACGAAATAGGATTTACAGAAGTAGGTGAGTTTTTATCAGATAAAATCAAATCAAAAACCAATTTAATCGTTCCCGTTAATGCTACGGAAATTCCGGAGCAAGAGGGTATCATTTACATCAACAAAGCGGACAGCACAGATTTGAAAGGTGCCGAAGCATATCAACTGTATATTACAAAAGACTCTATACTCTTGAACGCCAATACCGCCGAGGGAGCCTTTAGGGGCGTACAAACACTTCGCCAGATTATTCCCGAAACAAGTACCGACACATTGGCTACATATCCGATTTGGACAATTCCTACGGGTAAAATAATCGATAGCCCCATTTTTGAATACAGGGGCACTATGTTAGATGTGGCCCGTCATTTTTTTAGTGTAGAGGATGTAAAAAAATATATTGACCTTCTCGCCTACTACAAGTACAATGTACTGCATTTGCACCTTTCTGACGATCAGGGTTGGCGTATCGAGATAAAATCTTGGCCCAAACTTACCGAGATTGGTGGTAGTACCGAAGTCGGTGGGGAGTCCGGCGGTTTTTACACGCAAGAGGACTATAAGGAAATCGTAGCCTATGCAGCCATGCATCATATAACCATTGTACCTGAAATTGATATGCCAGGGCACACCAATGCGGCATCGGTCTCCTATCCTATCCTGAACGGAAATGGTAAAACCCCAAAATTATACGAAGGCATGAAAGTGGGCTTTAGTACTTTCGACACCCGAAAAGATACGGTCTATAGCTTTATTGATGATGTTGTACGAGAAATTTCCGAATTAACGCCAGGCCCCTATTTTCATATAGGTGGCGATGAAAGCCATGTAACCAAAAAGAAGGATTATATCTATTTTGTTGAAAAAGTTGAAAAAATTGTACATAAATATGGCAAACGTATGATAGGGTGGGACGAAGTAGCGACCGCCAATATAAGTTCATCGTCTATTTCACAATTCTGGGCCAGTAAGGAAAATGCGGATATGGCCGTTGAAAAGAACATGAAAGTAATTATGTCGCCCGCAAAAAAAGCGTATCTAGATATGAAATATGACAGTCTTTCCCCTTTGGGCCTAACGTGGTCGGGGTTTATCCCGGTAGATACCGCTTATGTTTGGAAACCGGAAGCCTATGAAGGCATTCCCTTAAAGAATATTTTGGGAATAGAAGCGCCATTATGGTCAGAAACCATAAGCACTATCGAAGAGTTGGAGTATTTGGCTTTTCCTAGGGCCATTGGATATGCCGAACTTGGGTGGACTACAGAAGAAAACAGGGATTGGGAAAATTATAAGACACGTTTGGCCGCACAAGCACCTTTTTTGGATAGAATGGACGTTAAATACTACCCATCCCCACTAATTGATTGGGAAAAAAGTAAATTCACCTATTCTGAAATAACCAAGGATTAATATCCAATATCGTTATGAAATCTGTACTTTCTTTACTATTTTTTGTATTTATGACCTTAAGTTGTAAACGACAACAAAAAGAATCTGCCGTGGAGGATATAGCCATTGAAAAAAGTGAAGTGTCCCGAAATTTTTATGTAGGAACCTACACCGACGATGAAAGCGAGGGTATTTATCAATATGCGCTTCACAAAGATGGGACTCTCGAAAAAATAGGACTTTCTATACCCTCGGAAGACCCCTCTTTTTTGACCTTTAGTGCGGATAAACGTTTTTTATTGGCCGTTAGTGAAATTGATGATGACGGTAATGGCAAAGTATCCTCTTTTCAGGTAAAAAGCGATACATTAATACTCATAAACCAGAAAAATTCAGGTGGTGCCCATCCTTGCCATATTACCGTAAACGACTCGGGAAACATACTTGTATCCAACTACACAAGCGGTACGGTCGGGCTTCTGCATATGGACGATAGCGGCCTGCTAACAGGACCGTATTTCATTCAAAAACACACTGGTAAAGGCACTACCCAAAGGCAAAAAGTACCTCATGCCCATTCGTCGTGGTTTGTTCCCGATTCAGATTCAAAAGTGATCTCTATAGATTTAGGTACAAACCAACTTTGGTTTTCCCATTTAAACAGTAAAATGAGAACGTTGACCCCATCCGAGCCCACCACTATGGATTTGCCCAAAGGTGCCGGACCAAGGCATTTGAGTTTTCACCCCAATGGCAAATGGTTGTATGTCGTTAACGAACTAAACTCTACGGTAAGTGTAATCGAGAAAACGAAAAAAGCATACAGACCCATTGAATCGTATTCTACTTTACCCAAAGGTTTTAAAGGGGAAAGTTACTGTGCGGATATCCATATCTCTTCAGATGGTAAGTTTCTATACGCTTCCAACAGAGGGGACAACAGTATCGTAATCTACAAAATAAATGCAGTAAATGGTGGTCTTACTGTCTTAGGCCATGAATCGGTTCACGGGGAATGGCCCCGTAATTTTTCGCTATCGCCGGATGAAAGTCACTTGCTGGTCGCCAATCAATATTCAAACAACATAGTTTCTTTTAAAAGAGATAAAAAAACAGGGCTTTTAAACTACATTTCAGAAGTTGAAGCCCCGTCCCCGGTTTGTATTCTATTTTAAACTTTATGGCTGTTTTTTTACTCCTGGCAATCCGTTCGGTTTTTTGGTTTGCCAATAAAATGTTTCAGCTTTCTTTTCCTTAGGCCACACCTCATCCAAAGTATTGGCTTCGTAAACCCTACCATTTTTGATAACATGCGTTAAGGTGTTCGTATTCCGAAGGTTTTCCAACGGGTTTTTGTCCATAATCAAAATATCAGCTAGTTTACCGGCTTCCAAGCTGCCCAAATCGCCATCCAATCCCAAAGCTTTTGTACCATGAATAGTCGCTACTTTTAATGCATCGTGGTTATTCATTCCTCCACTGGCCACCGACCATAGCTCCCAGTGAAAGCCAAGACCTTGCAATTGACCGTGACTTCCTATGCCCGCCAGTCCATCTGCGGCTACCAAATCATTTATAAACTCGGCATGTTTTTTAAATATATGCTCCTCATCCATAAACCAACCTGGCCGCCTTCTTGATTTTTGGGCCAATTCCTCATAGGGGGTGAAGTACTGTATTTTTTTGTCGCCCCATACATTTTCCCGGGAATAGTAGTAGTTTTCGGCCCAAGGCCCACCATAAGAAACCAATAAAGTAGGGGTTACCGCCATTTTGGAATCCGCAACGGTTTTTACTACATCATTATAAATAGGATAAATAGGTAATGAGTGTTCGTGTCCTGGGTAACCGTCCAACAATTGTGTCATATTCAATTTGAAATCTAATCCGCCTTCGGTCGTAGGCATCAATTTTAACTCCTTGGCCGCCATAATTACCCATTGGCGCTGTTGACGATTACCCACCAAGTACATTTTAATACTCTTGGTATTGTAATACTCGCTATATTGCTTTAACACATCTTTTGCATGCTCCAAGCTTTCTATCTTGTACTTCCAAAAACCTACTCCCGGTCCTGTACTGTACACTCTTGGCCCATGCAACATCCCCGCTTCTACCATATCGGCGTAGGTAAGCACATCTGTAGTAGCAGTCTGCGGATCTCTTGTCGTGGTAACGCCATAAGCTAAATTTGCTGAATAAATCCAAACCTGGTTTTTATGAACGCCCCAATTGGGCCACATATGGGCATGCGTATCCACAAAGCCCGGTGTAAGTGTCTTTCCTGAAACATCAATGGTCGTTGTACCCGAAGGCACTATTAAATCGCCCGATGCCCCAACAGCTTTTATCCTATTGTTTTCAATGAGAATGTCACCATTTTCAATAACCTCGTCACCATTCATGGTTATGATGCGACCACCCTTTAAATGTAAAGTTCCCTGTGGTGTATCTTTTTGGTAACGTACCCGTATCTTAAACTCCTCAGCTTCAAATTTGGGTTCCTTCTTTTTGTCATCTTTCTTTTGATCGGTTTTGGTGGAATCTGTTTCCTTTTCGGTTTTCTTTAGTTCTTTCTCTTTTTTCTTGGCGTTTGCAATACTATCTTTAAATTGCTTGCCCGCAACCACGTCATACCTAAAATGACTGGACCCCAAGGACCAATGCACTTTTTTACTGTCCGATGACCAAGCAGGGAATTCCCCGCCCATTACGGTCAATTTCATTGCAGGAAAAGCAGCACCTTCTGCCTTGGCCAAAGAAATGGTAGGGGTTTTGCCAAAACGAGGGACAGTTACCGTATACACGTCATTATTAATCAAAGCCAAAGCTGTTTTCCCATCCGGGGAAATCTTGATTTCAGCAGGTTTTGATGCTTTGTTGTTTTCTCGCCATCCTTCCTCGGAAGTTGGCAGTGCCGATAGTAAATTAAGACCGTCCATAGCATGGTCGTGGTCTTTCCCAAAAACATCCTGCGAACCGTAGGTAGTGATTCCTGTAAGTTTCAAATGTTCTTTCTCGTCAGTACCATCCCACCGGACGGAGACTAAACCTTTTGAGTTGCTGTTTAGGTAAACCCTATCATCTATTTTGGTAAAGTGGGGCATTTGGCGTCCTTTGGTCTTATCGATTAAATTGATAGGGCCTCCATTTGAAGATACCCAAACCAAATCTACTTGGCTTCCCCTGGTAAAGGGGCCGATAGCATCGTCGTAAGTTTGTGCCGTTCCCCTATGAAATGCAATACGGTCAGAATTGTATGACCACGCAGGGTTGGTATAGATACCTGGTTCTTGCGTTAATTGAACCGATTTTAATCTGCCTTCGACATTGGTTTTGTATAAATGGCCACCGCCTTGTTTCCATGTAGTGAAAACCACATGTTTTCCATCAGGCGACCACGTAGGCTGTGCTTCGGTATACTCATTTTTGGTCAATCTTTTTGGGGTACCGTTCGGTAAATCCATCACATATAATCGGTTTAATGCGGTAAAAGCCAATTTTGAACCGTACGGTGATGGTTTGGCATCCCTTATTTGAGTGACAAAAGCCTCTTTCGTATCCTCAATTGGATATTTGAATTCTAATTGCGGACCTAATTCCAAATTTACATCAACTTGAAAAGGGATTTCCTTGGCCACGTTGCTCTCCAAGGCTATGGAATAGATTTTTCCTCCGTAGGAAGCTATCAGGTTCTTGCTGTCCGGTGTAAAGGCCATTGCCGGTAAAACCCCCAAAGGAGCGATGGATTCTTGTTCGTCTCGCTGAACAGGATATGCGAGCCAGCGCTCTTTGCCCGTTTTTAAATTACGGAGCACCAATCCCGTCTCAGCTTCAAAACGAGTGCCATACACCATCCATTTCCCATCATTGGACAATGTAGGTGTAAAAGCAGAACCATATCGGGACGTTACAACGGCCATGTCGCCATCCTCCATATCATACGTGCCTATTTGATACTGTGGCAATCGCGCATTGTAGTTCCAGGAGCCTCTGCGTTGCGAGAAATAGATCAATTTACCATCGGGGCTAAAAGCGGGATCTATTAATTTTATATTCTTGGGCTCACTTACCAATTGGCTCCCACTACCACCATCTTTATGATAAATGTGGGGTTTTATGTTTCTACGCCCTTTCACACCCACTATGTATTCACCATCGGGCGACCAATCTGCCGAAAAGAAATTATGTTTGCTTTCTTTTGTGATTTGTTTCTCCTCTTTTGATTTTAGGTCCAATGTCCAAATATTATCCGACCCGCTTTTATCGGAAATGAATACCAGCGATTTTCCATCGGGACTGTATCGGGGGTGTACATCATACGCCAAACCAGCAGTGATTGCAGTCGCTTTTCCTCCGGTAATGGGCATGGTGTAAATATCCCCCATTAAATCGAACACAAGGGTCTTACCGTCGGGGCTAACATCCAAGGATATCCAAGTACCCTTATCGGTCGAAAACGAAATATTACGTTGCGGTTCTAGTGGAAGCTCTTTCGTAGCTTTTTTTGTGGAGTCTTTTTCTTTTGTAGTGTCTTGGGCCTTAATACCTGCATAGTTCAGGATAAAAAATAATACGAGGAATCTAGCAATACTGTGGTGGTGCATGGTGCGTTTTGTTTTTGTGTTAATCAGCTGGAGTTAAATATAGCCAATAATATCTGGAGTAAAAACACAAAAAAGCCTTCGAAACCGAAGGCCATATCTTAATTGGAATACGATGTTCTTTATTCCTCTTCGTCAGATGCATTTTGATCTTCATCATCGGTTTTGGAAAAATCGTTGATACCGTGTTCGATCAATAAGTTATACCATTGAATGATTTTTTTTATGTCACTGGGGTAAACCCTGTCCTCGTCGTAATTGGGCAGCACCTCAAAAAAATACTCCTCAAGTTTGATTTTGTCCTCTTTGTGGCCTACCGATGTTTTGCCCCCGTTTTCCCTGTCCTTTATCTTTTGCAGTACTTCTCTTAAAGGCAGCTCCTCGTCCAAGGTGTAAATTGCGATTTCAGAAAGCACACTAACGTTGCTACGCATGCCAACGGTAATTCTTTTGCCGTCTAAAAGGGATTCTGCCACAAAACCGGTTCGGGTTTGCGTCAATAATTTATAGAGGCCGGGCTTACCGGAAATGGACAAAATTTTATCTAAACTCATACTTTTAAAAAAATTTATCGGCAAATATGGTGCTTTTCATATGATAACGGAACGGTTTTAACGTCCTTTTTTAATATTGGGGAACTTCATTCTGTAATCTACCCTTATTTTCCCCTTTGATATGTTAGCCAGCCTACCTTTTAATAATCGTTTTTTCAAAGATGAAAGCTTATCGGTAAACAAAACACCTTCAATATGGTCATACTCATGCTGTATCACTCGGGCCAACAACCCTTCATAGGTTTCTAAATGCTCTTTGAAATTCTCGTCTTGGTAGGTAATGTGTACGGTTTCCTTTCTTACTACGTCCTCACGCACGTCGGGTATGCTCAAACAACCTTCATTAAAAGGCCATTCCTTGCCGGTTTCGTCGGTTATTTTAGCATTGATAAAAACTTTTTTGAAGCCGTTCAACGCCTTTTGTTCTTCTTCATTGAGGTCCTCATCTTCGGAAAACGGAGTGGTATCTACCAAAAACAGACGAATAGGCAGACCTATTTGAGGTGCTGCCAGTCCTACACCATTGGCATTGTACATGGTCTCCCACATGTTGGAAATCAACGTGGTCAACTCCGGATAATCTTTGTCAATATTTTTTCCCGCTTTTCGCAAAACAGGGTCACCGTAGGCTACAATGGGCAATATCATATGTTATTTTCTGTTTAAATACGATTGGAGAATGAGCGTTGCGCTTATCTCGTCTACCAACCCTTTATTTCTTCTTTTTTGTTTTCCCAAGCCACTATCTATCATGGTTTGAAAGGCCATTTTTGATGTAAAACGCTCATCTTCACGTTCTACCGGTATATGTGGAAAAACGTTGGCCATTTTTTCTAAAAAAGGCGTAATGAGAGCCTCTGATTCTGATGGGGTGTTGTCCATCTGTTTGGGTTCCCCAACGACGATGGTATCTACCTCATTTTTTGAAAAATATTCCTTCAAATAATCCAACAAGGTTCTGGTATCGACTGTCGTAAGGCCCGATGCGATAATTTGAAGTTCATCAGTAACGGCGATTCCCGTTCTTTTCATTCCATAATCCAACGCAATAATTCTACCCAAATCACAATTTTTGGCAAAAATAAACCATATATTGTTATAACTATAAAATAGGAGTGTGAATTCATCGGCCAGCCCTATATTTGTCAAAATTCAATACTAAAATGACCGAAATACGACAAACCATAGAAAGCGCTTGGGACAATAGAGAGCTCCTAAAAGACACCAAGACTCAAGATACCATACGTAAAGTGATAGATTTGATAGACAATGGCGAACTACGCTGTGCCGAACCTGTTGAAAATGGCTGGCAGATAAACGAATGGGTAAAAAAAGCGGTTGTGCTTTACTTTCCGATCCAAAAGATGGAAACCTTGGAAGCCGGTATCTTTGAATACCATGACAAAATGCCATTAAAAAAAGGATATAAGGAAAAGGGAATCCGAATCGTACCCAATGCTGTTGCCAGACATGGTGCCTACATATCTGCCGGTACCATATTAATGCCAAGCTATGTGAATATTGGCGCTTATGTAGATGAAGGTACCATGGTAGATACGTGGGCCACTGTGGGTAGCTGTGCCCAAATAGGCAAAAATGTGCACTTAAGCGGTGGCGTTGGTATTGGTGGGGTTTTGGAACCCTTACAGGCCGCACCGGTCATTATAGAGGACAATGCTTTTATCGGCTCCCGTTGTATTGTTGTAGAGGGGGTTAGGGTAGAAAAAGAGGCTGTGTTAGGGGCAAATGTTGTGCTCACGGCATCTACCAAAATCATAGATGTTACGGGAGATACGCCTGTAGAGCGCAAAGGTTTGGTACCGGCACGATCCGTAGTTATACCGGGCAGTTATACAAAATCATTCCCTGCGGGTGAGTATCAAGTGCCCTGTGCCCTAATCATAGGTACCAGAAAAGAAAGCACCAATAAAAAAACATCATTGAACGACGCCTTGCGCGAGTATGATGTGGCGGTGTGATGACGATACAGGTGCTAATTCAACCACTTTTAGTGTATTGAAGATTTTTACATTTTATTATTCTCAAAATATTAACTCTTTATTTGAAACAACTTTTATTGTAATTTAATTTTAGTGCATACTCTGAAAAAATAAAAGCATGTAAGAATTTAACTTCACAATACAATTTTATCGCTTTTTTTTTGTTATACTTTTACAAAAATATTAAGAACATTGTTGCGTTATTAATATCTCATGAACAACAAAAAAAATAAAATATCTGCACTGATAATTACGTTCAATGAAATCGGCTACATAGAAAAATGTATTGAATCTGTTTCTTTTGCCGATGAAATTTTGGTAGTTGACTCTTATAGTACGGATGGTACTTACGAATATCTTTTGAATCAAGATAAGGTAAGGGTCATTCAAAATCCTTTTGAAAATTTTACCGAACAAAAATCCTTCACTTTAAAACAAGCTTCCCATGACTGGGTGCTTTTTTTGGATGCTGATGAAATAGTGCCCGATGCATTACGAAACGAAATATTGGGTGCGGTAAAAAAAGATGATGATGTAGTTGCTTATTGGTTTTATCGCCAGTTTATGTTCCAGAACAAGAAATTGAGATTTAGTGGTTGGCAAACTGATAAAAACTATAGGTTGTTCAGAAAAAGTAAAGCTAAGTTCTGCGATAGCAAAATTGTTCACGAAACTTTGGATATTAATGGCAAATCAGGTATCCTAAATGAGAAACTAATACATTATTGCTATAAAAATTACGAGGATTATAAAGGGAAAATGCTCAAATACGGGAGGTTAAAAGCGGTAGAATCCTATTACACCGAAAAACGCTTTAGCTACCTTTTACTTGTCATAAAAACAAGTTGGAAATTCTTTAACCATTTTATATTAAGACTTGGATTCTTAGATGGCAGAAAGGGACTTATAGTATGCTATCTAAACGCTTTGGGTGTTTTGGAACGTTTTAAAAAGCTTAAAAAGCTAGAGCAAAAAAATAAATTACCCTATTATTTGGTAATGCCATAATAGGTCCAGACTCTTTTTTCCTGCTTGGTTTCCTTTCTAATCTGCTGATTTTTTGCAATTGATTCAGGAGTCTTGTATCCTCTTTTATGATCAAGGTGAACGCATACGGCACTATACCTTAATTGTTTGGATTTAATCCCGAAATTAAACAAACGCTCGCCAAGTTCCCTATCCTGACCCCCGTACTGCATACGTTCGTCGAAACCATTAACATTCAATATGTCTTTTTTCCAACCAGAAGAATTATGTCCGTTCCAACTGGCATTTGTTGGCGTAATCCAATTCAATAATTTAGAAATAATACCTCTTGCGGTCAACTTATTGTTTTTAAATGTTTTGGGTATGCCTTTTTCTTTTAACCAGTTTAAATTGAAACATCGCTGTTTTTCAATGTCTTCCAATGTAATCAATTTAGAGATATTCATAGGCAACATATAATATCCGCCTGAAATGAAATACCCTTTTGCCTTGTTTAAGTAGTGTACATGAACAAAATCTTTCCTAGGAATACAATCTCCATCTGTCATAATTATATATTCAGAGCGGCAGGCTAGTACAGATTTATTTAAAATTTTTGATTTTTGAAAGCCCTCGTCTTCTTGCCATACGTGAATGATATGATAATCTACTTTTTTTGACATCTCTAAAATTAGGTTCTTTGTGGCTTCACCCGAACCATCGTCTGCAATGACCACCTCAAAATTTTTGAATGTCTGTTGATTAAAACCCCATAAAACTTTCTCTAACCATTCCTCAGAATTGTAAGTGCTTACGATTACAGAAATTTTTGGCTTTTCCATTGTATGGTCATGTTTCGTCGAGAGCAAAAATATAAAAGTTAATGGTTTATCTTTGACAAATATTGGCCAATTAAATTGGCGCAGCTTTCAAAATCTAAAATTACTTTTGAAAAAAAAGGCTTTACTCATTGAACTTAATACTTATCACGAAGAGTGCCTATATTCTCAAATTACTTTTCTAAAAAACGCAGGATACTGGGTAGGTTTGGCAATTCATCCGGCTTTAGAGCAAAGCATTCAACCCTACAAAAGTGAAATAGATACTGTTTACACTTCAAAAAACGACTCAAAAGTATTTTTTATATACCGTATTTACAGAGTCTTAAAGCTTTATTTTTTTATACTGAAAACCAATAGCGAGATTATAGTCTTCAATACAGCAAGTTCAAAAAAAGAGGTTATTGTCTTGAGCTATTTATTACGCAAAAAAAGATTGTTCGGGATACTTCATAATATAAAAAAACTAAACACCAGTTTATCGCAAAAAATTATTTGCAAGAATATTAAAAAGTATTTTGTACTAAATGATTTTTTACTGGAAAAAGCCAGAGAATCAAATCCAAAATTATGCTACTCAAGTTTTTATCCTATTTTTTTTTATGATTATGAAATGTTACATGAATACAAAAAAAATGAGACTTGGGTCACTATTCCAGGTAAAATTGAATTCTCAAGAAGGGACTATAATTTTATTGTAGATATTCTCAAAGAATTGTCTAGGGCAGATAATCTAAAAATCATTTTATTGGGAAAATTGAGTAGTGACAACACACAACATAATGAACTACAACAAAATATAGATAGTTTTGGTTTGACCGAACATTTTATACTCTTTGATCGCTATATTGAAAATCCGGAATTTCATGGGTATATAAAAAGCAGCGATTACATATTGATTCCTATAAAAGAGGTAGATACCAAATATCAATATGATAAAATAATGGGAGCTTATAATCTTGCCTTTGCCTATAAAAAAACCCTTATATGTCCTAAAGGTCTTGAACATTTTGATGATATTAAAAACAATGCAATCCTATACAATGGCAAAGATGGATTATCAAAAGTCTTGGAAGCAATCAACAACAATGAAAACCGCACAGGAAAGACTGCTTACCATGACAGGAAATGGACTTTTGAAGAGCAGCAAAAAAAATATATCAGCTTTATTGAAGCTTAACAGTCTATAAACTACATCGCTTTACAAATATAACTTTGATCTTTATGAGTCTGTCAAAAAAAAATATAAGTATTATAACCATAAATTATAATTCGTCAGAATACACAAAAAATTGTATCGACAGTATAATTCAAGTATGTACCAATACTTTAGAGTTCGAAATCATTGTAGTCGACAATGCATCTGAGATTCAGGATTACAGGAATATTGAAGAACATATAAAAACATTGAACAACAATAAGATCAAACTCATGAGGAGCCGTATCAATATAGGTTTTGGAGCGGGTAATATGTATGGTGTCCAGCAAGCAAACGCAGATTATTATCTGATTTTAAATAATGACTGTATTTTTAAGGAAGACGTTTTATCATATTGTTATATGTTTATGCAAGAGCACACGAACGTAGCTTGTTGCGGACCTAGATCTGTTGACCAAGATGGTAACCAATGGCATGGATTTAATCATTTTACCTCATTCACTAAAGAAATCATAGGAAAAAAAGCAGCTGAATTCTTGAAGGGCCCTTCTACGCCCAGGTTAAGAAAAAAATATACCAACCCTATAAAGGTTGATTACGTAAATGGTTCTTTTATGTTTTTCAGGTCTTCTTTTTTTGACATGGTCGGTGGTTTTGACACTAATCTCTTTTTATATTACGAGGAAAGTGATATTTGTCAAAGATTATCGAAAATGGGCAAATGCACCTATTATTTACCTAACATCACATATGTGCATTATAAGGATAAAAGCATAGGGGAATCACTGGCCGCTACGACTAAACTTATAGAATATAACACCTCTCTATTTTATGTGATGCGAAAACATCATACGTGGCTCTATTTTAAAATATTCCATTTCTTTTTTTCGCTTCGGTATTTTATCAAATCGTTTGCAAAACCTAAATATTTTCCAATTTTCTTGAAAGCTGTTGGTGGGTTTCCATTGCACAAATCCTTAAAGCAGAAACAAGTTCTTACCTCACCAGTATAGCTCGCCAATTTTCTTTTATTTCGCTAGCAAGAAAGCGCTTTCCTTTTTCCTTGGCGCTAGCGGCTAATTCGGCCGAAGGAATTTGGTTTTTGATACTCTCCAAAAAAGGCACGAAACCCTCTTCGGTTGTAATATAACCGTTTACGGCATGGTCAACTATTTCTTTGGGGCCCACATGATTTGTTGCAATGGGAACTACGCCACAAGACATCGCTTCGATCAAGACCATGCCAAAAAGCTCTTCCCATTTCTCAACCCGTTTGGAATTCAAGAGAAAATAATCATTCGCTTTATAAATTTCCATTAATTTTTCCTTATCGTTTACATAACCCATGTATTTGATATTATCATGCATATATGCATACTCTTCAACTTTTTGTTTTAAATGACCATCACCTACTACGGTAAAAAAATGGTTTGGATTTTCCTTGAAAAAATCCAATAATTCCAAGAGACCCTTTTTTTCTATCAACCTACCTACATATACAAAGCAAGGATTGGCAGATGTAGTATTTTTACGTAAACCGCTTCCTGCCGTTTCATACGAATGATAAACAACAGAAATTTTATCCTTGCGAATAGTATAATTCACCATTAGTTCGCTTTTGGCAAATTGGGTTACACTAAAAATATGTGCCACATCATTTTTAAGAAAATTATACCACAGATTTTTTAGCCATTTACCATCAAATTTTTTTTTGGGATAAAAGGACCCGTCCCAAACGGGCCATGAAGTATGATAAAAAACATAATGGCGCCTTAAAAACCGTCTCAAAAAAAATAGTTTATAATCATAAGGAGCTATACCCAAAACAACATATTTGTTTTTTGAAAAAGACAAATCAAAAAAAAAGAAAAGGTTTTTTAATTGCCTCTTTAAAAGATTGTATTTGAGCGTTATACAATACTTTAAGATTTTGCTAAAAAAAGTAAACTCCCTAAAGACCAGCTCAATATTATTTTCCCTGCACAGATATGCAAGAGCCAAATAATGGGTTGGTGCTCCGGTTTTATGAAGGACGTAAATCTTTTTTGGAAGATTTGATTTAGATTTGAAATGCAAAGTCTGATTTTGTTCAAAGATATTAAATACTGAGACTAAAAAATTATTTTGATATTTACCCGTATCCCAAAACCATAATGACCAAAGAAATAAATAACTGTATCCACACCTTAAACGAAGGTGGTCTTATTCTGTACCCGACCGATACTGTTTGGGGCATTGGGTGTGATGCAACAAATGAAAAAGCAGTCGATAAAATATATCAACTAATACAAAACAATAACGATAAAGCACTTGTTTGTCTGGTAGCCAATGATGCCATGCTAGAAAAACATGTAGAGACCGTACCGGATCTGGCATACGATATTATGGACTTGTCCACAACACCAACAACGATACTATATGACAGACCAAGAGGTGTATCAAAAAATCTCATAGCCTTCGATGGTACAATAGCCATACGAGTAGCATCCGATAAATTTTGTCAATACCTTATAAACAAGTTCAAAAAACCAATTGTCGCTGCTTCGGCCAATATATCGGGCAAAGCAATTCCAAAAAGTTTTAAAGAAATAAACGAGGCCATTTTATCAGGTGTGGACTATGTGGTAAATTTGTACCAAGACAATAAAACCGAAAAACCTTCTACAATCATTAAACTAGGTAATGATAATACCGTAAAGGTTGTTCGAAAATGATACCATGCAACAAAGCCACAGTAAAGCTTTATCAAACCCTATCTTTTCAATCATAACTGAATCGGCCAATGAGCTATCAATAGATTGTTATGTCATTGGTGGTTTCGTTCGAGATTATTTTTTAAAAAGGGGCACCCCAAAGGATATTGACGTAGTTGCCATAGGTAGCGGTATTGAATTGGCCCAAAAAGTAGCTTCAAGATTAGATGGTAAACCTCAAGTTTCAATCTTTAAGAACTTTGGTACTGCCATGATAAAGTACGGTGACATAGAGCTTGAGTTCGTCGGCGCACGCAAGGAAAGTTATAATAGGGACAGCCGAAAACCTCTTGTCGAAGACGGCACATTGCAAGATGATCAAAAAAGAAGGGATTTTACCATAAATGCATTGGCGCTATCTTTACAAGAAGATGATTTTGGAAGACTACTGGACCCGTTTGATGGTATTGCAGATCTGAACAAAAAAATATTGCGTACACCGCTAGAACCTGCGACTACTTATTCCGATGACCCTTTGCGAATGATGCGTGCCATCCGTTTTGCTACACAGCTTGATTTTACGATTCAGTTAAAATCATTGCAAGCCATAATCGAGAACAAAGATCGTATCAAAATAATATCCAGGGAAAGAATTGTAGACGAGCTTCACAAAATAATGGCAAGCCGCACACCATCAAAGGGTTTTGCCCTATTGAATAAAACCGGTCTTTTAGAGATAATATTACCAGAGCTCACCGCACTAAAAGGTATTGAAGAAATCGAGGGCCAAAAACATAAGGATAATTTTTGGCACACTTTGGAGGTTGTTGATAACATCTCTGAAAATACCGATAACATTTGGTTGCGATGGGCCGCTTTATTGCACGATATAGGAAAAGCTCCCACGAAAAAATTCCATAAAAAAATAGGGTGGACGTTTCATGGGCACGAATTTGTAGGTTCAAAGATGGTATATAAGTTATTCAAACGCCTCCGAATGCCTTTGAACGACAAAATGAAGTACGTTCAAAAACTGGTATTGATGAGTTCACGACCACAAATACTATCAGAGGATTTTGTTACCGATTCCGCAGTACGTAGGCTCATTTTTGATGCCGGGGAACACGTTGACGACCTAATGACCCTATGCGAAGCGGATATCACGACCAAAAATCCTAAAAAACAAAAAAAGTACAAGAACAACTTTAAACTGGTCCGCTTGAAAATCGAAGAAGTAGAAGAGCGTGACCATGTGCGTAATTTTCAGCCCCCGGTAAGTGGGGAGGAAATCATGCAGACTTTCGACCTTAAACCTTCTAGGGAAATCGGAATTATCAAAGATGCCATCAAAGAAGCCATATTAGAAGGTGAGATTCCCAACGAGTACAATGCGGCAAAGGAGTTTATGCTTAAAAAGGGAAAAGAAATCGGTTTGCATACTACCACCAAATAATACAGAGCACAAGTCAAAGATTTCCAAGGAAGCTATACCGGTAAATTCAAACTAAAATTAGTAATCTGTTAATATTTTTATTTGATTGCTCCTTAAATGTTAATTTTTTTAGCATTTCATAGTCTTTTTCTTTCGTTTTGTCGTAAATTATTGAGAACACTAATCTTAAATTCCCCTTGCGTATGAAAAATTCTACTCGCTTCATACCCCAAAATCAGTTTTACATTATTTTGGGAGTAGTCTTGTTTTTCCTGAATTCAATACAAGCACAAGTATTTCCCACATTTAGTCAGGCCGATGGCCCTGCTTTACTTCCAGGAAGTCCACCCACAGAGACTATAGGTGCAAAATACATCTATCAAAATATAGCATCATCTACTGATGGTTATATAGTAGATGCAATAGTTACCATTGTAGACATATCGGATTCCTCCGTAGAAGGCGTGGATACAGTGCTTGGTGTAGACGATAGATTTGAACCGTTGACGAATACCTCGGCTCCGGACGGTTATGTGGAATGGGAAGTTCAATTTGTATTGGACGGATCGGTCACCAATGCCACCGATACTGGAATAACGGCATACTTGGAATCCTTTACCATGGAAGCCATAGATGTTGATGGCTTTGAATATTTTGAGGCTATCGTTACCAACTCTTACACCTTGGAAGATACTTCATCTGCCACACCTACCGACCTTGTGCCATCAGCAAATGGCGCATACACTCGTTTTCAAAGTGATGCGGATTTTGCCGCGGGAATAAGCGAGGCCAACACACAATATGTGGTACGTATCAATTACGAAAATATCAGCATCCTCAATTTTAGAAACGGTAGTTCTGTTGATAGTAACGACCGGCAAAATTCAATTAGTTTTCTAGGTGAGGTAACTTTTGATTTGGAAGATACCACCGTTTTAAACGTACCACCAGTGGTTTTGGATAATACGGGAAACTTCATTTCGCAAGGAGCGACTTTCGCCACCAACGTATTGAACGGTTCTAGTGATGCGGATGGTAATTTGGTAGTGGACACTGTGGTGCTGATAGACCCGAACAATGTATACAATCAGGGCAGTGTAGGAAACCCTTTGATATTACCGGGCATTGGCACATATACGGTAGATGCTACCGGTAATGTCTCCTTTACATCGGAACCCAACTATTTGGGAAAAGCCGATATTGTTTTTACGGTCAAAGATGACTTGGGCGTAAGTTCAAATAGGGGCATGTTGGAGTTGTCCATCGGTACAGATAGCGATAATGATGGTATTGATGATGTGACCGATTTGGACGATGATAACGATGGTATTCCCGACGTATTGGAAGACAACAATTGCGCTATCGCCAGCAAAATTGAAACCAACCAAGTATTTTTTGAAGACTTTGGTGTTGGGCCAGATATCATCAGAAACACCTTGGTCGAAGCCGCATTGGGGACAAATGGCAATCCGCACGTATTCGATGCTACAAATCCACAAGATGGTTTTTATGCAGTGACCACTTCTTCTGCCCAGACCCAGTTTTTTATAAGAACCGAAGCCAATTCAACGGTTGCTGACGGTGATGCTGATGGCGATACAAATGGTAGATACCTGGCCATCAATATCAACTCGCCCAATTTTGTGGATCTTCCGTTTTACAGGCAAGATGATCAGCCTGTTGAAATAGGTAGGGATTACCGGTTTAGGATCGATCTGGCCGGGCTCTGCAACGGTTGTTCCCAAGTTCCGGACTTCAGATTGGTTGTATTGGATGCCAACGGGAACGAGCTAGCTTCGCAGACCTCAACAACACTGGGAATTCAAAATGATGATAACTGGCAAAGGCTCATTGTGGATTTTACTGCTACGACCAGTACTGTTGACATACTCATAAACAACTTTCAGCCGTTGGGAAACAATGGGAACGATGTTGGTATCGACAATGTAGTATTGGCAACGTTGGATTGTGACTTTGACGGGGACGGTATTGCCAATTCACGGGATTTGGATAGCGATAACGACGGTATTGCAGATGTTATCGAAGCCGGCGGAACCGATGATAATAATGATGGCCTCGCTGACGATACCGATGGTGATACAACGAACAATAACGGAATTCCCTCTACGGCAGGCGCTGGACTTAACCCAATAAATTCGGATAGCGATGATTTGAACGACATCGTTGATATTGATTCGGACGATGACGGCATTCCCGATAATGTAGAGGCTCAACCAACCGATACTTACCTTGGACCAAGTGGTGCGGGAACAGGTATGACCGATGCAAATACTAATGGTGTTGACGATAACTATGAAAATGGGACTAATATAGGTATCGTTCCTGAAAATACAGATGGCGATGATGACCCGGACTATATAGACGAAGATTCGGACAATGATACGATTACAGACGTTGAGGAAGGCGGCAGAGGAACACTGCAGGGCACAGATGAGGACGACGACGGTCTGGATGATGGTTTTGAGGGGGCAGAGACCAATGACCCAGATGATGTAAATGATGAAATTGACGCCCCTACTACCCTACCCGATACACAATTGCCCGGCGATGATGTTGATTACAGGCAAGATGTTCCGGATTCGGATGGGGACGGAATTTTCGATGATGTGGATTTGGATGATGATAACGATGGAATTCCCGACACAGAAGAACCTGGGGGAGATACCGACGGGGATGGCGTTCCGGACAGATTGGATTTGGATTCTGACAATGATGGCATACCTGATATTATCGAAGCTGGCGGAATTGATAATGATGGTGATGGAAGGGTAGATGGTTTTACCGATGATAATGATGATGGTCTGGACGATACAGTAGCCAATACCCCCCTTCCCAACCCAGATTCTGACGGGGATGGAATCAACGATGTTTTGGACTTGGATTCCGATAATGACGGCATCCCCGATATAACTGAAGCCGGGGGAGTTGACACGGACGGAGATGGTAGAATTGATACGTTTACAGATGAGGACAATGACGGGTTGGACGATAGCGTAGACCCTAATGGCCCAACGACGCCCGGCACACCTTTGGAAAATCCGGATACCGATGGCGATGGGATTCCGGATAGGTTGGATTTAGATTCCGATAACGACGGTATTCCGGACATTATAGAGGCTGGGGGAACAGACACTGATGGAGATGGACAAATTAATTATGCCACACCTGGCGATCCAACTACTTTGGCAGATGCAGATGCAGATGGTCTTGCAGATAGTGTGGACACTGATGACAATACCACTCCAACACCTTTGGACGGCCCGGGAACAGTTCTGCCCAAAGAGGATACCGATGGCGATGGAATACCTAATTATTTGGATTTGGATTCGGATAACGACGGTATTACCGATGTGCTAGAAGCAGGGGGAACCGATGATAATGGGGATGGAATAATTGATAATTTTACAGATACCGATGGTAATGGTTTGGACGATACTGCGGAAATCATTCCATTACCGATTCCCGATTCAGATGGGGACGGTGTTGATAACATATTAGATCTGGACTCCGATAATGACGGTATTCCGGATATCATTGAAGCTGGGGGAACAGATACTGATGGAGACGGGCAATTGGATTATCCAACACCGGGTGATCCATCTACAATGTTGGATACAGATGATGACGGCCTAGCCGATGAAGTAGACCCGGATAATAACACTACGTCAGCAGTAGACGATGGTCCCGGAACGGCATTGAACGACCCTGATCAAGATGGTGATGGTGTGGTTAATCGTTTGGATCTTGATTCGGACAATGACGGTATTCCAGATGTACTGGAAGCCGGTGGTAACGATCCCGATGGCGACGGCAGAATTGGAACTGGACCAATAACAGATCCGGATAGCAATGGTTTAAGCAACATAGTTGATGTTCCCAACGGTGGTACAGTATTACCGATAATCAATACAGATAGCGATAGTGTTCCCGATTTCTTGGATGTAGATTCCGATAACGATGGCATTACGGATGCTGAAGAAGCATTTTCTGGTTCAGGACCGGGAGACCCGGATAACGATGGGCAAATTGGCACTGGAAATCCAACGGTTGGTACAAACGGTTGGCCAGATGTTACAGACCCCAACGATGGTGGCACTTTGCCTCCTTTTACGAATTCGGACGCAGATACCATTCCAAATTATTTGGATCTGGATAGTGATGGTGATGGCCTTCCAGATACTTTTGAAGGTAATTTTGAGGTTATTGATGGTGATAATGACGGCGTTGTAGGTACCGGAATCCCAGTAGATACTGATGGCGACGGTTTGGCCGATACAAACGATCCGGACAGTCCGGATAATATATTGGGCGGTTTTGGCTTCAACCAAGATAGGGATGGTGATGGTGTTCCCAATTATTTGGATATCGATATTGATAATGACGGTATTATAGACAATAGCGAAGGGCAATCTACGACAGATTATATCGCTCCGTCTGGCACGGACACGGATAATGACGGAATTGATGACGCCTATGATGTCAATAATGGTGGCGTTGGGATAGGATATACCAATACCGATGGTGGCAGTGCTCCCGATTATGCGGATGTAGATTCAGAAAACGATGGTGTTTTTGATATATCGGAAAATAATGTAGACGATACAATAGATGCAGTTTTGGATGCTGATAACGATGGTATTATAGATGCTGTTAATTTTACAGACACAGATGGTGATGGTCTGGCCGATATTTTTGATACTGTTTCTGGCACAACTAATCCAACCAATGCGACCAATGGAGGGCAAACACCGTCGGACCAACCGGACACCGACCCTATTGATGGGGATAGGGACTGGAGAGAGGGTGCAACTCAGGACACAGATCAAGATGGTATTCCCGATGTTACAGACCTCGATGATGACAATGATGGTATTTTAGATGTTGACGAAGATGAGAATCTGGATAATGATAATAATCCCAGAACCAACCCTACAGATTCTGACGGGGACGGTATTCCAAATTATTTTGACCTGGACTCGGACAATGACGGTATCCCGGACGTTACCGAAGCTGGAGGAGTAGACGATGACGGAAATGGACAACCCGGAACAGGGGTTCTAGGCCCCGGGGATGTAGACCCCGTGACTGGCATTCCTACCAATGTGGGCAACGGTCTGAGCATAACTGACCCTGATGATGATTTTGATGGTGACGGAAGACCTAATTTCTTGGATTTGGATTCGGATAATGATGGCATTTTTGATGTAGTTGAAGCAGGCGGCACAGACCCGGACGGTAATGGGGAACTAGGCTCGGGAACGACCAATGATTCCGATGCGGATGGACTGGCTGATGCCATAGACCCTTTTGACAATAGAGACGGCGATGCGAACACCCCGTTAGGCGGAACTCCACTACCTATTCCAAACTCTGATGAAAATGCAAATGATGGGCCCGATTACTTGGACATAGATGCCGATGATGATGGTATTCCCGATAACGTCGAGGCTCAAGCTACAAATAGTTATATAGTACCGTCAGGTACGATTAATGATGTTGGAGCCGACACAAATTATCCAAACGGTCTAACTCCGGAGGATTCAGATAATGATACTATCCCTGATTACCTTGACACAGATTCAGATAACGACAGCTTTACAGATGTTGATGAGGCCAATCAAGGTACCTTCACGGGAACCGATGCCGACGGAGACGGACTGGATGATGGTTTTGACGATACACCCGGTAACGATATCAATAATGATTTAGATACTGGAGCGGACGGAACGGATAATATTGATAATCCCAGCACCCCCGAAGTAGATTTTAGGGAATCCCCATTGGATAACGATGAAGATGGTATTCCCGATATCGTAGATGTAGACGATGACAACGACGGTATAAGTGACTTGGATGAATCCAACGGTGTGGACCCAAGTGCAGATACAGATGGTGATGGCGCACCCAATTACTTGGATGATGAACCCAATAACCCCGCAATTGGGGACGTAAATGGTAATGTTGAGCCTGATTTTGACTTTGATGGAGATGGTATTCCAAACCATTTTGACTTAGATAGCGACAATGACGGTATTTTGGATGTAACCGAATCGGGCAATGAAATTTTGGACACCAATAATGATGGTGTAATCGATTCAAATGACGGTGGTTTCGTAGATGCCAATACTGACGGACAATCTGACGATGCATCTAGTACAACACCTCCCAATAGCGATACCAATTTAAATGATGGGCCTGACTTTTTGGACATTGATGCAGATGATGATGGTATTCCGGACAATGTGGAAGCACAGACTACGGCAGATTACGTGGCACCTACCGGAACAGTTGACGAAAATGGGGTAGATACCAACTACGCAGGTGGTTTAAGCCCTGTAAATACAGATACTACCGATGAGCCGGATTATTTGGACACAGATTCCGATAATGATACTGTAGATGATGTTGAAGAAGCGGGTCAGGGAACATTTACGGGAACCGATGCGGACGGCGATGGTCTTGATGACGGTTTTGACGATACGTCCGGGAATGATGTGAACAACGACTTGGATACCGGGGCCAATGGTACTGATAATGACGACGACTCGAGTACGCCCGAAGTTGACTTCAGGGAAAGTCCCGATTCGGATGGGGACGGCATAGCTGATTCGCAAGAGGTTCTAGACGGTACGGACCCCAACGATGATTGTGATTCTGTTGGTGGAACACCCTTGGGAACAAGCGACTGTGATGAAGACGGTCTGACCAATGATGAGGAATTGACCGGCGTAGATGACCCTAGTACACCAGCAGACCCAGAGGGTATTACTACGGACCCGAACAATCCGGACTCGGACGGGGATGGTATCAATGATAGCCAAGAGGCCGTAGATGGTACTGACCCAAACAATGATTGTGATTCCGTAAACGGTACGCCATTGGGAACAAGTGATTGTGATAATGATGGGTTGACCAATGACGAGGAAAACACTTTGGGCACGGATCCGGATATTGCAGATTCGGACGGGGATGGTATCAATGATGGGCAAGAGGTTTCGGACAATACCGACCCCTTGGACGGGTGTAGTTCTATTGATGGGACACCTCCAGCAGGTTTATCGTGTGATATTGAAATAGAGAACGATTTGGTCACTCCCGGCATAGACGACGGTGTATTCAGAATTGCCAATATTGATTTATTTCCCGATAATACAGTGGAAATATATAATAGATGGGGTGTAAAGGTATTTGAAACCAGAGGATACGATAATAACTCCAATGCCTTTAGGGGCATCTCGAACGGTAGGGCTACAATTCAACAAAACGATGAATTGCCTGTTGGTGTTTACTTCTACATTGTTCAATACGTAAACAATGGGGAAAGTAAATCCAGGTCTGGATACTTATATGTAAACAGATAAATAAACCAATCGTTAAAAGAAAAAAAATGAAAAAATATAATATAATAATCATAATAGTTTTAGCCGTAACCAGCACCTTGAGCGCTCAACAAGATGCACAGTATACACAGTATATGTACAATACACTTGCCGTAAATCCGGCATATGCCGGTTCTAGGGGAGTCTTTAGTATTGCGGCCCTACACAGATCGCAATGGGTGGGCTTGGATGGCGCACCAACAACGCAGACCATAAACTTTAATACCCCGGTATCGGAGAGAGTGGGCATTGGTTTATCAATAGTTAATGATGAAATAGGGAATGGCACCAATCAAGATACCTATTTTGATGCCGTATTCTCTTATACTGTTCCAACTTCGGAATTTGGCAAACTATCTTTTGGGCTTAAAGCTGGTGGACACTTTTTGAATATCGATTTTAACCAACTTCAGAACTTTAGGGAAGAATTGGTGCCTGCGGGATTCGATAATGTAGACAAACAGTTCTCACCCAATTTTGGTGCAGGTATATATTATCATACCGATAGATTTTATGCCGGCCTATCAGTACCTAACTTTTTAAATACCGAACATTTTGACGGATCCGGTGAGAGCAATACCTTTTTGGCCGAAGAACGTATGAATTGGTATCTAATATCCGGATACGTTTTTGAACTTAATCCAAATTTAAAATTTAAGCCCGCCGGCCTCCTAAAGGCCGTAAAAGGTGCGCCTTTACAAGTTGACCTATCGGCCAGTTTTTTGTTGAACGACAAATTCTCGTTAGGTGCCGCATACAGATGGGATGCCGCTGCCAGTGCCTTATTTGGATTTCAGATCACTGACCAGTTTATGTTGGGGCTGGCCTACGACCGTGAGATTACCGATTTGGGCAGCACCTCGTTTAACGATGGTTCTTTTGAGGTTTTTCTAAGGTATGAGTTCTTTACCCGGTATAAAAAAGTATTGACCCCAAGATTCTTTTAAAAATAGATTAAAATGAAAAATACAACTCAAAATATACTGTTCGCAATAGTCTTTACTGTAAGTTTCATAAGCTTTGGACAAGACAGAAAAGAACAAAAAGCCGAGGATAAGTTCGAAGACTATGCGTTTATGGATGCCATATCGTCCTATGAGGATTTGGTCCAAAAAGGATATACATCAGAAGAAATATATAAAAACCTGGGCAATGCCAATTATAATAACGCAAAGTACGATGCAGCTTCCCAATGGTATGAAAAACTGATAAACCATGACGGAGCAACCGTTGAGCCCGAATATCTATACAGATATGCACAATCCCTTAAATCATTGGAAAAATATGATGAATCGGACGATTGGATGCAAAAGTTCGAGGATGCCAAGGCCAATGATTATCGGGTAACCAAGTTTAACGAGAACATGGATTATTTAAAAAAGATAAAGGAATCCTCCGGGAGGTATACCATTGAAAATCTAAAAATCAATTCAAAAGTATCAGATTTCGCACCATCTTTTTATAAAAATCTATTGGTTTTTTCAACTGCCCGCGATACCGGTATCACATCCAAAAACATACACCAATGGAACGAGAAATCTTTCTTGAACCTTTATAGTGCCGATATATCAGACAGTTCGGGAGTTATGCATCCACAAAGATTTTCAAAAAAACTGAATACCAAGACCCATGAATCGTCCACAACTTTCTCAAAAGATGGCGACATAGTATTTTTTACAAGAAATAATTCGGAAAATGGTGGTTTTGAGAGGGATGCAGAAGGTATAAGCAGATTAAAGCTATACCGTGCCGTATTGCGAGATGACGAGTGGACCGATATCACTGAATTACCCTTCAACAGTGACGATTATTCCATAGCGCATCCCGCTTTAAGTCCCGATGGCACAAAACTATATTTCGCATCCGATATGCCAGGCACACTGGGGGCCTCGGATATTTTTATGGTCAAAATCAACAATGATGGCACCTATGGCAAACCTGTGAATTTGGGCGATAAGATAAATACCGAAGCTAGGGAGAATTTTCCTTTTGTAACCCAAACGAACGTACTCTATTTTTCATCAGATGGACACCCGGGTCTTGGCGGGCTTGATGTATTTGCAACTAAGGTTGAAGATTTGGAAAGTGCCTATGTGGCAAACGTGGGCGAGCCTGTAAACAGTGAGCAAGATGATTTTTCTTTCATTATTGATGAAAATACAGGTAAAGGTTTTTTTGCATCGAACCGGGAAGGCGGTATGGGAAGTGATGACATTTATGGTTTTTTGGAGACCCAGCCTTTGCAATTAACCTGTAATACAGCAATACAGGGCATAGTTAAGGATGAAAAAACAGGAAACCCGTTGCCTGGAACAAAATTATGGATGACAAATTCTAACGGAGCGACCATAGCTGAAACTGTTTCAGAAGCCGATGGTACGTTTACGATGGATGGAGGTTGTGAAAAAGGCAAGTACAAAGTTTTGGCCGTTAAAGAAGATTATGAGGATGGGGAAACCCCATTTGAACTTGCGACATCCGAGACACCGGAAGTAACCGTATTGCTCAAACCCATAAGAAAAGCAGCGGCGGTAGGCACCGACCTCACCAAGGTATTGAACCTTAAACCTATCTATTTTGACCTCAACAAGGCAGTTATTAGAGAGGATGCCAAAATAGAACTGAACAAGGTTTTGGAGTATATGAATACATATCCCGAGGTCAAGATCGCAATAGGCTCACATACCGATAGTCGCGGCAGGGACAGTTATAATTTGTCCCTATCTGACAAGCGGGCAAAATCTACGGTCGCCTACCTAATATCCAAAGGTATAAACAGCTCCAGAATCACGGGGCAGGGCTATGGGGAAAGCAAGCTAGTGAACGATTGTGGCAATGGCGTAAAATGTTCCAAAGCGGAACATGAACTCAATCGCCGATCGGAATTCATAGTGGTAGAATAAGATACCTTTCAGCATAGTAACAAAAAGGGAAAGCAATGCTTTCCCTTTTTGTTTGAAAACATATGAATTCTAGTTTCTGTACCTTAATTTTGTAATCCTTTTGATATGCAGAAACATTTTAGGAAAATAGCCAAAACGGCTTTGATATTGGTTTATTTGGTCATCGTGGCAGGTGCCGTGGTACGTATGACGGGCAGTGGTATGGGTTGTCCCGATTGGCCGAAATGCTTCGGGTATTATATACCACCTACCGAGGCAACGGAGCTGGAGTGGCAAGCGGAAAAAGAATACAAAAAGGGTCAGGTAATCATACGGCATGAGACGCTTCAGATTGCCAAAAAGGATTTTAGGACCTCATCAACCTATAGCAAAGAGAATTGGGAAGCGTACACAAAACATGACTATGCGATTTTTAATCCTTGGCACACCTGGATAGAATATATCAATAGGTTATTGGGAGCCCTGGCCGGTTTGGCAACTTTGATTTTAGCTTTGGTATCCATCAAATATTGGAAAATCAAAAAGTCCGTCACGATTTTATCTTGGCTGGTCGTTTTGGGAATGGGGTTTCAGGCTTGGCTAGGTGCCACGGTAGTATATTCTGTTTTGGAACCCGTAAAAATTACATTACACATGATCATGGCCTTGGTCATAGTGGCAATGTTATTGTATATCATATTTTTGGTGAACCAAGAAGACAAACGTATTTTATTTGATAGAGGTACACTTGTAACCGCTACAATAGTGCTACTGTTGACTTTGGTACAAATAGTTTTAGGCACACAGGTAAGGCAGTTCGTAGACCATCAAATAGATATGGTTGGGGAACAGTCCAAAAGCCTTTGGTTGGAGAGTCCATCGATACAATTTTATATACACCGGTCATTTTCAATTTTAGTGGTATTGGCCAATGCCTATCTTGCGTACCGTATTTTTAAGCTAAAGCTAGGGCACACAAAAATATATTGGGTACTCTTTATAGTATTGATAGAGGTTTTCTCGGGTATGGCCATGTATTATTTGGATTTCCCTTTCACCAGCCAACCTTTGCACCTGGTGTTGGCCGCCATTTTATTTGGTGTACAATTCTATATCTTTTTAGAAGCGTTAAAGACGAAAAGAAGTCCCAAAACTTCGTAACTTTGCCACCTACAAAAAAAATGATGATGATTTATAAGATTAGGATAATCTTTGATGCTGAGGAAGATATCTTTCGTGACATTGAAATTGAGGCAAACAATACTTTAGAGGATTTTCATAACGCGATAACACAAGCCTTCGGGTTTATGGGCAATGAGATGGCCTCTTTTTATACCTGTGACGAAAGGTGGAACCAAGATGAGGAGATTGCGCTTTTTGACATGAGCGAAGACGGTTCGAACGTTCGCTTGATGAACGAAACGTTCTTAGAGGACATCTTGACCAAAAACAATCCCAAACTCATTTACATATATGACTTTTTGAGCATGTGGACCTTTTTTGTTGAATTGGCCGATATCACCCAAAAAGAAGATGGTCGCGCCTATCCCAATGTCATTTTTAGTTTTGGGGAGCTACCCGACTCGCCGCCGGAAAAGAAATTTGAATCCGATCCGAATACCACGATAGATTTTGATGATACGCTCGACAACTATGAAGATTTGGATTTTGATGAAAACTGGAACTGATTTTCAGTATGCAGCGTAAAATTTAATTTTTAACGCTCCATGCAATACCCCTTTACTTTACGTTTAACAGTAATTTTGAACCAGTACATTATTTTACGTGACATTATTAATTTTTAAAGACTGCCTAACCCATGATAAACCTATACCCTACCCAAATTGAGAGCATATCATTGCATCGCATAGGAAACAAAAATAAAAGTGAAGCCATTTTTTTATCCGCCGAACCCCATGTTCTTAATGATGAGACAACAGGATTGTTAAAAGAATATTTTTTTAGGCCCTTTCGAGAAAAAGAGGAAAATTACTATCATCTCTCCAACGAGGTCGATGTTGAATTTAACGAAGTTTACAAGATTGTATCCGAGATTTTTTCAGAGCCTTCGAGCACCCATGCAAATTCTAAAAAATTAGCGACATACTTATATGAACAGTCCAACCATCCCCATATAAAAAGCGGAGAGGTATATGTGGCCTATTTATCGGATGTCTTATTGGATAATGTAAAAGTTGATGCCGTAGGTATTTTTAAAAGCGAGCTAAAGCATGATTTTCTTCAATTTGAAGAAAAAGGCGGCAATCTGGATATTGTGATTCAACAAGGTATCAATATAAATAAATTGGACAAGGGTTGTCTTATTTTCAACGTAAACAAAGAAGAGGGCTACAAAGTACTTTCAGTGGATAGTAATCGGTATGACACCAAATACTGGTTAGAAAATTTCTTGGGCGTAGATGTGCTTTCTGATGACAATTTTAAGACCAAAAACTACTTAAAATTCTGTCAGAATTTTGCAAAAGACGTGGTTTTACCTGCCGAGGACAAACAACAAGAGGTACTGTTTATGAACCGTGCCGTAAACCACTTTGCCAAGAACGATGCTTTTGAGGAAACCGATTTTTTGAACGAGGTGATCGAAAACCCAGAGCTCATTCCCGAATTCAAACACTACAAAGTCGAAAAAGGGCCTAAGTACAGTATCGAAGACGTTTCTACTTTTGATATTGCGAATAAGGCCGTATCCGATGCGAGAAAAAAAATAAAGAACGTCATCAATCTAGATACCAACATCCAGATAAAAATGGATTTCATCAACCCAGAATCCGCTGAAAAATTTGTGGAAAAAGGGTGGGACGAGGAACGGCAGATGTACTATTATCTAGTTTATTTTAATAAGGAGCAAAAGAGTTAAGGACCAGCATTTTGGTCCACATGCCTTTATTCATATTCTTATACAAGTATAAAGCGATTTCCCCTTTTAGATTAAGGGGCTTTTATATTTTGCTCAATTATCTGCTTCATACTTACATCTTCGTAATTACGGCGCACAAAATTCAACGCCAGGTCCAACACCTGTCCCATGGTCTTACATTTTTTAAAATTAAGGTCTAACGTAAGCTCATATATATGCTCTCGTAACATGGCAGTATTTTCTGGGGTAGAAATACGATCGGCTTTACAAATAGAACGTAATTTCTTGATACGGTTTCCTGAGCTCAAGATGCGTTTGGCCACAATAGAACGTTCTTCCAATTTATATTGATCTACCGAATCTGTCAAGAGTTTTTTGCGAACCAGCTCTACCATTTGAAAATTTTCCTTGAAGAACTGGGGGCGGTAGACCTTTAATTTTCCTTCAAAACATTGTTGGTCAAAGTCTATGGCACGTATTCTATAGACCACATGGTCAAAATCGTGTACGGGCACAATTACATAATTATAAGAACGCATATCGCCCAAAAGCCTTATCATACAACGCTCGTTGAACTTAACGAATTCCTTGGCCAACTGGGCTTTTTCAGGTTCGGAACACTTGGGCAACATCGTCTTGATAAACTCGTCCCCAGGGATACCGGCAATATGTTCCTCTATCAAAGTATCTTTGTAAACCAAGAAATTCAGGTTGTAGGGCGACAACATATGTTCCAGTTCCAAGCCGTAAATTCGTGAGGCATCGGTCTTTTTTATGTAGAAGTATGTAAAATTGTCATTGAGTATGTTTCGTATTTTTATACGAAACGGTTTTGAATTTCCAAAGGTGCAGAAATCAACGGCATCTACGTTCAAATATTGGTGTATATTATTACTACCATCGGAATGTAGTATGGAATATACCCTTTTGAGGCTATCGTCAATCTCTTTTCTATCAAACTCCGAATAATACACCCGTATCCAAAGTGTATCCTTATCATTGGTGTCATACACGGTTACCGAACCTGAAAAACGCAATAAATCCTCATAAAAAATGGGGATTTCGATTTTACGGTTATAACGTTCCAGATAATCGTCCAATCTTTTGATTACGGGATAGGCCGGTTTTTTCTTGGACATCAATCGTTCTTCGGACATATTCTCGCTAATTTGTAACAATTATTAGATTTCATCGTCAAGTTACTATAATCCAACTAAAAACAATATCGATTTTGGAAAAGATACTATCAGTCAATAACCTTACCAAAAAATTTGGTCACCTGACCGCTGTCAAAGACCTTTCCTTTACCATTGAAAAAGGAAACGTATATGGCATTCTAGGACCCAATGGCAGTGGAAAATCCACTACACTGGGAATCGTACTCAACGTGGTAAACAGAACGAAAGGGGAATTCAGTTGGTTTGATGGCAATACCTCAACGCACGAAGCCTTAAAAAAAGTAGGTGCCATTATCGAGCGGCCTAACTTTTACCCATACATGACAGCCGTACAAAACCTGAGATTGGTCTGTAAGATTAAAGAGGTGGACCATAACAAAGTAGAAGAAAAGCTAGAACTGGTAGGGCTTTTAGACCGCAAAAACAGTAAGTTCAAGACCTATTCATTGGGTATGAAGCAACGGTTGGCGATAGCATCTGCATTATTGAACGATCCGGAAATATTGATACTTGATGAGCCCACCAACGGCCTGGACCCGCAGGGAATACACCAAATACGTGAAATCATAAAAAAAATAGCTTCGCAGGGCACGACCATTTTGTTGGCATCCCACTTACTGGATGAGGTAGAAAAAGTATGTAGTCACGTGGTTATCCTTCGAAAGGGAGAAAAATTATATTCCGGCACTGTGGACGGTATGCTTGCCAGCCATGGTTTTTTTGAATTGAAGAGCGATGAGAGTGAAAAATTGATTTCTTTTTTAAACGATAATCCTATATTCGGCGAGATAAAACAAGAAAATGATTTGATTACAGCTTTCCTGAAAGAGGAAATGGACGCCAAATCATTCAATAAAACACTTTTTGAGCAAGGAATCGTTTTATCGCACTTGGTAAAACGCAAGGAAAGCTTAGAAGAACAGTTCTTGACCTTAACAAAAAATCAATCCAATTAAATAGCCAAACACCACCTAGATGATACGTTTATTACAGATAGAATTCATTAAACTATGGAACAATAGATCCAGCAAAGTGTTGGTCATATCCTACTTTGTACTGCTAACATCGATTGCACTTATTGCAGCGATTAAGTTTGATATAGGTCCTATTAAATTCCATTTGGCCGAAATCGGGATATTCAATTTTCCGTATATATGGCATTTCAACACCTTTGTCACCGCTTTTTTCAAGTTGTTTTTGGCCATTGTCATCGTGTCTATGATGGCCAATGAATACAGTAATAAAACCATAAAACAGAATTTGATTGACGGCCTCTCCAAAAAGGAATTTATACTGTCAAAATTCTTGACCGTCGTGTCATTTGCTTTCATCTCAACAGTATTTGTTTTTGTCGTCTCCCTAATCCTTGGGCTAGTATATTCTGATTTTGATGAACTATCCATAATTTTTTCCGACCTGGAGTTTATAATAGCCTTTTTTGTTAAGCTTATGGGGTTCTTTTCGTTTTGCCTGTTTCTGGGCATTCTTGTAAAACGTTCTGCTTTCGCCTTAGGTTTTTTAGTACTTTGGCAAATTATAGAGGGAATTATTACTGGTTTGGTACGTTGGAAGCTTTTTGACGGCCCCATGACAGAAACCGTCATGGGTTTCTTTCCGCTACAATCTATGTTCAACCTCATAAAAGAACCTATCACTAGGTTGGAGGCTGTTCAAACCGTCGCCGACCAGGTAGGGGAGAAAATTGAATTGAACTACCATGTACATTGGTATGAAATCCTTATTGTTTTAGCTTGGACGGCAATTTTCATCTATTCATCGTATGCACTGTTAAAAAAACGGGATTTATAGTATCTTGATTTGCATATAGTGTTAGGCAAATATTGAACAAATTGTTGTTTGGCTCCAACGGTATTGTTTCAAAGCCATAGTAACGGGAAGACTGAATACCACTGCTGGTCTAATAAAAGCCATCCCTGAAAATAATAATGTATTTTATGGTGGCTTTACCTTAAAACGTTAAATGAGTTGGAGGAAGAAAATTCATTTTCTATATTCATTTGCTTTTGAATCGGAAAATGTTAAAGAGGTTACCGTACATAATTTTATTATTCTCTGGCTTTATGGCCTTTGGACAATCCTGTCCAAGTCTAGTTGACCCTCTCAATGGCGCAACGAATGTTCCGGTGACAACAGCCATTTCTTGGGATGCGGTTACAGGTGTACCAAATTACAGGATCTCTATCGGAACATCTCCTGGAGGAACCGATGTAACAAACGGGGTTTCAGTAGGTAATGTTGCTACCTTTACGCCTCCTTTAGGACTCCCTGATAATACATTGTTGTATGTGACGGTGATATTGGATTTTTTTAACAGCATACCTGATGTCACCTGCAATATAGGTTCTTTTAGGACCGAGGATATTACCATACCCCCGCCATGTACCAGAATCAATAATCCGGTTAATGGAGCAATTGGTGTAAATGTAGCTACCAACATTTCTTGGGACTATGCTATATCTGCAACGGGGTATAGAATAAATGTAGGAACCTCTCCGGGAGGAACCGAAATTGCAAACAATTTAGATGTAGGAAATTCACTTTTCTACAATCCACCATCAGATTTACCACCATCAACACCAATTTACGTGACGATTGTCCCCTACAACGATAACAATCCTCCAAATATTTGCATTGAAGAAACTTTTATCACGGGTATAGCAGCTGCTTTACCGAATTGCGCTACTATGATCAGCCCAATAAATGGTGCCACAAATGTGCCTCTCACTCCACTCTTGGAATGGACCGATATTCCCGGAGCTACAGGGTACAGGGTCACTATTGGTACATCTCCTGTAAATGGTGATATATTGGACAATGTAATTTTTTCTACCAATTCGACCTTTGTTTTGGACTTTGATCCAAATCGAACTTTTTTTATACGCATTATACCCTTTAATGATGCTGGGGAAGCTATTGGTTGTGGTCAAGAGTCTTTTTCCACGCTATTGGGATGCGGTCCCTTTTTTGACGTCGTATCAGGCGATTTGGTCATATTGAATCCCGAAACTGTTCTGCCCGATGCAATCGGCATATGTCTTGACGAAAGCCCAACAATATACAATTCTCCCGATGATGCCGAAGGATATCGCTGGTTTAGAATAAATACCGATGGTTCCGAAACCTTAATTTCAAGCAATCGGGAGGTATCATTCACAGAACAAGGAAATTATAGGTACGAAGTTTTCAATACCGTATCACAGTTCGGTAACACCATAGAATGTCCTACCAGTAAAGAGTTCAGTGTAGTGGCATCAGAATCCCCAACGATAACGGCCTTAAATTTTTCAAATCAAAACAATATCCCTACAATAACGGTTCAGGTGAGCGGCGAAGGCAATTACGAATTTTCTTTGAATGACATAAACGGGCCTTATCAGGATAGTAACGTATTCAATAATGTAACCTTGGGTTCCCTAACTGTTTATGCGAGGGATAAAAATGGATGTGGTATAGACCAAGAAACTTTTGAACCTGACTTGACAGTTGAAGGTTTTCCAAAATTTTTCACTCCCAATGGCGATACCAACAATGATCTGTGGCAATTTATACCGCCCCCCACCAATCCGGATGTTATCATATCTACCATACGAATATTTGACAGGTATGGCACTTTGCTGAAAGAAATTGATGAACAGTCCCAAGGTTGGGACGGTACATTCAATGGCAGGCCAATGCCTGCATCGGATTACTGGTTTTTGGCCATAGACGAAAACAATAAGGAGATAAGTGGGCATTTCACGCTTAAACGATAGAGATAAAATTCACTGTATACAGGGTATTGGAATAAAGTGGCTAACATCTATTTTTGTTTCAGAATCGTACATAAAAATAAATGTTTTAATCACAAACACTCTCCATCATGAAACAATCACTACTATTATTCTTGTTTTTTTCCTTGGCCATTAATACACAGGCCCAATTTGGAAAACTGGCTAAAAAAGGCAATATAGATGCCGGTAAAAAATTGGTCAAAGCAGCTACGCTGTCCGATGAGGATATGGCAGTATTATCCCTACAATCCGTTCAATGGATGGATGAAAACAATCCTGTCGCCGAAGCAGGGGATCCTTATGCGGACCGATTGTCAAAACTTGTTGAAGGACTGGAAAACGAAGATGGCCTTGACCTAAACTTTAAAGTGTACCGTGTCGTAGACGTTAACGCCTTTGCCACTCCCGATGGGAGCGTACGGGTTATGGCCGGACTAATGGATTTGATGACCGACGACGAAATACTAAGTGTGATCGGCCATGAAATCGGGCATGTGAAATTGGGACATTCCAAAAAAAGGTACCAATCCGCTTACAGTATTTCTGCAGCGAAAGATTTGGCAGTGGCCAATACCGGTGCCGGAAAAGTATTGGCCGATGAGGAAATCGGGAACTTTGTGGAAACCGTTGCAAATGCCCAGTTTTCACAATCCAATGAATCTGCGTCTGATGAATATGGTTTTAAGTTTTTGGTAGAAAAAGGGTACAATTATCACGCCATGGCAGGTGCATTTCAAAAATTGGCCGACTTAAGCGAAGATGGCGGTAAAGGTTCCCTTACATCATCCCATCCTGGGTCTGCCAAAAGATCGGCACGAGCCAAAAAATGGGCCGAGGAACAAGATTCAAAAAAATAAGTATTACGATTTTATATAGGTAAAAGGTTTTATATGTATACATCATATAAAGCCTTTTTTTTGTATTTAGAACAATCAAAAAAAATACAATACGACAATTTCATAACAGCCTACTTTCGTAACTTTATTGCATGAAGTTTAAAGTAGTTTCCGAGTTTAAACCAACTGGCGATCAGCCCCAAGCCATAAAACAATTGGTCGATGGTATAAATGCCAACGAAAGGTATCAAACCTTACTGGGAGTCACAGGCTCAGGGAAAACTTTTACCGTGGCCAATGTTGTGGAAAGTGTGCAAAAACCTACTTTGGTCTTGGCGCATAACAAAACACTTGCGGCGCAGTTATATTCGGAGTTCAAACAATTTTTTCCTGAAAATGCGGTTGAATATTTCGTTTCCTACTATGATTACTATCAACCCGAAGCATATATTCCCACAAGTGGCACGTATATCGAAAAAGATCTCTCCATCAATGAGGATATTGAAAAGCTACGTTTAAGCGCTACCTCTTCCCTGCTTTCTGGAAGAAGGGATGTTTTGGTCATTGCATCAGTTTCTTGTTTATACGGTATCGGGAACCCCGTAGAATTTCAAAAAAATGTGATACACATACAAAAAGACCAGATTATTTCACGAACCAAATTTCTACATCAATTGGTACAGAGCCTGTATTCAAGGACTACGGTAGATTTTAGGAACGGGAACTTTAGGGTAAAGGGAGATGTCGTAGATGTTTTTCCAAGCTATGCAGACCATGCGTTTAGGATTCATTTTTCTGGCGATGAGATAGAGGAAATAGAAGCTTTTGACCCGTTCAACAATACGGTCTTGGAGGTTTATGAGAACCTGAACATATATCCGGCGAATATGTTCGTTACCTCACCCGATGTACTCCAAAACGCCATTCATCAAATTCAGGATGACTTGGTTCATCAGATAGATTATTTTAAAGAAATAGGAAAACCGTTAGAAGCTAAAAGACTTGAAGAACGTACCAATTTTGACCTCGAAATGATACGTGAGCTTGGGTATTGTTCCGGTATCGAGAATTATTCAAGATATCTGGACGGGCGAGAACCCGGAACACGGCCCTTTTGTTTATTGGACTACTTTCCCAACGATTATTTAATGGTAATCGATGAAAGCCATGTTACCATTCCCCAAGTACATGCCATGTATGGCGGCGATAGATCGCGCAAAGAGAATCTGGTAGAATACGGTTTTAGGTTACCAGCAGCCATGGACAATAGGCCTTTAAAGTTTGAGGAATTTGAAGCTTTACAAAATCAGGTACTGTATGTGAGTGCCACACCGGCTGATTATGAACTGGAATTGAGCCAAGGCGTATATGTGGAGCAGGTTATTCGCCCAACAGGTCTGTTGGACCCCATTATCGAGGTCAGACCCAGTCTCAATCAAATTGACGATCTGGTCGAAGAAATTCAGCAAAGGGTCGAAAAAGATGAACGGACCTTGGTGACGACCTTGACCAAAAGAATGGCGGAAGAATTGGCAAAATACTTGACACGAATCAATATTAGGTGTCGCTACATACATAGCGATGTGGATACCTTGGAACGGGTAGAAATTATGCAGGACCTTAGAAAAGGTATTTTTGATGTTTTGATAGGTGTAAATTTATTAAGGGAAGGATTAGATCTACCCGAGGTGTCATTGGTCGCCATAATAGATGCCGATAAAGAAGGTTTTTTAAGAAGCAACAGATCATTGACGCAAACCGTGGGAAGGGCAGCCAGACATCTGAACGGCAAAGCAATCATGTATGCCGATAAAATAACGGACAGTATGCAAAAAACCATTGATGAAACCAATTATCGTAGAGAAAAACAAATTACTTACAATACAGTAAACAATATCACGCCGACGGCCTTGAACAAGAGTTTGGACAACGTCTTGTCCAAAAACTCCGTATCTACATATCACTTTGAAAAGGAAGAATTACGTGCTGCAGAACCTGAGTTGGAATACATGACCAAAGATCAAATCGAAAAAATGATCCGTGAAAAAAGGAAGGCTATGGAGAAAGCTGCTAAGGAGTTGGATTTTATGCAGGCCGCTAAGTTACGTGATGAAATAAAAGTACTTCAAAAACAAGATTGAATGTATAAAAAAACTATATTTAGGACAGATGGTATAATTGTTTTCCCAAAAAAATACAAATACACAGTATCAGTTTAAGTAAAATGCATTTATACCTTGGAAAACAATTTTTTACATTTATTTTTAGATTAGTCTAAAATTGAAAAAACATTGAATTTTATGCTAAAATCATTTTTATTTTTTGCACTCTTCACTTCATTTATCCACATAGGAAATTCGCAATCTTTATCAGCCTCAAAAATTAAAATTTTAGCCAAAGAAAAACTTCCTGAAGCTTTAGAGAACTTCAATGATTTTCTTAAAATACCAAACGATGGCCACTACCCTATCCAAGTTAAAAATAATTTAAAATGGTGTGATTCCGTTTTTTCAAAATTAAAATTTGACACCAAAATCCTAAAGACCAAAGGAGCGCCCTTACTTTTTGCGGAGAAAAAAATCAGCGCTAAAAAAAAGACCGTTCTCTTTTATCTTCAAATTGACGGACAACCCGTTGACACCTCAAAATGGAATCAGGCAAATCCATTTGTCCCCGTTTTGAAAGCGAACAAAAACAGCACTTGGGAGATTATCGATTTTGATAGATTACAAACCGAATTTGATCCCGATTGGTGAATTTTTGCACGTTCCGCCTCTGATTCCAAAGGCCCGGCAATGGCATTTATAACCGCACTTGAAATTTTGGATGCCGCAAATACAAAGCCACTTTATAACATTAAAGTCATTATGGATTTTCAGGAGGAAATGGGCTCTCCCCATTTACCCGCTACAGTTGCATCGCAAAGCGATCTATTCGCCGCCGATATGCTTTTTGTTATGGACGGCACAAGACACCTATCCAACCTACCTACGCTTACCTACGGCGCAAGGGGAATAGCCACCGCCAAACTAAAGGTTTTTGGCGCCCATTACCCTTTGCATAGTGGACAGTATGGTAATTTTGCCCCAAATCCCGTATTCCAGGCCGCAAAACTTATCTCCGGACTAAAAGACGATACGGGAAGAGTGACCATTCCCGGTTTTTATGACGGAATAACCATTACAAAAAAAGAAAAGGCACTACTTCAAAAAGTCCCGGAAAATTTGGACAGTATACGAAAACGACTTGGTATTGCTGTACAAGACCAAGTAGGGGTAAATTATCAGGAATCCCTGCAATATCCTTCATTGAACATAAGAGGGTTACGATCTGGTTGGGTCGGGGACAAAGTTAGAACCATAATCCCCTCCGAAGTACTTACGGAAATTGATATGCGTCTAGTACCCGAATCCGATGGGAGAAGACTTATGGAACTCCTAAAAACCTACATCAAAGAAAATGGATATCATTTAGTAGACTCCATTCCCTCGGATAAAGAAAGGGCCATTTATCCCAAACTGGCGTCTTTCACCTATAAAATCGGCTCAAAACCTTTTCGAACCCCTATGGATTCGCCCATCGGTAATTTTTTGAATAAGGCATTACATAAGGTTTTTGGCAACAATATCGTTAACATGCGAACTACCGGAGGCTCTCAACCCATGGCCCCTTTTATCAACACATTAAATGTTCCTGCAGTATCAATACGCATTCCCAATCCGGATAACAACATACACAGCCCCAATGAGAATATTCGCTTGGGAAATTTTCTTGAGGGCATAATTACCTGTCTTGCCATTTTAGACGAGCCCATCCCCAAATAAAAAAGCACCCTGAACAATCAGGATGCTTTTCAACTAACCAACTAAACAAACCAACCATTATGAAAACTCATGAACGAGCTGTTCATAATTTTTTAATGCCCAAGTTTTAGGACAGTTCTATCATTCTTTTGGGTTTTGGTAATGCTTCTTCCTTTTTTGGCAAGACAAACCTTAACACACCATCATCATAAGTAGCATCAATTTTGTCCACATCAATAGTTTCAGGCAAGGTAAACGACCTTTTAAAAGAAGTGTAACTAAATTCTCTTCGGGTATAGTTCTCTTCTGATACTTTATTCTCGGATTTATTTTCCGAAGAAACCGTCAACAAATCATTGTCCACCTCAATATTAAAGTCTTCTTTCTTTCCTCCAGGGATTGCCATTTCCAACTCAAATTCTTTTTCGTTCTCCTTAATATTTACGGCAGGAGAGGTTCTGTTCAAATTCTCGGTTCCACCAAACCAATCTGGGCTGAATATTTCATTCATCAAAGAAGGAAACATCAAATTATTTCTTTTTACTATACTCATAATACTAATATTATTGTTAAACTTTTATTTGCTTTACATATGGCAAAAGCTGTTCCAATAGAAAAAATAAGACTTTATGTCATATCTATATGATAAAAAAATGACTATTTGTCATTTTTTCTATAACACCAGCAGAATATAGTTGTCAAAGCATAACTATATCAACCTTGACCATAGAACAAGAATTTGTAATACCTTGCAGAAAAATTTTAGAACATGACCAATAATGATATTTTTAAAAAATTACGTGTAGCCTTAATGTTAAGGGACGATGATATTGTAGAAATTTTAAAGCTGGTCGATTTTAAGATATCCACAAGTGAACTCGGTGCATTTTTCAGAAAAGAAGACCATCCAAAATACATGGAATGTGGAGACCAGATACTTCGAAATTTTCTGAACGGTCTCGTAATTCACCTAAGAGGAACAAAAGAAAATCCAAAAAAACCGGGAGATGCCCTGCCAAGAACAACAGATTCAAACATCAGCAAAAAACAAAAAACGGTTTTTAAGGCCCAGCAACGAAAAAAAATGAATACGGATATTACGAACGTAAAATACAAGAACAAGAAAAAACCGGGTTCCGGTCAGAATTAAAACTTAAGATTTGGCAACCCTATCAAATCAGCCTAAAACAATGTCTTTTGTATTGAAACTAATTTTTGATACCGTTAAAGAAGTCTTGGGTGAATCAAAAAGGGTGGCGTTTTAAACGCCACCCTTTTTGATTATATATAATAGGAGTAAACTTTTTCCTAACCCAAAACCTCTTTTACTTTATCGGCTGCCTCTTGAAACTGTACCGCAGAATGAACGGCCAAACCAGAATTATCGATAATTTCTTTTGCTATTTCAGCATTGGTGCCTTGCAACCTGACTATGATAGGAACTTTTATAGCGTCACCCATGTTCTTATACGCTTCAACAATACCGTTGGCGACACGATCGCAACGTACAATACCTCCAAATATATTTACCAATATGGCTTTAACACCTTCATCCTTTAAAATAATACGAAAGGCTTCCTCGACCCGTTTTGCATCGGCTGTACCTCCTACGTCCAAGAAGTTTGCCGGATCCCCACCAGCCATTTTAATCAAATCCATTGTAGCCATGGCCAAACCTGCACCATTAACCAAACAGCCAACATTACCATCCAAATCTACATAATTTAAACCCAGGGCGCCTGCTTCTACTTCAATTGGGTTTTCTTCCCTCAAATCCCGCATTTCAGCGTATTGCTTTCTACGGAACAAGGCATTGTCATCTATAGAAACTTTGGCATCAACGGCCATTATCTTATCGTCCGATGTTTTTAAAACCGGGTTTATTTCAAACATGCTAGAATCGCTCTCAACATATGCTTTGTACAATGCAGAGACAAATTTTGTCATTTCCTTGAAAGCTGTTCCTGACAACCCAAGGTTAAAAGCTATTTTTCGTGCTTGAAATCCCAAAAGCCCGGTAGCCGGATCTATTTCTTCGGTAAATATCAAATGCGGAGTCTTTTCGGCAACTTCCTCGATATCCATTCCACCTTCGGTAGAATACATAATCATGTTGCGACCAGTACCACGATTCAACAAAACCGACATATAAAATTCATTGGTCTCGCTATCGCCGGGATAGTATACATCTTCGGCCACTAATACCTGGTGTACTTTTTTACCCTCTGCGGAGGTCTGTGGGGTAATCAGGTTCATCCCGATGATATTCCCTGCTATTTCCTCAACTTCTTTCAAGTTTTTGGCCAACTTGACACCGCCGCCTTTGCCACGGCCACCCGCATGCACTTGTGCTTTTATCACGTGCCAACCCGTACCGGTCTCTTGGGTAAGTTGCTTTGCAGCATCAACTGCCTCTTTGGCGTTATGGGCAACTATACCACGTTGGATTCGCACACCAAAACTTTCTAAAATTTGTTTTCCTTGATATTCGTGAAGATTCATAAATTAGGGTCTCTTATTAGTTGGTTGCAAAAATAGCAAACCGGGTTAAGGATTCATAATTAAAATTGAAAAATGACCTATGTAATGGTAGACATACAACGCTATCCACACTAAACTTGGCCTATACTTTAAAGTCCTTGAAGTCCAAAGGATCAAAGTTCTTGAAATGACCGTTCAATTCAATCATTTTTTTTGTGCGATTTACCTCGTTCAACACATTAATGGTGACTATTAAATGCTTTTTTATAAAGGAAAGTCGCTCACTCTCTTTGCTCATTTGTAGCAATGCATATTCTTGCTCAAAAGACAAGCCCATTTTATGGGCAAGAATATAGCTGTTGAACTTGTCCAAAGCAATCGGTGTAAAAGGCACACCCATAAGCATATACAGCTCTTCTATCTTTTCCAGAACACTTTTCTTTTCTTCCAATGAACTTTCATTAACGCCCTCCAAAAACTTGACGATGCCCCCTGCGTACAACTTATCGTCCATTTCGTTCTCAAAAGTAATGACCTTAAAGACCTGGCGGGCAACACAGACCACATCCATAGCACCGCCTTCGTACGTATTTACAACTTCGACCAACTGTACCTCGGTACCATACTCCAGTCGCTCATTAATGTAAACTGGGATACCAAACGTAATGGCTTCACGTCTACAATCATCGATCAATGTTTTATATCGTTCCTCGAAAATATGCAAGGGAACCGTTTCGCCCGGAAAGAAAACCGACTGAAGTGGAAATAAAGGAATTTTCATAACACAATAATTTTCCCTAAAAATACAACTACATCAGAACACATCAAACTAAAAAACAGCTGTTGCATTTGCAACAAAATGTTTTATTTTTAATTACATGATTACTTTTTTTGTGTAAATGCCCTAATAACGATAGATTTGTTTAAAATTGATTTTAATGAAACCATCAGATTTACTCAAAATAGCGCAAACCTACGGAGACCCTGTGTACGTGTATGATTCCGAGAAAATCATATCCCAATTCAATAGATTGACCAACGCCTTTAAAGGAGTCAAAAAATTACAGCTTAATTATGCGGCGAAAGCACTTTCAAACATTACCGTGTTACGTTTAATGAACAATTTGGGAAGTGGTTTGGACACCGTATCCATACAAGAGGTACAACTGGGTTTAATGGCCGGCTTTAAGCCAGAATCCATCATTTTTACGCCAAACGGCGTTTCGTTGGAAGAAATAGAAGAGGCCGCAAAGCTAGGGGTTCGTATCAATATTGACAACCTATCGGTTTTGGAACAGTTTGGAAGCAAGCATCCCGATATTCCCGTATGTATACGGATAAACCCGCACGTAATGGCAGGTGGAAATTCAAATATTTCCGTAGGGCATATTGATTCAAAATTTGGTATTAGCATACACCAAATTCCACATCTGCTTCGCATCGTGGAGCTCACCAAAATGAACATCAATGGCATTCATATGCATACGGGCAGTGATATTCTGGATATTGATGTTTTTCTTTACGCATCCGAAATATTGTTCGAGACCGCCAAAAACTTCAAAAACCTGGACTTTATCGATTTTGGTAGTGGCTTCAAAGTACCTTACAAGGAAGGGGATATCGAAACCAATGTTGAGGAGTTGGGCGAGAAGTTGACTACTAGATTTAATGAATTTTGCAAAGTATACGGTAAAGAATTGACCCTCGCCTTTGAGCCCGGAAAGTTTTTAGTAAGTGAAGCGGGCTACTTTTTGGCAAAGGTAAATGTCGTAAAACAAACAACCTCTACCGTTTTCGCCAGTGTTGATTCGGGTTTTAACCATCTCATACGTCCTATGCTTTATGGCTCGACCCACCAAATTAGCAATATCTCGAATCCCAAGGGAAGAGAAAGGTACTACTCCGTTGTGGGATATATTTGTGAAACGGACACATTTGGCAACAATCGTAGAATAAATGAAATCTCCGAAGGGGATATTCTTTGTTTTAAAAACGCAGGCGCCTATTGTTTTACCATGGCGAGCAATTACAACTCAAGGTTTAGGCCACCCGAGGTGCTTTGGCATAATGGAAAAGCGATACTGATAAGGGAACGCGAAACTTTTGACGACCTGATTAAAAATCAGGTAGATGTGAAAGACCTCTTCAGCACCAAAAAGGAAAAAGCCACGGTTAAATAACCATGGCTTTTTTCATTTATATAACCCGATGCCCATTTTTAAAACGATTCTGTGCAAGTATGTTCGTTAGCGTGATTTTGAGGAACGAAAAATCGTATCGAGAACAATTTGATTAAAATTCTTAATCATAAAATTCACTCGAATTGACAGAGTTTCATCAAAATGCACAATGGGTTGATACAATTTCGCTATAAATTATTTTCCAAAAGCATTTGCACAGCCTTGGCACGGTCATCCATATTATCAATATTAGTGGTGGGCATATGATCTAGGGTCAAAACACCATTTTCAAATGATGACCATTTACTGGGTGTAGCCGTATGGATTTCATCCTTGATAACGATTTTTTGCAAACTCTCATGAATCGCTTCCTTGCCCATTTCATCCGAACAAATACTTTCTAGAGCCTTTACCAAGGGCTGAAAATATACTTGAGGCCAACATTGTTCGTATAAATGGCTCATACCGTCTTTTGAAATCGAGTTCCAATCTACCTTAACTTCAATATCCTTGCCGACAACATTTTTAAACTCCTTTAAAAAATCTTGATATTCGTTTTCTTGAAACGCTTTGGCTATTCTTCTTTCTGCTAATCCCATATTTTAAGTTTTAGTTTTAAATGATTTTATGTTTATAATTTTGATTCTATTTTTTTCTGCAATTCCGTCTCGAAATCTTTGTCCAACCTATAGCCCAAATTGACATTGACCAACAGTTTATTCGATTCTTTTTGTACGTTAAGTTCTGTTTTTGCAACTGACAGCTCTACAACCGTTATTTTTTTCAGAGAAGTCCTACCCAAGTTGTCCTTTCCTATTTCATCAAAAACCCGTTCTAAAACTTGCAACAGATTTTCAAACTGATGCTTCTCCTTATCTTCGATAGCCGTGCTCTCCAAAAATTGTGTGCTGATTACTAATCCGTACCCTGTTGATAATTTTTTCAAAAGTTTGTCAAATTCACGCTTCAACATTAAACGGGATGGAGCATCGGTATTGGGCGGTTCAAAGTACATCCCATTGGCCCAAACACTCTCAGTACCAGAAGCAAAGGGTATTTTAACAAGTGCGATGCTTGAATTATCGATATAACAGATATGGTTTTCTTTCATATCGTAAATAATACTAGTCTTGGTATCGTATTTCAACGGGAAACCTTCAACAACATATCCGGCATTGCATACTATTTTCACCAAAATTTTGTTTTCTTCAAATGTCTTTGCATTAAAATCGCTTATGCCCTTTAGAATATCCAAAGGTTTTTTAACTTCTAGAAACGGTAAAATTTTAGATACTTGCATTGTCTTTTCAGTTTCAAAATTTTGTAGGATGTCTCATCCTTTCCATAAGCTTTATACTTGGTAAATTTAGAAGGGCTAGGTTACCTGTAAGCCACTGTTTTCAGTGAATTGCAACATATGGTAAACCAGTAAGGGCAACACATGAAATAAAGTGCATAAAAAATCGTTAGTTTTGGTACAATAGTTGGACTAATGTTTGAAAAGAATTTTACTATGAGGTTTTTAAAATTGAATGTAAAAAAATCGATCTTATTATTTTTTCTCGGGTGTATGGGCCTGGCAGGTTCGGCACAAGAAGTAAAATGGCTTTCATGGGAAGAGGCCACTTCATTGGCGACTACCGACAAGAATCCCAAAAAAATATTTGTTGACGTTTATACGGATTGGTGCGGATGGTGCAAAAAAATGGATAAGGACACTTTTCAAAATCCAGAAGTTGCCAAATACATGTCCGAGAACTACTATATGGTAAAATTGGATGGCGAAGGCAAAGAACCTATTGAGTTTAAAGGGAAAACATACAAATTCATACCATCCGGAAGAAAAGGATATCACGAATTTGCCGCTGCATTGATGCAGGGTAAAATGAGCTACCCCACTACCATATTTTTAGATGAAAAAATGAATATGCTCTCACCAGTGCCCGGGTATCAAAAACCTGAGCCTTTTTTGAATATCGCTAAATATTTTGGGGACAATATTTATTTGGAGAAAGATTGGAAGACCTATTCCAAAAAGAGCAAGTAAACAAAAAGAATACCCGCCAATTTTATAGTGTATAGCAAAATCCTTAATACCAAGTATCCAAACTACCTACTATAATTTGGGCTTTCCTTGGTTATGGTTACATCATGCGGATGGCTTTCATTTATACCGCTAGCCGTAATCTTTACAAAACGACCAGTTTCCTTTAAGGTACCGATATCCTTAGCGCCACAATAGCCCATTCCTGCTCTGAGACCACCCACAAACTGATGAATACTTTCAAACAGTTCGCCTTTATAAGGCACACGGCCTACGATGCCTTCTGGTACCAGTTTTTTTATATCGTCCTCAACATCTTGAAAATAACGGTCCTTTGAGCCCTCTTTCATAGCCTCAACAGAACCCATACCGCGATACGACTTAAATTTACGACCTTCATAAATAATGGTCTCACCGGGAGATTCTTTTGTTCCGGCCAATAACGAGCCCAACATAACCGTATCCGCACCGGCGGCAATCGCTTTTGGAATATCGCCAGTATATCTAATTCCGCCATCGGCGATCACGGGTACACCCGAACCTTTAATAGCGGCAGCAACTTCCAGAACCGCTGAAAATTGGGGAAAACCTACGCCTGCCACTACTCTGGTCGTACAAATAGAACCTGGACCTATACCAACTTTTACCGCATCTGCACCAGCTTCCACCAAATATTTTGCAGCTTCTCCTGTAGCAATATTACCCACAATTACATCTAGCTCGGGAAATTTGTTCTTTACTTCTTTTAAAACGGCAACGACACCTTTTGTATGGCCATGGGCAGTATCTATAACAACGGCATCCACACCTGCATTTACCAAAGCTTCCGCCCTATCGACCGCGTCACCTGTAACCCCTAAAGCAGCAGCTACCCGTAACCTACCATATTGGTCTTTGTTGGCAATGGGCTTCTGAGTAAGTTTGGTAATATCCCTAAATGTGATAAGCCCCACCAATTTGTTGTCCTTATTGACCACAGGGAGCTTCTCTATTTTATTTTCTTGAAGGATATCCTCGGCCTGCTCCAATGAGGTTCCCTCGCTCACGGTAACCAAATTTTCCGATGTCATTACTTCGGAGATGGGTCTATCGTTATTTTTCTCAAAACGTAGGTCACGGTTGGTCACGATACCTATTAATTTTCCGTTATCGTCTACTATGGGAATTCCGCCAATACTGAATTCCTTCATATTAGCTTTGGCATCCTTGACCAATGAATCCAATGGAAGCGTTACGGGATCCATAATCATGCCGCTTTCGGCACGTTTTACCTTTCTTACCTTTAACGCCTGTTGCTCAATGGTCATGTTTTTATGTAGCACCCCGATACCCCCTTCTTGTGCTATGGCAATGGCCATTCTACTTTCGGTAACTGTATCCATTGCTGCTGAAACAATGGGTACATTGATGGTTATGTTACGTGTGAATTTAGATTGTATGTTTACTTCCCTTGGAAGTACTTCTGAAAATGCGGGAACCAAAAGAACATCATCATACGTGAGACCTTCTCCAAGAATTTTATTAAGGTGGGCTTGCATAGCAATTAAGGATTTAATTGCGTGCAAATGTACGGTTTTTATTGGTTAAAAAAGCACATAAACGAAGCTTTACATTCAAGCTTGAATTTACAATTTTAACTGCAAGGTCGTATAAAATGTTCTTGGTTCGGCAGGGATTATACCAGGCCCAGGATATCCGGTAGCTCTTCGGGTAAAATAACTATTGTCCAAAAGGTTATTGATTCCCGCTTCCAGTCTCCATTTTTTATAGGAATAGGATAGACTAAAATCCAAAACATCATATGCCGGTATCTCGCCCTCTATACCTCTTTGATTGTCATTGATGTCCTGTAATGCGTTTGTGGCATCGGTAAATTGACTTGACAAATAGGTATATTGTAGGCTTCCCAAAAGATTATCATACCCAAAGTTGAAACCGGTTTTTAAATTAATGCTAGGGATGAACTCCACTTTGTTCCCTTCAACGTTATTTTCTTCTGACTCTAAATATTCGGATTCGGTTAAGGCCAAGTTTACAAAATAATTGATTTTCAAATTTTCAACTCCCGAAAAAAATGTCTCTTTTAGGCTCCAATTGGCAAAACCCTCCAACCCATACATAAAAGCGGTACCTATGTTGCCCCTAAAACGAACGATTCCTCCAGTTTCAATTTCGTTTCCATTGGCATCGGTCCGTGTCGCCGGTTTTAAAATCTCGCCCAACCTATTGTCATACAATAGTCCAAAAGCACTGATATCATAGGACAAAATGTCCTTATATCTTCCCCTTGCCCCGATATCTGCCGTAAAACCATCTTCATCTGTTATATTTTGATCCACTTGAAATGAAGGGTTTACCACCCTGATATCATTAAACGTTACCGACCTGTAATTCTGGGAAAAATTGCCATACAGTTCTACACTTGTTGAAACCTTATATGTGGCCCCAAGGCCCAGTAAGACAAAAGTCCTATCAAAAACCCTGTCATCTTCTATTTCTTCATTCAAAAGAGGATTTCCCGCCAAATCCAAAACAATATTTCTAAAAGTACCTTCGCTCTCTGTTTTTATATGCTCCAATCGAAACCCTGGGGTCAGTGTAAGCTTTGGGGTAAGGTTAAAAATGTTCTCCCCAAAAAATGCGACATTCAAGTTTGGAAAGTCAAATTGGGACTGCCGCTCATAATTTGGGAAGGTATCTTCCACGAAATTGAAATCGGCATTAGTGGCCGTAGTCCCAGGCCCTTGCCTTTGATTATTGCTAGTCTTGTAAAACTTTGTTCCCAATAACAAAGCTGATTCTTTGTCCCCAAGCTTATAACGTGTCAACACTCTGGCCTCTGCGCCCCAATTTTGGAAATTATCTACCAAAAGCTCCCTAGGTTCTTCCAAATCATCCGGTTGGGAAACCCTATTGGTCCTAAAACCCAAGGCTTTTCTAGATGCATCCAAACCAAATAACTGTAAACTAAAATCGGTCTTTGACGTAAATTTATGGTCTAGGCGCAGCGAATATAATTTCCAATCCACCGCAAACCAGTTACGTTCCCTGTTGCTAAAGGTTGGGTCCTGTAAAAATTGGGCATCGGTCAAACCTCCCGGTTGTTTGGCCAAATAATTAAGAAAAGTAGTCTCTAATGTGAGCTTCGTCCTATCCGAAAATTGATAGCCTGCATGGCCAAAATAGTTTCTGCTATTGTAATTGCTGTTAGGTCTAAAACCATTACCTTCTTTGTAATTAAAGTAGGTATAGTAACTTAGTTTGCCCACCGTACCGCTTAAACTGTTAAAACTGGTAAACAAATTATAAGAACCCAAGGTTTGGCGTGTGACCAGTTCTATCTTTTTGTTCGGATTTGGTTTTTTGAACTTAAAATTCACCAATCCACCAAATTGGGTGCCGTACTGTAAGGATGCGGCACCACGCACTATTTGTATTTCTTCCAAAGCCTCTGCCGGTGGTGTATAATAACTCTCGGGGTACCCCAAAACATCGGCACTGATATCATATCCGTTTTGACGAGTATTGAAATTGGCCGTTCGGTTGGGGTCCAACCCCCTACCCCCTATATTCAGTTGTAATCCTGCATCGCCGTTATCATAAATGTTTAGGCCAACGACTTGACTGTAAATCTGTCTCGGATTGTTTGCAGCCAAATTTCCGGTAATACCATCCAAAAGTACTACCTCGCTTTTTTTTCCTGCGTATATAGCTGTACCTTCTACCTTTTTTAAATGTTTTAAGGCAAAAACCTTTTCCTTTTTTTGAGTTAATACGACTTCGGAAAGTGCTTGGGCCTGAATTTTTTTTAACTGTATCTCGACGTTCATGGCCGTATCAAAAGTTAATTCTTTATCAAACACCTCATATTCATAAGCGAAGACGATCAAGGTATATTTACCCCCAGGAACGTTCGAGAAGCGAAAGATACCTTCGGTATCTGTGGTTTCCAAACGTTGCAACTCTTTTAAGTATACTTCGGTATCGGCAACAGGTTTACCTTCTTCATTGCTTACCTTACCGGTAATGGCCATTTGACCCCATGCGGAAAAGGTTAAAAGTAAAAGTAAGCTACAACTAAATTCCTTTAATTTCATCTTTAAATGGTGTTATCCAATTTTTATGTGCAAATGATTCCTTTTCTTGGGTCAAATCAATATTGGGATTTACAAAGGTGGTGCTTAACCTGCCATTCAACGCTACCCGGCTGTCAACAAATACCTGAATATGTTTATGCCCATCTTTCTCAAAGTGTTCTTTGAGGTAATGGGCATACTCCAAAATGAAATCGGGTTGAAAAGCCATCTGTTTTTCTTGAAAAGGGGTCAAAAAATCAGCATTGTCCACATAAAACCAGATACCGGTTTCCCCATCGACTATCTTAAACTGTGCATATCCGGATTTTTCCATAAGCATGACCCGCCATGAAAACCGATACCCTTCCTCTGTCCAAAACAGCTCACCGGGATATGCCAAATACCGAAAGGGAAATACCAATTGAAATGCAAAAAACAAACCTACAACCATCATTTTCAAATGGGAAATAAGGTTGCTATCAAAAACCAAGCTTTTTCCATTTTCAAGCTTATTATCAGCTATTTTCAGTACTCTACACAGTACTTTAATGATGTTTTTATGAAGTGTTGCATCAAAAAAAATCAATGTAGAAATTATCATGATATACGGAAACATGCCTATCGGGAAAAGCACACGCGTCAACACATGAAATACAACGACCAAAACAAAGGCATAAGACCTTGTTTTTTTATACAAAAGCAAAAACGGAATGGCAAGATCATACCCAGCACCCAACCAGCTAAATGCGTATTGTACCCATTCAAGACTTAGCATATTACCTAAAAAGGGAATATCAAATTTTGAAGGTAACCAAATCTTTAAAGGCATGGCCTTGAGCAACCAATCGGAATTCAGTTTGGCCAAACCTGCGTAGAAATATACAATACCTAATATCAATTTTATACTGTTGATGGACCAAGCAGGAATATATTGGAAAGCTTTTTGGGGATTTTTCATGGCATCTACGGAGAAATATGCATTTGCCGGAAGAAAAACCATCAAAAAACTCAGGATACTGATAAAATAATAATGATTTAAATACGTGGTTTTATCCATAAGCTCTATATAAGTGAAACTCAGGAAAAATATGATGATGGCAATTCTGTATTTATATCCTATGGATATCAGCAAGGCCGATAGACCACAAACCAAAAAAATTATATAGGTATAACCTCCAATAGGTTTTACCCATTCAAAACCATAAAACGAAAAATGAAATTTGGGTTCAAGGTATAACTTCTCGATCCAGCCATAGCTCCAAAACCGAACGATACCCATAAACATCATCAAGCCAAATAAAATGCGAAAGACCGCCAAAGGGGCGGCCTCTACTGGGGCTTTTATGAGTTTATTGATAATTGAAGCCATTTACCTAATCGCCGTCGGCATCAACAAAGTCGATACTAATGCTCATAGCGGAAACCATATCAACTTTCAAGAGCGGTACTGCACGTTGAACTTCGTCATAGGCCATAAACATGTTAGTAGGCGGTGTATTATTTTCAATTTCCGTCCTAAAGGGAGAAAGATCGGCCACCATAGTGCGTGCCGAATTGAACTGGTCGTTTATCAATTGGTTTAAATCCTCGCCGTCCTTGACCGTATTTAAATCATCAAGGTAAGAAGCCAAACTTTCGCCAATTTCCGACTTTCCAAAATGTTTTCCGTTAAAAAAGTCCTGTACAGCGGCTAAACCTTCCAAAAACAATTCATTTGATACGTCGGCCTTGTAGTAACCCTCAACCTTTTCGGGAAGTGCACTTCCCGAAAAAACTCCAAGCGGTATACCCATTTTACCAGCTCTTAAAAATTTCTCATAATAAAAAATATAATCGTTCACAAAGCGGTCTACTGAAGATGTGGCCGATGATCCGTCATTGGCAACGAAAGTATCCCTGTAAGAGCTTTTCCATTGGGAAAGCACGTCGGATGATAAAGCTGTCATATCACCCAGAACAGCTTCGGTATAAGCTAGCAAAGCATCTTTACCCGTAGTGTTGTACTTAGAAACAATAGCATCGTCGGTTTCACCTAGACCGTTGATCAAATAATCCAATGCAGGAAAACCCTTGGCATCCCTATTTGATGATAGGGAAAGGTCATATGTACCACTTGCGATATGGCTTTCTATCTTATCCGCATCCGTGGGATAGATATTCATGTTCAAACGAAACCCTACGTTTTCGGCAGGACCAATCTCAAATAAAGATACTTTTTGCCAAGTCTTGTAAGCGGTTAACCATGATGCCCTAAAAGCCGTAAGATTAACAGTACTTGCATCCGCTTTGAAAGTGTCAAAACTAGCGTTCAAATTTGCCATATCAATAGCGAAAGCTTCGTAGGAAGGAATAATAATATTATCGGCCCAATTCACTAACATTGGCCCTCTCTGAAAACTAACAGGTGCAGGATTATCGTCATCTGACCCTGAGCCGTCTGAGCTATCAGAGGTACAAGCCCAGAGAAGGGATGCAAAACATAGAATTGATAAAATCTTTTTCATAGCTTATTTTAATTTATTCTAAGTAAACAAAAGTAAAAAAAGCAACCTATTCAGCGATAGGAATAGGTTACTTTTTTATCAACATTATAAAATAATCCAAAACTATTCGGATGCCTGTGCCAATGTAAAATCAAATCTTTCGGCAATGGCCGCAGCCATTGCCTCTAGGGTAGTAGTTTCTACATCCCAAAGACCATTGGGTCCATCATCCAATAAGTCGGTCAAAAAGTTATCTACTTCAACTTTTGTAAAATAGGGTTCGTTACTATTTGGCTTTCTGGTAAATTGAAGACTGTAGATAAACCCATACCCTTCCGACAAATCGTGAAACGCAGTACCAAAAGAAGCCGGGCCTTGAGCGATGGCATTTTTGCCTTGTTGTAGATAATATACTGCACGTATACCCACTACCTCGGAAATTTTTTGTTTGATAATCGCCGCCTGCTCATCGCGAACGGTATAATTACCGGCAACAATAGCAGCTCTTCCCAATTTAAAAGCTTGGTATATTTCATCTGCAATACCTACAAAATCCGAATCACCTTCTACCCTACCTATGTACTTATTCAGAAAACTATCTGCACCTAAATCGGCATTAGGGTCGGCAGAATCGGCGTTTAATCCGTACACATAACCGTATGCCTCGTCCCATTTATGCTCCATAGTTGTATATGTTTTACCTTCTGCTGGTGTTCCAGCATCGTTATTTGCCCTGTTATCCCCTTCATCCAAGATAGTCGGACTCAGATAATTATTCAAAGCTTGATCTATCATCAAGGCCCCTATCATTCCTTTGTTGAACAATTGATTGTACTCCAAGCCTTTTGCATTGATATACCTCGTAGAAGTAGCGTCAGGTATTTGGCCTGCATTACCCGCCGTGGCGGTTGTACCCCAACTGGGAAATACCTCATCAACCTGACCCTTTATCCAACTTTCAAAATCAGCTCTGATCATTGCTTGATCAGTAGCGTTGGATGAGAAGTAATCTGCCGAAGCTGCTGTTTTGCTACGCAAGTTCTTGTCAGAAGCATTCAAATCGGCATCGGAAAAATTATTCTCACCTTCTACATGGGCGAACATGGCATCCAAAACGGTCTCAGTAGTTGTCTCATCTTTTAATTTGGAAATCAATTCCTCTCCCATTTTGATTCGTGTGGTCTGTCCACCAAAATTCACGGTACTTTCACCATTTCTCGCAAATGAATATGTAGCCGGATTTTCAATCGCTGTTTCGCACGGTGCACAACTACCGCCACAATCAATGCCAGTTTCATCACCGTTTTGCACCCCATCGGTACAAGTAGGTTCAACACCATCGTCATCTGAACTACAAGAGGTAAATACAAGTCCGCTGATTGTCGCTAAGGCAAAAACAATTTTTTTCATTAGGTAAAGATTATGTTTATTTAGATTTATTTTAAATTGATGTACAAATCTAAAACATGATTTTACAACTGACAAGCTTATTTGTAATAAATCTAAATAATTTGAAGATTAGTTTATATCGAGTAGATATTAATAGTGTAAGAGGAATAATCTTAAATATGAAGCAAAAAAAACGGCTATTATAGCCGTTTTTAATAAGTGTTTGTATTGTTTTTTTAAGCTGAAGCTTTTTGCGGTGCCCAATGGTTACAGGACATTCCTGGTGCGGCTTTTTGAGGATTCGCACAGTCACTTGTCTCATAACGTATGCAACTGATACAGTTTTGCTCATCTTTTAAGGCGGCTTTCATCTCAAAGCTATCACAAGTATAACTATTACCAACAGTGACCGCATGTACCTTACATACATTGCCTTCAACCAAATTTTCACAATTTATACAGCTGTTTCCTAATCGTATCGACATAACAATCTTTTTTTTAATTTATTTTCGTAAAATTAATAATAGAGACTGTTAGAAACAATATAAATAACTGATTTACAGTTATTTATATTTAGATTAGTTTAAAATTAAGGTGCCAAAAATAATGAACGTACACTTTTTAGGCCTCACAACTTGCACATTCTTTCTTTTGCTTGAACTTTTGTGCGGCGTTCATACTATGTTGGTAATACAGCGATTTTAAACCTAATTTCCAAGCGGTTACATGAATCTTGTTGATTTCTTTGACAGGCATATCTGGATGAACGATAATATTAACGGATTGTCCCTGATCGATATGGTTCTGCCTGTTCGCCGCTTGATAAATAATATCCATTTGGTCTATTTCCGAATAGGTTTTGAACACATCCTTTTCGTTTTCGGTCAAAAAATCCAAGTGCTGTACGGAACCGTCGTAATCGCGAATGCTTTTCCAGATCTCTGAGGTATTTTTTCCTTTTTCTTCCAACAAATTGGCCAAAAAGGGGTTTCTTATTGTAGTCTTTACCTTGGCAATATCCTTTACATAGGTATTGGACCAAATAGGCTCTATGCCCTGTGACACCTGACCAAGTATAAAAGCAGACGATGTTGTTGGGGCAATGGCATTTAATGTTGCGTTACGCCTGCCATACCCTTTTAAAACAGTAGGCTCGCCAAATTTTTGGGCCAACGCTTCTGATGCCGAATATGATTTTGTCTTGATACTCCTAAAAATTTCATTGTTCAGGTCATAGGCCTCTTGACTATTGAACGGAAGCATTTTGGATTGTAGCAAAGAATGCCAACCCAGAACACCAAGCCCCAAAGCACGATTATCCTTTGCGAAATTATAGGCACGCTCCATAAATAAAAAGGTCTGCCTATCGTCCCGATTGGACGAATCTCGATACGCTTCCAACTTTTCGATGAACTCGGTGATCACAGCGTCCAAGAAATATACCATGGTTTCCACGGCATCGGTATCCTTCCATTTATCATAATGCAAAACATTTACAGAAGACAATACACAGACAAAAGACCAATCGTCATTGGATGGCAACATAATTTCAGTACAAAGGTTGCTGGCATATATGGGCAATTGTTTGTCCCGGTACACATCGGCCGCGCCGTTATTGGCATGATCTTTAAAGAAAATATATGGGTAGCCCATTTCTCCCCTACGCTGCAGTACTTTGGCCCAAATAGACCGTTTTTCCACATCGCCTTCAATCATTTCTTGCATCCACTGGTCGGTAACGGTAACCCCATGTGTTAATTCTTGGATAGGATTCCCCTCGGTGCCGATTTCCAAGAACTCCATAATGTCCGGATGCTCAACAGGTAGATATGGCGAAAAGCGACCGCGCCTTACGGAACCTTGACTCACAACATCCACCATTGATTCAAAAAGTTGCATAATATGCACCGCACCAGATGCCTGGCCATTATTTTTAACTTCGGCTCCACGATGTCTAATTTTCCCAAAATATCCCGAGGTACCACCACCGAGTTTGGACATCATGCCCACTTCAGATTGGGTGTACAGTATATTACCCATATCATCGTCAATATGGGAGCCAAAACAACTGATTGGCAGGCCTCTTTTCTTTCCAAAATTTGACCACACCGGTGATGCCAAAGAATAAAAACCTTCGGACATGTAGCCATAAAATTTATCCGAAAAACCGGGCATACCCAATAGTTCTTCCGCCCTATCCGCGATTTCACGTATACGTACCTCCGGTGTTACCCCTTCGGTCAAATAGCCCGAAGCCAAAAAGTTTCGGCTGTGCTCGGTAAGCCATTCAAAACCGCTTTGGGGTTTTTCACCGATTTTTTTTAGGGTTTCTTTTCGGGCCTGAAGCAATTGATCGGTATCGTTACCGGTAGCTTTTTCAATTTTTCCCTGTGTGTCTTGTGTTGATTTTGAATCGTTCATTTAAAAAAGGTCGTCGCTGGTTATACTTTGTGTTCTTTTACTATAATTGATGGAGCGTTTTACGAAGAAATCGCCATGTTTGGTGCCGATGATTTCATCATCAAACCATTCGGTCTGTGCCAACAAGGATTCATCAACTTCAAAAATCGCATCAATGCCTATGCTCTCCAATGAACTGTTGAACCTATTCTTAATAAACTCGTTGACCAGGGCTTTCGGCAGAAAATCGAGCTCTCCTTCCTCAAAAATCCAGTCTATTATTTTACTTTCAGCTGTAAAGGCTTCCCGGCACATATCCTGTATCATGTTATGATAATCCGCATTGAACCAATCGGGATTCTCCTCTTTGATGATTTTAATGATATCGATGCCAAAATCCCCGTGAATCTGCTCTTCTTTGGAGGTGGCCTCTACCACATTGGAAATTCCCTTCAACATATTTTTGTGCTTGTTGAAGGCCATTATTATCAAAAATTGGGAAAAAAGGGAAACATGCTCAATAAATAACGAAAACAACAAGATAGACTCTGCGTACTCTTTGTTATCGTCACTTTTAGCGTTTTTGAGGGCAGTTTCCAAGTACTGCACCCTTTTCATGATTACTGGCTTTTTCTTTAGGGTATTGAATTCCTCGTTGAGTCCCAAAATTTCCAATAGATGCGAATAGGCATCTGCATGGCGTACTTCACTTTCCGCAAATGTAGCCCCTACCGACCCAATTTCCGGTTTTGGCATCTTGTGATAGATATCCCCCCAAAAAGATTTAACGGCGACCTCAATTTGGGAAATGGCCAGCATAGTGTTTTTGATGGCACTTCGTTCGGTGGTAGACAACCGAGTCTTAAAATCTTGTATGTCGCTAGTGAAATTAAATTCCGTATGTATCCAATACGAGTGTCGTATGGCCGGAACATACTCATATAACGCCGGGTATTCGTAGGGCTTCAAATTTATACGCTTTTCAAAAATGTTGCTTTTGCGCTTTTGTGCCTGTTCGTTTCGATAAATTATGTATGCCTTGGCCACATCAAAAAAGCCGCCTTCCATAAGCTTTTTCTCGACCAAATCCTGTACTTGTTCAACGGTAGGCTTATAGTTTTCATCTAAACCTTTACGTTCTAAAAGCTCCGAATATACGCTTTTGGATATATGCTCAGCGTCAAGTAAACCACCATGTTCTATAGCGGTCATCGCCTTTAAAACGGCATTAGTGATTTTTTCCAATTGAAAGGGTTTGGTCGTGAAGTCCCTTTTGACGACATGAGTTATTTCCATAATATTTTGACGTTAAAATTTTTCTAAATAAAGCGAGGTATAAAGGTCAAATTTTATTGCCTTTATTTTATTTGTTGATCGTGAAGTTTTTCCACACTGTTATCAACAATTGTAAATTTAATATTAAGAAAAATCGTAAAGTTTTGTAATTCAGAAACTTATAAAATTGCTGAATAAAATTGGGAAACCAAACTTTTAGCCGGGCATAAAAAAAAAGTAAGTGTGTTTGATTTTGATATCAATCTTCAGGTCTAAGACGATATTTTTCTAAAGTAGTATCAATATTTATCATAAACTGGGTGCCCTTTATCAAATCTTCTATCATTGTCAAAATGGACCTATCTACCTTCAAACAAATATCGATAAGTGGGTTTGTACTCCAGATTTTTTCACAAGGATTGCCATCACATTCCACACATGAACAGGGCTCGTATGATTTGCGAACTATAACCAAAAGATGTTCTAGATCTGCTCTTGACATAAATAGGCCAACAGTGTCTACAACCAATTGCATTTCACAATCTGGATTAGGGCTATTGAAAATACGATACACCGCACCGTAGTCATTTTTGTAAATCAATTGCATACTACATTTTATTGGGTTTCCTTTTTTTCGAATCAGGTGATTTTTTGGACTACTTTATTCAATCTATATATAAAAATATAATATGCCGCTGCCAGAAACAGAAACCATCCTATACTTATAATCACCATTGCCGTGATTGACGCTTTATACCTATCGATCAATATGTAGTACATGAATAAAAGCATAATTGCAAAAAAGCCCCAGTTCACATAACGCCAAACACCCATTATTTTCTTTTTGCTTTTTTTTCTCTTTAATGCCTTGCGCTTTAGTGTTATCCAAATGCCAGACAATACCAGTAACGAGATTGCCAAACCAAAAACAAACCAGATAATCTTGGTAGTCAAACCGCCCCAATACCCAAAATGCAATGGGTCTGCAATATCGTTTAGGAACATAACCGTTCCGATTTCGGTGGCCTTTTGAGTCTTTATCACTTTATATGTATTGGGATTCAAGTACACACGGTTGGCCCTTTGGCGCACTAGAGGCACATTACTTTTTCCCGATAAATAGATGCTGCCCGACTTTCCGCTTTTTGGAGAAATGTCACCGACAACCAGATTTGGTATTTGTTTTTTCGCAACCCTTACGGCGCGGTCGTAATCCAGATTATTGGCATCAATGCCAGCTTTATCAGCTTCAAAGCCATGTATCACCGGGGGTTTGGGATTTGTTGTTTTCCCGATATCGCCTACATTGGCCCTTTCCAAAAAATACCAAATGCCCGTAATAGAAAACAGAAGGGTAAAAGGTACCGACCAAAGGCCGATCAAACGATGAAGACTTCGAAATAAAACCAGATTTCCTTTTCCCGTTTGTAATTCAAAAAGCTTTCGCCACCATTTTTTGTAAAAAACTAGTGCCGTTACGAGTGATATCAATAACAGAAAACCAAAAATCAATACCGTAAAATGCCCAATCTGAAATGGAACGAACAAAAAATAATGTAAATCCCTAAAAAAACGTTGAAACGTAATCTGTGCCTCCCCCTGTATTTTTCCCGTGTACGGATTTGCAAAAACATAGCTTCGTTGCCCATCCTCCATCTTATAGATGATATCACACAAATACGGCTCATCGGTACGTAGCCAAAATGTGATCTCACCCTTGGGGTAGGCATCTCTAAAATTTGATACCATCAAGTTTCGTGGGGCAAGTTCACTTTGAGGTGTAGCCCGAATGGATGGTATAAACAACCAGTCCATCTCATGGCTTAATGTAGCTAAGGTACCCGAAAAGCAAACTATAAAAAACAGAATGCTCAATCGGATACCTATCCAACTATGAATTTGAAAGAATGTTTTCTTTTTTAGCTTCATTCCTTAGAAAGTGTAGGACACTGTGGTCATCACATTTCTCGGTGCACCGGGAAATGCCCTTATAAAATCGTAACCGCCTACCCAATGTGTCTTATTGAAAATATTATTGATGTTCAATTGAATCTGAACCTTGTTCAAATTGTAATACAGGGCGGCATCAAACAGCCCGTACATGGGAAATTCTGTAGGTTCTGCCCCGCTGCTGACGATAGACCCAAACCGTTCAGAAACAAAATTGTAACCAACCCCAAAGCCAACCCCTTTGTATCGACCTTCGCCTAAAATATACTTGCTCCAGATATTTCCCATATGCCTAGGTGCATTTGGCTTTTGCCTTCCAATTTCGGCAGGGTCGTCGCTTTCGGTAAACTTTGCATCATTAAAGGCATAACCGGCCACAAGGCTCCAGTTTTGCGTAATGTTTCCGGAAATATCAAGCTCAAAGCCTTTCGCTTCTTCCTCGCCGATCTGTACCAAACGCTCTGGATTATTTGGATCATCTGCATTGTAAAGCTCTCCCTTTTGCGTCAACAGATATAATGATAGCGATGCATTTAGGCGCCCATTAAACCAATCTGATTTGGCCCCAAACTCAAAAAGCTCGCTTTCCAAAGGATCGAAAGGACCACCGGCATCGGGATTTATTATATCGGCGGCACTTTGCGGTTGAAAGCCCTGTACCCATGTACCGTAAAGATTAATATTATCGTTCATAGTGTACACCAAACCTATTCTTGGCAAAAAGGCTTGTTGTTCCACCTTTTCCTCATCTTCGCTGTTGTAGTCGGTAAAATCGGTAAAATATTCTTGCCGCAAACCGACCAATACTTTAAAGTCACCTATTTCAGCTTGATTTTGCAGGTATACCCCATGCGATCTTTGCAAAAATTGATTAAAGGTCCTTGTCCTGTATACATAATTGCTCATATCCCGTAGGCCGTTTGCCGTTGAGGACACCAAATCAAAATGACCAACATTGGTCACAGGGTTTCCGTCACCATCCAAAACATAATTTGCCGCATTATCGGGATCAAATACATTCGTTGCAGTGCCATTTTGCAGAAGATAACTACGTGCTTCGAGCTGTGATCCGCCAGGTTGTAATTCCTGTTGAAAATAGTCATAACCAACCAAAAGCTTGTTTTTTACACGTCCTAAATCAAAATCGAAATTAAAGTAGTTGTTAAAGTTGTTATTGTCCCAGCCCCTTTTTCGTATGAATACACGCATAGCTACTTTTTCTTCATCAAAGCTGCCATCGCCTAGAGCAGCGAACCTATTGGATGTGCGATGTTCCAATAAATCTTCGTCATAGGACGAACGCATAAAAATACTGTTGAATGTAATATTATCGATAAAATTATGCTGTAAGGAAACAGTCGCGGTCAGACTTATCTCGTCCAAAAAGTCATTGGCCGCACTCAATGATTTGGTGATAGGTGTGGAAAAAAGGTCACCGTTTCCAAAAACGGCCTGCCCCCGGTCTAAGCGACCTTGGGAGTCTTGATAAACAATGTCAAAGTTGAGCCGTGTGTTGTTCGTTGGCAAAAATGAAAAAGAAGGTGCCACAACCAAATTTCTAGCCAACTGAAGATCCCTAAAACCATCGGTATTTTCATAACCCAAATTCAATCTGTACAAGAGCTTGTTATCTTTTGTCATGGGGCCCGTAAAATCCGCTAAGGTTCGAAAAGTATTGAAACTACCTACCGATGCGGTAATAGATTGTCTTGCTTCAGGTAGCGGTTTTTTGGTGACCCTATTGATTGTTCCGCCGGGAGATGCATTGCCAAACAGGGCCGAAGCCGGTCCTTTAATAACTTCTACCCGTTCAATATGTGGAATCAGCTGTGGTTTCCAAAAACTCGTAAAGGCGCGCATACCGTTTACCAAATTGCCCGAGTTACGCTGGCCCGCTACACGAAACCCCCTAATAGTGATATCATTATAAAAACTGAACTGGTTTACTCCGCTAATATTTTTTATAACATCGTTCAATGTAAAAGCAGCCTGATCCAACGCAAGCTCTTTGGTTACAAAATTGATGGTAGTTGGCACTTCCTTAACGGGAGCGGCCGATTTGGTCGCGGCATACGAAACCGTATTTTTATATCCGGTTTCCCTACGCCCGATTATCTCAACAGGTTGCAATTGCTCTGTTGCTGGTACAAGGGTAAAATCAACACTTAGGTTCGCTTGCCCGGAAACCTCAACAGATTTCGTTTCTGATTTGTATCCTATGTACGAAACGGTCAATGAATACTGACCCGATTCCACATTGGCAAAACTGTACTTTCCATCCATATCACTGGTGGTGCCGCGTGTATTGTTCAGCATGATCGTTGCACCCAAAAGCGGTATGTTCTCGCCGTCAGATATAGTTCCTTCTATCGTGGTTTGCCCAAGGGCAACGATACTGAATAACAGGGCCATTATCGCTACACTAAAATTTTTCATTTTTTCGGTTTTTATAGTATTCTTGTGGTTATCTACTGAACAAAACCGGACAACCCGAAGGTATGCCCGGCTTCTCAACTAAACTAACTCAAACTAATTTTAAACGATCTATTGTAATGAAGTCTCGCCTTCATTAGGGTTATAGACGTAATTGAAGGTGTAAAATCTAAAATCCCTGTTCGCGATTTCCGAGGTTATTTCCGATGGCGCATCTTTATAATAACTTAAAATTTCAACTTTTGCATATTTACCATCATGGGTTTTTATTACGAGTACCTTGCCTGGAATAGGGGTCACTACATTGGTTGGCTGGTTATAATTATACCAACCATTATCGCTCCCCGTAGGAATGGCAAAACCATTGGCTGAATCCTGTAGAAAAGTGTACGAGGCAGCATCGGTAACACTGGCAAAAGTACCCGTTGCAATAGCTGCGCCAGCATCTCCATTTCTCTCGGGCTCATCATTCGTTCCGGTTGCGACTCCCCCGTTAACGGCAATTGTCAAGCCCCTAAAGGCAATATCCCATTCCGTTTCATTAGTGGTAATGGCACCCGTTTCAAAACTGAATTTCGTAAAAGACCCTCCTATTTCGCCCTGACCAAAACCTCCGGTCTGCGGTGCCGGTATATTCGTAGCCGTCTTACTTTCTACGGCCTCCAACTGTGGTTCATCGTCATCACTATCACAGGCGATAAATAGTAGGGGTAGTACTAAAAATGTAAAGAATTTAAATGTAGATTGCATAATACTTGTTTTTAAAATTGGATATTAACTTTTGTAAATAATTGTATTCCGGCGAGACCGGGTATATTTTCTTCGTCCCTGTAATCAAATAGGTTGTTGGCTCCTAACTGTAAGGTATACTTACCGGCAAATGTCTTGTTCAAGGCAATATTGGTAAGTGCGAAGCCATCAACGAAAGATGTGTCAAAATCATCTATGATACCATTACCATTACTGTCAAAAAGACCATATTTGCTTCGATAGTTGATACGTAGATTGGCATTAAAATTCCATCGTGGCACTTCATAGAACATCTTAAAATTGGCGGTGTGCCTGGAACGGTTGACGAGCCCAAAATAATCGGTATTATCAAGTGCTACGGTTTGCAGTGATGCAGGGTCACGGGCAAATACCTCGCCCCGTTCCAAAGCCACCTTTTTTTCTTTATCCTTGGCGTAGAGTAATTGATACCCACCGGCCAAGGTCAATGTATTGGATACTTTGTAATTGATATCAAGTTCTAGACCTGTGGTGTAAATCCTATCAAAATTCACGTAACTGAAAACGTTTTGACCATTCGTCCTCCTAGCTATCGCTCTTGTATCGATAAGATTTTGAAAATCGTTTCTAAAATAGTTTAGACCCAATCTGAGCTTTCCGTTTTGGTAAGCAGCACCCAAATTGTATCCTACCGAACTTTCGGCTTGCAGAGGTTCGGCCAAATCGTCCAAATCAAAAAGAATATCGATCAATTGACCCTGTTCTTCCAATTCCTGAACCTTGGCAACGGCGACATTATATCCCAAAACGGTATATCCTACGGCCGAATTCGTGAAATCAAAATATAGCTGTCTAAAGTCGGGTGCCTTAAAGCCATAACCAATTGAACCCTTAAGGGAAATGTTATCGTTGAATGCATAATTCAAAGATGCCTTGGGGCTAAATTGGGATTGGTATTCACTATGATTATCGAACCTAGCCCCCAAGATCATATTTATTTTTTCCAAAGGATAAAAATCGTATTGGGCATAAACATACTGTGAATCAAAAGTTACCCTCTCATCAAAAAAGGTACGATCCAAATTTTCGTGATTGTACCCAACACCTAACGTTACAGTATTGTTTGGCTTTATAGCGTACATGGCACGTACCTCTGGCCTAAAAAGATTTTGGTTAAAGTCACTCTCACTAAAAGTATCTTGTGTTATGGGGCTTTGTAAAAACTCGTTTGCGATGTAATTGGTATAATAAAACTCATATTCAAAATCTAATTTGGCATTGGCCCCATGGTTTAATCTCAAATGCAAGTTAGCTTCGGACAAATTACTATCACCCTCTAGCAATTCATCGCCCAAAAAAAGACTGGACTCTTGTTCCTGTTTGTAATACCTACCAGAAGTAAACAACCGTAGATTTTTTGTAAAATCATAAAAAATTCTTCCGTTAAGCGTATAGTTATTGAACGGCTCAACAGTTTGCCCAGGGTTTTCAGGTACTAGGTCATAACCATCACTAAATAGACTATTCGCAAACAGGGAATATCCCAGTTTTTTAAATTTTTGTTTGATATTTATGTTGGAATCGTGCGTGTTGAACGAGGCGATTCTATGGGATACGTTCCCGTGCAACGTACTATCTTTGGGGGTTTCGGTAATGATATTGACTACTCCGCCCAACGCCTCTGAACCATATAGACTTGAGGACGGTCCTTTGACAATCTCAATTTGTTGAATGTTACCGACGGTAAGCCTGCTCAAATCAAAATTTCCGGCAGAACGGCCCACCAAGGGAACACCATCTATCAAAATCATGACATAATCGGATGCAATTCCCTGAACTTGAATTCCGTTAAAGCCACTTTCGTCCGCAACGGTGATAATACCAGTTTGCTCGTTTAAGATTTCATCTAACCGGATAACCCCTGTTTTCTTTAACTGCTTTTTGGAAATCAGAGTAACGGGCAAAGGCACCGAGGAAAGCTGCCTGACCGTACGTGTTGCGGTCACAATTACCTCTTCTAAGTCCTGAACTAAAATAGAATCGTTTGCAAGCGGTTTTTCTTGTGCATAAAGAGAAGCTCCAGAAACACTAATAAAAACAAAGGCTAACAACCTATTTAGATTCATTCCTAATAATTTTTTGACAAATATATATCTTATTTTTAATCAATCTAAATAAAATTTATATTTTTGTGAAAGAATATTATTTGTCAACTTTTAACTATTCAACCATGAAAAAAATCGCTTTTGTAACAGTAATACTTTTATCCTTTTCGCTGTCGGCTCAATCAAAAAAGAACAAAAAACAACAGGACATACAATCCATAAAAAACATGTGCGGTTGTTACGAGGTCACCTTTAATTTTGCCGAGACTTTTAACTATAGTAAAGACTCATTGTACAAACCTTCAAAAACAAAAGTGGACAAAGGTTTGGAATGGGCGCAATTGGTTACCGATACCAATGACAAAATCGTAATACAACACATTCTTCAGGTAGGCAACCCTGCAAAACCTATGATCGTAAAACATTGGCGACAAGACTGGTTGTACGAGAATACGGATTTTTACCTATATGATGGCGACAATAACTGGGCGTTTACAAAAAAACCAAAGACAGAGGTTGAAGGCCAATGGACACAAAAAGTGTATCAAGTAGATGATAGCCCACGCTATGAAGGTAGTGCCACTTGGGTACATGTAGATGGAAAAAGCTATTGGGAAAATACGACACCAGCTCCCCTACCACGAAGAGAATACACTACCCGTGGCGATTACAATGTTACCCTGCGAGGAAACAGGCACGAAACCAGTGATGCAGGATGGATACATGACCAAGACAATGCAAAGATCATTAGAAAAGAAGGACAGGCTGACGTAATCCTAGCCATGGAAAAAGGGTACAATACCTATGTAAAAGTGCCGGACGAAAGGTGCAAAGGCGCCTCGGATTGGTGGCAAGAACACCATGATAAATGGACTACCGTTCGCAGTAAATGGGATGAAGTATTTAAAAGAAATACCGATTTGACCCTTAAAGAAAAAGTTGACAATAAAGTATTGTACAAACATTTATTTGATGATGAAATAAGCAAAGAACAAGAAATAAGCGAAGTTATCGAATCGTTTGTTCAAAATTGATAACATGAAAACAGTACAGTTTATTCTAGGCATCGTTACGTTCTTTTCCTTTACGTTGGGCAATGCCCAAGAAAACGTTTTTTTGAAACGTGGGTATTGGAAGGCCAATCCATCTATTTCACAAATTGAACAAGATATCAAAGCGGGAAATAATGTTACCGCACTTAACGAATCAATGTTCGATGCCGTTTGTTATGCGCTTATGGAGAAAGCGGACAATACCACCATAAAATATTTGTTGGGCAAAAAGGGCAATGAAGTTGATAAACTGACCCATGACGGTAGAACCTATATTTTTTGGGCCGCTTATCGTGACAATTTGGAAATAATGCAATATTTGGTCGACAAAGGTGCAAAGGCAAATATTGAAGATAGCCATGGCTATTCTGTCATGAATTTTGCCGCTGTTACAGGCCAAACCAATCCTGAATTATATGATTTTTTATTAGAAAACAATGCCGATATCAAAGCTAAAAACCACGACGGCGCAAACGCATTATTGTTGGTAGCACCTTTTGTCAAAGACTACGGTACAATAGCATATTTCGTTTCAAAAGGTTTGGACCTTAAAAGTACGGACGATCATGGGAACGGGGTTTTTCATTATGCTGCAAAAGGAGGTCATATACCCTTGCTGAAAACATTGGTAAAAAAAGGATTGCCCTACACAACAGTTAATAACAAAGGGCAAAACGCCTTGCATATGGCGAGCCTGGGTACCCGAAATTCCCAAAACAGTTTAGAGACCTATAAATATTTGGAGAGTTTGGGCATCAACCCCGATACCTCCGATATTGAAAACCGAAATCCGTTACACGCCATTGCCTACAAAACCAATGATCTAGAGGTTTTTAAGTATTTTATAAATAAAGGTGTAGATGTTGACCAACAAGATAAAGCTGGGAACTCTCCTTTTATGAATGCTGCAAAGAGCAATACCCTAGAGGTGGTCAAATTTTTGTCCGATCATGTCGAAGATATTGATGCACAAAATAAAAGTGGGCATACGGCACTTGTTATGGCCGTAAACCGTAATTCTGGTGAAGTTGTTGATTTTATCATCCGAAAGGGAGCGGATATCCATGTGAAAGATGTAAAAGACAATACCCTTGCTCATTACCTTTTGAACACATACAAAAACGCCGAGCCCGAAAGTTTTGAACAAAAATTAAAGCTTTTGACCGATAAGGGACTCTCTTTGAACGAAACACAAGAAAACGGAAATACCTTACTACACTTGGCCGTAAAAGAAAATAATCTTTCGTTATTAAAAAGATTAGAAGCTTTTGATATAGATATCAACCAAAAAAACAAAGACGGCATTACTCCATTACATATGGCAGCGATGACTTCAAACAACGATATTATTTTAAAATATTTGATTTCCCAGGGAGCGGACAAATCGGTAAAAACAGAATTTGAAGAATCGGTTTATGACCTGGCCAATGAGAATGAACTATTGAGAGAACGGCAAGTAACTTTGGAATTTTTAAAGTAAGTGAAAAACTGTAGAAAAAATTAAAAAAATGAAACCCAAGTTTAGAATTTTATTCATTATAGCCCTAGCATTTATTATCACGGCAAGTTTTACACGATCCGAGGAAACGGTAAACTATAAATGTATGATACAATTGACCAATTATACCGGTGAGGGAGCCTATGTGGTAGTATCGTTGTTGAATGCAGAAAACAAATATGAAGAAACCTTGTATGTGCAAGGTGATGACAATGAGTGGTATAGGGATATTGAGGAGTGGTGGAAAAATGTTTACGGTATAAAACGGCCCGACATAGATGCCATTACCGGTGCAACCGTCTCTGGCGGGGAACGAAGTATGACAGTATTAAAAATACCCGTGGACAAAATAGATGCCGGATACAAGATACGATTTGAATCTGCCGTAGAAGACCAAGAATATTACATGGATGACCTTGAGTTCGAATTGACCACGGAAAACCTGAAGACCAAGAAAGAAGGTAAAGGTTTTATACGTTACGTACGCATGATTCCCCAATAAAACCTATGACATGACCGTCTCTATCTGGAGGTACAGTCATTTATTATTGGCTTTGGCCTCGGCACTTTTTTTAACGATCGCATCGCTTACAGGTATAGTTCTGGCCTTTGAGCCAATGCAAAACGCCGTGCAGCCCTATCATATTGCCGGTAGCGAGAAACTATCGTTATCGGAAACCATGGTCGCATTGAACAGCTCCTATGACGAGGTACTTTCTTTGGAAATTGATGCGAATGATTTCATATCGGCATCGGTAATTACCAAATCCGGAGAAAGTGAAACAATATACATACATCCAAAAACCGCCGAAAAATTAGGAAGCCCAAAAGCACAAGCTCCAATTTTTCAATTTGCGACCAATCTACACCGATCCCTTTTTTTAAAAGGTTTGGGACGTTTTTTTGTGGGCCTTGTTTCGTTCTTGCTCTGTCTTATCGCCATTACCGGATTATTTTTGATACTAAAAAGACAAGGTGGACTCATGAAACTCTTTTCCAAGGTGCAAAAAGAGTATTTTGAGCTACGTTACCATGTGATATTCGGACGACTGTTCTTATTGCCTATCATTATTATCGCAGCTACCGGGGTATACCTTTCCGCAGAGAAATTTTCGTTATTGCCCGAAAACACGACCATTCACGAATTAAAAAACGCTAAAACGGAAGTTGATCTGAGCATAGAGGCATCTGAACTGCCCATTTTCAAAACAATTGTATTGAAGGATGTAAAATCTGTAAATTTTCCCTTTTCCAAAGCACCTGAAGATTACTTTGAGGTTTCCCTGAGCGACAGGGAGATTTACGTACACCAATATACGGGTGAGGTTTTAAGTGAAATACAATATCCATTCACGGTTTTGGCCAGTAGATGGAGTACCTTGCTCCACACTGGGCAAGGTTCTTTTTTATGGTCGGTAATCTTGTTATTGGCCAGTGTCTCAATCCTATTCTTTATTTATACGGGTATCGTCATGTGGCGCAGACGAACCAAGAATACAAAAATAGATAGGGTCGATAAGGATGAATGTAGCCATATTATTTTGGTCGGTTCTGAAACAGGCAGCACTTTTGGATTTGCAAAACTTTTAAAACAAGCCTTGGTAAAATCAGGAAAAAGTGTCTTTTTGGGTAAATTAAATTCGTATTCCACCTATAAAAAAGCCCAGCATCTTATCGTCTTGACCGCTACGTATGGCGATGGGCAGCCCACCACGAATGCCAGAAAATTTGAACAGCTTTTCAAAACCGTTCAAGCCACGAAAAAGGTACAGTACTCGGTCGTAGGTTTTGGTTCGTTGCTATACCCCAGGTACTGTTCGTTTGCCGTAACCGTGGAAAATCTGCTTGATGCTTCACCATATTTTGAACAAACAATTCCCTTGTATAAGATAAACAATCAAGACGAACGGTCGTTTTTGGATTGGGCCAAAAAGTGGGAAGAGAAGACATCGGTTTCGTTAAAAATAAAGTTTCCCGAAAAAAAGAAAAAACAGCTTAAAAAAAACAGTTTTAGAGTTGTAGAAAAAACCGACTTAAATAAAGATGATACCTTTTTAATACGGTTACGCCCCGAAAAAAATATACAATTTCAATCTGGAGATTTGGCTGCGATAACCCCTAAGCAGGATAATTTTGAACGTTTATATTCTATTGCCAAAATAGGAGACGATATACTTTTAAGCGTAAAAAAACATAAATTCGGAATATGTTCGCCCTTTTTAAGCGACCTGGCAATTGCAACCCGTATGAATATACGCATCAAAAAAAATCCGGATTTTCATTTTCCAAGGCAAGCCAAATCTGTTGTCCTGATTGCCAATGGCACGGGAATAGCTCCTTTTTTAGGGATGTTGTTTGAAAATATAGGTAAAATACCTGTTCACTTATTTTTAGGCTTACGCACGAAAAAATCCTTGCAGCTATATTCGGATATGCTTTCCAATGCAAGAGCAAAAGAATATGTATCTACTGTAAACATTGCCTATTCAAAGGAAAATCAAAAAAAATATGTGCAAGACCTATTAAAAGACAATATCAAAATAATAAGCGAAACCTTATCGGAGGGGGGTGCAATTTTTATTTGCGGCTCCTTGGCCATGCAACATGGTGTATTGGAAGTATTGGATGACATAACGTATACCGAATTAAAAAAACCGTTGAGCGATTTTGAACAACAGCAACAATTAAAAATGGACTGTTATTGAAATTTTTGTTACAGTAAAATAAAAAAACAAACATGAAAAATATAAACCCCATTTATCATAACCCTTTTGGTATGGCGTTTCAATGGAAAAGAACATCAGTAAAAGATATCAAAAAAGTACAGTTGGTCTTTAGGGATACTGGGCTCTTACTTTCCTATAATGAACTATCACGATTTTCAAAAAACATAAAGCACACTATGGATAACTCACCCATGTGTAGTGAGTGTGCCCAAAATGAATCATGCAAAGCGTTATTTGTAGACTCTCCCGCACCACAGGTAACTTTCGCCATGAATGTAAAGGAATTGGTAGCCATTCAGGATTTGGTCGAAGGAACTTTATTCCAATTGAATTTAGCCGATTATTTGGGTGAAATCTGTGAGGAGTAGTACCTAGTGGTATTTGCCAAAAAGTTCAGAAGCTTTATTGTAGGCCGCTTCAAAAACCATCCAATTCACACCTGAATCCGCTTTTTTAGCCGTAAAATGGGAAAGCATTTTTTCGGTGGGCATATTGCCCGTTAGTTCGTCTTTTGCCATTGGGCAACCGCCAAAACCCTGTACTGCACCATCAAAACGCCTACATCCCGCATTGAAGGCGGCATTTACTTTTTCATGCCATTTGGTGGGGATGGTATGCAAGTGTGCGCCAAACTCAATTTCCGGATATTTGGGAATAAGGTTTGAGAAAAGATAATCTATCGTTTCCGGGTCCGATGTTCCCACAGTATCCGACAATGACAAAATCTTTGCGCCCATTGCCGCTAATTTCTCCGTCCACTCCCCTACTATTTCAACATCCCAAGGGTCACCATAGGGATTGCCGAAACCCATCGAAATATAGGTCACCACTTCTTTATCGGCCGCATCGGCGATATTGAAAATTTCCCGTAACGTTTCTACGGACTGTGCAATGGTCTTATGTGTATTTCGCATTTGAAAGTTCTCCGAGATGGAAAAGGGAAATCCCAAATACCGAATTTCCGAATGTTTAGCAGCGTCCTTTGCCCCGCGCACATTGGCAACAATGGCCAATAATTTGCTCTGTGTATTTGATAGATCCAATTGGGACAATACTTCGGCCGTATCCGTCATTTGCGGAATGGCCTTTGGCGATACAAAACTTCCAAAATCGATAGTATCAAAACCGCAACCCAATAAAGATTGAATGTACCTTACCTTTTCATTTGTGGGAATAAAGGTTTTTATGCCTTGCATGGCATCACGTGGACATTCGATTACTTTGACTTTTTCGGGCATTGTTGAATAATAAGTATTTCAAAATTACCACTATTTATCCGATAAAAACAGATATATGGCAATACCAACAAACACGACTATTTGCATCCATTTAAGAAAAATACCAAGATTATTGTTTCTGGTAATAAATTCAGAAACCGTTCCCGATAAAACGGCAATGCCACTGAATATGATGGCAGAAACGAACATGAACAAAAAACCCAATACGTAAAATTGAAATACCGTTGATAGGCTGTCACTAAAGAGAAAGCCCGGAAAAAAGGCCAAAAAGAAAATAGTCACCTTCGGATTAAGCACGTTCATAACGAATCCCTGTCTAAAAAGTGATGCTGTACTTTTCAGGGGAACACCGCCCTTGCCCAAAACGAGCGAGGCATCGCTCGCATAAATTTTATACGCCAAATGTAGAAGATATACAGCACCTAATATTTTAATGATAAAAAATATCTTGGCGTTAGCCTTTATAATTGCGGAAACCCCAAAAGCCAATAAGGTGGTATGTACCAAACAGCCCGATATGAGTCCGGCAACTGTGGCCAATCCGTATTTTTTACCGTTGACGATGCTTTGTGTTAATACGTAAATATTATCAGGCCCCGGTGAAATGGCCAAAGCTGACGTAGCAATTACAAATGCGAGCAGAATTTCGTAGTTCAATACAACAGTTTAGAAGCGAAAAATACAAATTACTACATTTCATTTTCATATATTTCCAAAAAACATAGTATGAGAGTAACCACAACGTTTATTTTACTATTTGCCGTATCAGCAGGCATTTCCTGTTCCGATTCAAAATCCAATAACAAAACAAATGATTTGTCAACCATGAACGATTCCGTATTGCGCCACGTGGTCCTATTTAAATTCAAGGAAGGCACTTCCAATGACGAAATTAAAAAGGTAGAAGATGCCTTTAGCGCATTACCTTCAAAAATACCTGAAATCAAAGGCTACGAATGGGGCTTGAACAATAGTCCCGAAGGGTTGGAAAAGGGTTTTACCCATTGTTTCTTTTTGACTTTTAATAACGAAGCGGATAGAGAAGCGTATTTACCACACCCCGAACATAAGGCGTTTGGGACAGTACTCACCCCGCATTTAGATGATGTTTTGGTGATTGATTATTGGACAAAATAAATGTTGATGGTTGATGTAAACCTTTACTTTCAAACTCGATACTTTTCTTGAACTTTGAAATTATTCACAACCAACTTTATTTGCTCAATCCTTTTAAAAGTGCCTTATTGATTTTTTTGACCAAAGCAGGACCTTCATATACAAAACCTGTCCAAAGTTGTATTAAATCCGCACCAGCCTCCAATTTTTCCAAAGCGTCATCTGCGGAGTGTATTCCACCAACACCTATTATCGGAAAAGCCTTGTTGCTTTTTTCAGCCAAAAAACGGATAACATCGGTACTTCTTCGGGTCAAGGGTTTTCCGCTCAAACCACCGGCCTCCTCTAATAAGAGACCATGGGACTTCAAATTTTTTCGTTCAATGGTCGTATTGGTCGCAATGACCCCATCAATTTTAGTGGCTTTTACGATATCAATGATGTCCAATAATTGTTCGTTGGCTAAATCCGGAGCGATTTTTAAAAGGATAGGTTTTTCATTTATATTATTTCGCTTTGAGCATTTCCCGTTTTCCCTTTTTAGCTCCTTCAGCAAAGCCGCTAGCGGTTCTTTATCTTGCAACTCTCGTAAACCCGGTGTATTGGGGGAACTCACATTTACCACAAAATAATCTACATGGGGAAAAAGAGCATCAAAACAAATTAGATAATCTTTAACGGCATCGGTATTAGAGGTAAGCTTGTTTTTACCGATATTACCGCCTATCAACACTTTATGCTCTTTTTTGAGCTGCTCTACCGCTTCAAAAACACCTTTATTGTTAAATCCCATACGGTTGATGATGGCTTTGTCAGCCTTTAACCTAAACAAACGCTTTTTGGGATTACCAGCTTGTGGCTTTGGGGTAAGGGTACCTATTTCCACAAATCCGAATCCGAAATCGGACAGCTCATTGTATAACACGGCATTTTTGTCAAAACCGGCAGCGAGACCTACCGGATTTTTAAATTTTAACCCAAACACCTCTCTTTCCAATCGTTTGTCCTCTATCAAATAAAGTGCTCTGAACAAACCAGAAAAACCAATTTTGGAAAAAAATTTAATTGCTGAAAACGAAAAATGATGCACCTTTTCGGGGTCGAACAAAAAAAGTATGGGACGCAAAAGAACGGAATACATAGCAGTAAGTAAGTTTGTGCAAAAATACAAACTAGCACCAAACGGTATTCAACCAAAAGAAAAAAGTATTCAACAATTATTCCGGAGAACTTGGACGCACTACCTTAAGGGGTTTACGTAAGGCTTCCTCACATAGCTCTATGTAACGTTGATATTGGCGTTCATTAAAGATACCCAATAGTTTTTTATCGTACCCGACGGATATTCTGACCAGTTCCTGTTCTTTTGTCTTATATTTTTTGGCCAAGTTCGTGAGGTCTTCCTGCGTACTTTGGGGATGCTCATCCAACAGCAACTGTAACTGCTCCTCTATCAACTTATTCTTGATCGCCAGTTCTGCCTGCCAGGTTTCAAGTTGGGTTATCTGTTCTTCGTTCAATTGAAAAACCTGTACGATTATATCCTTGTCCTTGCCCCCAATACTTAGCGTACAATCTTGGGCGATCATACATTGTATCGAAAAACATAAAGCAATGCACAAAAGCCCTGTTTTCATTTCTTTATTTGGTTTACTTGTCAAATGTGTCTAAGGTAACAAAATATCATTGAGTTTGAATTTCATAAGCTTTACGGCTTTGTCATTTTCCAATAAAATTTCCAATCTCCAGGTATTCTGAGGAACCTCCCTTAGACTTATGGTACTTGTTGAACCCATGTTGCTATAGCCAAAATTCATTTTTTCATCCTTCTCATTATAAACCAATATCTCAACTATTTTTTCATTTGGGTCATCCTTTATGAATGTAAGCGATTCCTTGGAAGTTCCAAAACTGAACATACCCTCGAACATCGTGGTAAAAGCATCAAGGGTTTCTGCCATACCTTCGGGCAACGCACCTTCACTTTTCAATTTTTCAAGTTCTTTTTTATATTGTTTTTTATCCTCTTTTTTCAATCGGTCCATCTCTTCTTTATTCACAAGGGTAAGCTTTGCATCTGAAGAATGCCCCTTTAATATATTGGTATTATAGTTTTCCAAAAATTTATCAAAAACCACTTTACCCTTATTTTCAACCGTAGGGTTATAAAACTTAAAAGTTCCTTGAACCAAAGCTAGTTTTTTTGCGTTCCTGAAAGGAGCGTCCAACTTTATGGTAATATCGTTATCACTTCTGTAATCATCCCCAAAGAAACTCTCCTTTTTTTCAAGTATATTTTCCAAATCGTCTTTGGCCAATGATATTTCATGGATTTTAACTTGATTGTTCTCGTTAATCTTAATTCCGTTAATCGATGCTTCTAGTTCCAAAAAACTATCGTTTTGGTCTGAGTGGCGTTCTTCTTTGACACTTTTTATAAATAGGTTTACGTCTTGCGAAAAGGATCTTGAAACACTTAAAAGCATAAACAGACTAAAAAATAGTGTTGTTTTCATAGTATCTTCGATTGCGTATTGTTACCTGAAAGTATATAACCCTATTTTTGGACAAAAATTATATCGATGCAAAACATTATTGACCGATTCATTGGCTACGTAAAGATTGACACCCAGAGCGATGCCTCTTCCAAGACTACCCCAAGCACAAAAAAACAATGGGTTTTAGCACATAAATTGGTTGAAGAACTGGAGCAAATAGGTATGCAAAATGTCACTATTGACGAGAATGCCTATATCATGGCCACGCTGCCCAGTAATGTTGATCATGAAGTGCCTACCATCGGTTTCATTTCGCATTTTGATACTACGCCTGATTTTTCAGGAACTAATGTAAACCCTCAAATCATCAAAAATTATGATGGGAAAGATATTATCCTGAACAAAGAACAGAACATTGTGTTATCGCCGCAATACTTTGAGGATTTGTTGCTCTACAAAGGCCAAACCTTAATTACCACCGACGGTACGACCTTACTGGGAGCAGATGATAAAGCCGGAGTTGCCGAAATAATAACGGCCATGGAGTACCTTATTAAACATCCAGAAATTAAACATGGAAGAATTAGAGTAGGGTTTACACCCGATGAGGAAATAGGCCGTGGCGCACACAAGTTTGATGTACCGGCTTTTGGGGCCGAATGGGCGTATACCATGGACGGTAGTCAAATAGGCGAATTGGAATATGAGAATTTTAATGCGGCCGAGGCCAAAATGAGTATTTCAGGCAAAAGCGTTCATCCTGGCTATGCGAAGGATAAAATGGTAAATGCTATTGTGGTTGCCAATGAAATTGTTTCACGCCTTCCGAAAAACGAAGTACCAGAAAAAACTACCGATAGGGATGGTTTTTTTCATGTTCATCACATGAACGGTGAGATTGAAAATGCAGAAATTGAGTTGATCATACGCGACCATGACAGAACCAAATTTGAGGAACGAAAGCTACTCTTGGAACATATAGTTCAAAATCTAAATAAGAGTTACAACGACTGCATCACATTAAAAATACATGATCAGTATTATAACATGCGTGAAAAAATAGAGCCTGTTTTTCATATCGTGGAAATAGCAAAAGAAGCCATGCAGGCTATCGGAATACAACCCATCATAAAACCCATACGTGGCGGTACCGATGGTTCACAACTGAGTTTTATGGGCTTGCCCTGTCCCAATATTTTTGCAGGTGGACATAATTTTCACGGTAAGTACGAATATGTGCCTGTTGAGAGTATGCAAAAGGCGGTTAAGGTCATCGTGAAAATTTGTGAATTAACAGCAAAGAAATAGAGGCATGATCAAAAGTATATTCAGAATATGTCTTACAAGCAAAACAGTTGAGAAGAAAAATCTCCAGAATTGAAAAACACTTCCTGCGATAACACAGGGCAGGGGACTAAAATGATTGGTGTCGAAAATAAAAAAGCGCCAACTAAAAAGAGTCGGCGCTTTTAATCAGTTTTAGCAAAGCTCTATTTTTTTGCCGGGGGCGGGTTTAGTTTTTTACTCATTTCCATAGAAATAGCCGAGCGGTCGAACTTTAATTTACCTGCCATGGTTTCGATTACGCAAGATGAATCCTTGTCGTTCAATTCCATTATCTTGCCGTGCATACCACTTTTGGTAATAACCCTGTCACCTTTCTTTAAGGCCTCAGCAAACTTCTTTTCGTCTTTTTGGCGTTTCATTTGAGGGCGTATCATAAAAAAATAAGCCACGACAAATATTAATATTAACGGTAAAAAAGGATATTGTTCTAACATAGATCTTAATGTGTTTACTAGATAATCGAGGTTCAACGCAACGAGGCTCACCTCGATGCCTTAAGTTGCTCGTTTACAAAAGCCCTTGACGTATTTTACAAAAAACGTATTTTATTTTTTCATTGGGATAGAGAGTTGCTCCCCTTTTGGGTTCACAAAGGCTTTGATACGCAAAATTTCTTGACCTTTGGCCGTGTTGGCGGTAACTGTTACCTGTTTGGTGACCTGATTTTGTCCCGTTCCGTTGAACTTGACCAAAAGTTCCCCGGAATCCCCTGGGGCTATTGGTGTATTTTTTGGGAATTCGGGTACCGTACACCCACAAGTACTCTTTGCATCTGTAATGATCAAAGGTGCATCGCCCGTATTGGTAAAAGTAAATATGGTCTCTTGTGCAGCACCGTTCTCAATAGTTCCGAAATCGTGCTCAGACTTATCAAAACTCATTACAGGGAGACTTTTTGAAGCGGCGTCCCTTTCAGCTGCTACGGCAACATTGGTCGAATCTATCTTACTTGAAGCATTTTCTTTACAGGAAACTAAGGCAATAGCTGTAAATAAGGCTAAAAATGTTTTTTGCATGACATTCATTTTTTTATTTAGGTGCAAAATTAAGGATTATTTGCTTATAATAATCCACGCCCCATTTTTTTTAACTTACCGTTTGATTTATATTCTTTTACCAGTTTGTCCAAAACGCCATTGATGAAAATACTGCTCTTAGGTGTCGAGTATTCTTTGGAAATCTCTAAATATTCGTTCAAGGTTACCTTTTCGGGAATGGATGAAAAGTTCAACAGCTCACAAATGGCCATTTTTAAAAGAATTGAATCTATATCGGCAATGCGGTCATTGTCCCAGTTAGGAGTCTTGCCCTCAATCTCTTTTTCCCACTCGGCGTTGTTCAATAAGGTTTTTGAAAGTAATTTTTGGGCAAAATCAAGGTCTGCCTCATCCTTGAGAAGTTTGGGCAGGAAAAAATTCTCGTTTTGACCTGATTTTATATGTTTGAATTGTTTGAGCAAGAAAGTGTTTACAATGGGAATATCATCTACCCAAGTGAGCTTGTCATCTTCAAAATAGTCCTGTATTTTTTCATTGGGGGCGATAATGTTCTTGAACAGTTCTAAAATTACATTGCGGTCTTCTTCGTAAGAGTTGGTCTTTGACAACATGTAATCGTGGTATGCTTCGCTATTAATGGCTTCTTTGTAAATAATTTTGATGTACTCGTCGTTCAGGTACCAATTTTTCAGTTTTCGTTTGGAGAGTTCTTCCCGTAGTTTTTTGTTGTTTGAGATCTGTTTTAGAATCTTATTGTCAACGAACCTGTTTTTATCGGGATACTCATCGGAAGAGGTAGCCAAATATTTTTTAACGGAAAGTTGCAATTGCTTTTCTGCCATTTGATGAAGCTCGATAAAAAGGCTTAGCATCAAAAGATATAACGAATACATGTTTTGAATGCTGTAGTTCAAAAACTTTTCCTGTTTCTCCAAAGAGTCGTCCTTGGATTGTATCAAGGCGTAGATACATTGCATTACTTTGACCCTAATGTGTCTTCTCGTGAGCATTTAAAAGAACTTTAGCAACTTTAATAAAAATTTACTGGGCAAAAGTAGTACTTATTTTAAATCCGAAATGAGATAAACGGTATTATCTTATCAGTTTTATAACATTTGGTTAAGTGGCCTTAACCTATATTTGCACTAATCAAAAATTACCGCTAGCCTGCCAACCTTATGAAGGAACTCAAACACCTTAACAAATACTTTAAAAAATATTGGCTCAAACTCTTGATAGGCATACTCATAACCATTGTTGCGCGAATTTTTTCATTGGTTATGCCCAGTTACGTAAACAAATCGATAACCATAGCCGAAAAATATCTTTCAGGCGAAGAAACGGAGACCGTTGCGAGGCAATTGCTCACTGAGTATATTTTAATCATCATCGGGACAACCCTATTGGCGGCACTTTTTACTTTTTTGATGCGACAGACCATAATAAATGTATCACGTTATATCGAATATGACCTAAAAAACGAAGTTTTTGATCATTATCAATTTTTAAACCTCAACTTTTATAAAAGAAATAGAACGGGAGATTTGATGAACCGTATAAGTGAAGATGTGACCCAGGTGCGATTGTATGGCGGACCGGCGGTCATGTACGGCATTAACGCCCTAACCCTATTTGCCTGTTTAATACCGTTGATGTTTATCAAGGCCCCGACCATAGCATTGTATACGGTTGTGCCGTTTCCCTTGCTCTCGTTTCTTATCTATAAAATCAGTAAAATAATCCACCGAAAAAGTACTAAGGTCCAAGAGTTTCTATCAAACCTTTCGACATTTACCCAAGAATCCTTTTCGGGAATCTCGGTCATCAAAGCCTATGGTTTAGAGGGTGTTACCAACAAAGAACTCAAGGGTTTGGCTTTGGAGGGAAAGCAAAAGAGCGTTGACTTGGCCAAGGTAAACGCCTGGTTTTTTCCTTTAATGGTATTATTGATAGGCATCAGTAATATTTTGGTCATATACATTGGCGGCAAACAATATATTGATGGTGAAATAGCATCTATCGGCATAATCGCCGAATTTATTCTTTATGTGAACATGCTTACCTGGCCCGTAGCCATTGTAGGTTGGCTGACTTCAATCGTACAAAGGGCCGAAGCGTCGCAAAAAAGAATAAACGAGTTTTTGCAAGAGCAGCCCCAAATTAAAAATGAAGTATCACAACATACACCAGTAAATGGTAAAATAGAGTTTAAAAATGTAACGTTCACTTACGAGGATACCCATATTACGGCACTTGACAATATTTCTTTCATTGTCGAACAAGGGCAGACCGTCGCCATAATTGGAAAGACGGGGTCGGGAAAGTCAACTATTTTGGATTTGATCGCGCGGCTTTATGATGTTACTTCGGGTGAGATTTTAATCGATGGCAAACCCATCAAAACCTTAAACCTAAAAAGCCTGCGAGAAGCTATCGGAGCCGTACCGCAGGATGCTTTTTTGTTTTCTGAAAGCATTGAGGACAATATCAGGTTTGGTAAAAATGAAGCGACCAAAGAAGAAATCGTGGCCGTGGCCAAAGCAGCGGTCGTACACGAAAACATCGTTGGCTTTTCCAAAAAGTACGATACCGTTTTGGGTGAAAGGGGCATTACGCTGAGCGGTGGCCAAAAACAGCGTGTTTCCATAGCCCGCGCCTTGTTGAAAGACCCACAGATATATCTCTTTGATGATTGTCTTTCAGCAGTGGATACAGAAACCGAAGAGGAAATTTTGAATAATCTCAAAAAGGCATCCAATCAAAAAACCACCCTTATCGTAAGCCATAGGGTATCATCGGCCAAAAATGCGGATAAAATCATCGTTTTAGAGAATGGTAAAATACTACAAGAGGGAACGCACGACGATTTGAACACCGTAAACGGATATTATAAAGAGCTATATTTGAACCAACTATCGGAGAAAGAAAACTAGAAAAATGTTGTGACATTCCCTTTTTTTTTTCATTTTTGATAGAATATTCAGCAACTTACTAACAATAGATTAAACAAATGAGCGACAAAGATTTAATAGATCAGGAAGAAATTTATTCCAAAGTTTTACGTGCGGGGAGAAGAACTTATTTTTTTGATGTTAGAAGTACAAAAGCTGGAGACTACTATTTGACCATTACGGAGAGTAAAAAATTTACACACGAAGATGGCTCTTTTCATTACAAAAAACACAAAATCTATTTATATAAAGAGGATTTTGAAGGCTTTAGGGAGCTTACAGAAGAAATGATGGATTACATTATAGATGCCAAAGGCACCGAAGTAATCTCAGAAAGGCACCAAAAGGATTTTAAAAAAGAAGAGCCTAACGAGAATACCGAATCATCAGAAGGTAGCTTTACCGATGTAAGTTTTGATGATATCTAAAGAATTATCTTAAAAAAATGATAACGACCCTTATAAACAAGGGTCGTTTTTTATTTTTATACCACATACATAAATACTTTTTTAACTAAACCAACATGAAAAAAATACTATTTCTTTTAACTGTTACGATTAGTTTGAATGCCTACGCCCAGGAAAGTGTAGGTTTGGACTATTATTTGCCCCAAGACGTAACATATGACGAAAGCATTCCCACACCAAAATCAATACTAGGGCATGAGGTTGGCGAATGGCACGTAACCCATGACAAACTCATGTTTTATATGCAGACTTTGGCAAAAGCTAGCGACCGCATCACCATTGAGAATCGTGGGGAAACTTTTGAAGAACGGCCCATATTGTTGTTGACCATTACCTCGCCTAAAAACCATCAAAACATAGAACAAATTCGACAAGAGCACGTCGCCCTAACCGAAAACGGAAGCATTTCTACCGATATAGATAATATGCCCATAGTTGTCTATCAAGGATTTTCTATTCACGGTAATGAACCCAGCGGTTCCAATGCCGGGTTGGCCTATGCCTATCATCTCGCCGCAGCGCAGGGCCCTGAAATTGAGGAATTATTGAATAACATGGTAATTTTATTGGATCCGTCGTTTAATCCCGACGGGCTGCAACGTTTCGCCTACTGGGCCAACACAAATAAGAGCATTCAGTTAAACGCCGACCCCAATGATAGGGAATATGACGAAGTTTGGCCAGGCGGTCGCACCAATCATTACTGGTTTGATATGAACCGTGACTGGCTACCGGTACAATTACCGGAAAGTAGGGCACGAATTGAAAGCTTTCACAAATGGATGCCCAATATTTTAACGGACCACCACGAGATGGGAACCAATTCCACTTTCTTTTTTCAACCAGGGGAACCAACACGCGTACATCCATTGACCCCAAAAATAAATCAGGAGTTGACCGCAGAAATAGGCACCTATCATGCCAAAGCGCTTGACAAAATAGGCTCCCTGTATTATTCGGAAGAAAACTATGATGACTACTACTATGGCAAAGGCTCTACCTTTCCCGATGTGAATGGCAGCATAGGTATTTTGTTCGAGCAAGGCAGCTCTAGGGGGCATATTCAAGAAAGTGAAAATGGTATATTGACTTTTCCGTTTACCATACGCAATCAATTTACCACAGCGCTATCTACGATAGAAGCGGCCAAGAACATGCGGTCCAAAATACTACGATACCAAAGGGATTTTTATACCTCTGCCGCAAAAGAAGCAGCAAAAAGCAAAACAAAAGCCATCATTTTCGGGGATGCTAAAGATGCTGCAAAAGCATGGCATTTGGCCGAAATCCTCAACAGGCACAAAATAAAGTTCCATGAGCTTTCCAACGATGCCAAAATCGACGGAAAACCATTCAAAAAGGAAAGTAGCTATGTAGTGCCCATGAATCAAAAAAACCATAGGCTCATAAAGGCCATGTTCGAAAAGCGAACCACTTTTACCGACAGTCTTTTTTACGATATATCGGCTTGGACCTTTCCGTTAGCTTTTAATATAGATTATACCGAAAGTACCTCTTTGACAAATGCTGGCCCGGAAATAACCGATTTTCAACCCTTAAACGGCCGTGTAGACCAACAGAGCAACTATGCATATTTGTTCGAATGGCATGAATATTACACCCCTAAAGCCTTGAATACCATTACGCAGAAAGGCATACGGGCCAAAGTAGCCAAATCCCGATTTACGCTGCAGGGCAAGACCTATGACTACGGTACGATTATGGTTCCGGTGCAAAACCAAAACATGAATGCCACTGATCTGTATACCTTTTTATCTAAAGTTGCCCAAGACAGTAAAATTCAGATAACGGCAGTGGGTACAGGACTTACCAAAGGCATTGATTTAGGAAGTAACGATTTTGACCCAATCGGCAAACAAAAAGTGGCCATGCTGGTAGGCGAAGGCATACGTTCCTATGATGCCGGGGAGATTTGGCATTTGTTCGATACACGTTATGATATGAAAATAACAAAGTTGGACACCAAGGATTTTCAACGGACAGACCTAAGCAGTTATACCGATATAATCATCCCTAGTGGTAGATTGGGCAAAAGCGAGGCAAAAAAATTAAAAGAATGGGTAAAGGATGGCGGAACCCTCATCGGCTATAGAAATGTAGCCAATTGGCTGAATGCCAACGATTTTCTAAAGTTGACGTTCAAAAAAGACACCTTGGTTGCCAAAAATATATCTTTTGAGCAACGAAACGATTTTAGTGGTGCCCAAGTAACCGGAGGTGCTATTTTCGAGGCGAAACTGGACCGATCCCACCCTATCAATTTTGGATATTCCAAAGACCGTTTGTCCTTGTTTAGAAATACCAATATTTATTTGGAGCCGGAAAAGGATAGCTACGATAATCCGATTCAATACACCAACAACCCATTACAAAGCGGGTATATTTCCGAGGAAAATCTGGAACTCATAAAAAACAGTGTGCCGTTCAAAGTAGATCGTATGGGCAAAGGGCGTGTAATCCTCTTTACTGACAACACCAATTTTAGGGCATTTTGGTACGGTACCAACAAATTGTTGATGAATGCCATTTTCTTTGGTGGGCTGATGTAACAGGATTTCAAAAATTAGAAGGTATAAAAAAATCGAAATAAATAAGCTTAGATTCTAGTGGTTTTCAATTTTGTGACAAGCCCGAACATTTGTTTCAAAATGAGTTGGATAACAAAAGTTTTGTGCCACTTTGTAGTTTTATTGACACTTTGATCATGCTAATTCAAAAGGTTGGTTAAAAAATGACCGGATATTTCAATATTTAAATTTCACATACCCCCAATTAAACATAAAAAGTACTAACACAAACATTGCAGCAATCATATACCCGAAGGCTAAACCAAAAAAAATAAGTAATAGCGTACAATATAAAGGATAGAACAGCAAAAAATAACCAAACCGGAACGTGCTCCTAAACTCGTCTTCAGGTACCTTAGGCAATACTACATGTTTCCATAACAATAGTACGGGGAAATTCAATACCCAAAATAGGGGTTTACCGATATTAATTTTTCTTTTTTGAGATGTGGACAGGGCAACTTTTTTTAGTTCTATATCCTGTAAAAGTCTATTTGTGGTCGTTGGGTCTAAATAATCCGGTTCTAAGGCATCCAAGACCGCTATTGTTTTTTCGTAATCATGGGCGTGAATATGGGTGGTCAATTGTTGCAAATCATCACTTACCATTTTTTTTAATCTGGCGGTGCTACGAAAGGCACTATTTATATCATATTCTTTTTGGACCGAAATCGGTTTGCCATAGTACACAGCAACACTATCCGGAAAAACCTTGGCATCTTTATAATTGAACCCAATAGGGATCAGTTGAATATCCAAATTTGGTTCTTGCACCAATGCTGTGTGTAATATTCGAACAAAACCTTTGCTCAACGGGCGAACCCTTCTTTGCAGATTATGGTTGGCTTCCGGAAAAACGACCAGAGTTTTGTTCTTTTTCAGTAACTCGGAGCACCTATCAAAAATTGCATGATTATTGGCCAATGCATCCTTACCGTCACGAATACGATAAATGGGCAGCATTCGGAGAAAACTAAAAACACGTTTTAGCGCTCTGCTCTTAAAAACATCCGAACGGGTCAAAAAATAAGGCTTTCTTCGGTTATGGGTTACGATCAAAAGGGCATCCAAAAGAGCATTCTGATGGTTAGGTACAAAAAGGACCGGTTTGTCCCTTGGAATGTTTTGCAGGCCATTGATCTTGATTTTTGTAAAATAGAGACGTAAGGCGCATCGTATAATTAATCGTAGTACGGCATATGATATTTTACTCAAATCAATTTTCCTTCAATTATGATGAAGATAAGACATCCACCTTAAAAATACGACAATCATTTTCATAGGTTATCTAGTCTACAAAAAATACCGCAAAGCAACGACCAACAAAATAAATACACTTAACTTTAAGCTAAAATTTGAGAAATGGCAAGAACGGAAAGCAATATGTTGGCACTGGGAACGGTTGCCCCGGATTTTAACATACTGGACACAGTAACGGATAAAACAGTGAACCTACATGCGCTTACAGGAAAAAAGGGAACGCTGATCATGTTCATTTGCAATCACTGCCCATTTGTGGTGCATGTAAATCCCGAAATTTCAAAAATGGCAAAAACATACCAACCCAAGGGTATTGGTTTTGTGGCCATTTCAAGCAACGATGTTGAAAATTATCCCCAAGATGGCCCAAAATACATGAAATTAAAAGCCAAAGCAGAGGATTATACGTTTCCTTATCTGTACGATGAGACTCAGGCAGTGGCAAAAGCCTATGATGCGGCCTGCACGCCTGATTTTTATTTGTTCGATTCCGATTTAAAATTAGTGTACCGTGGACAACTGGATGATTCCAGACCCGGGAATGGAAAACCTTTGACAGGGAAGGATTTACGTGACGCTATGGATAATCTATTGGATGGTAAAGAAATAGCCAAAAACCAAAAACCCAGTATAGGATGTAATATCAAATGGGTTGACCAATAATCAAATCAAAAAAATCACTACTTACCCAAAAAGTAAAAACCGATTATGAAAATTGATAGTAAAGATGCTATGGCCCTACTTGCCAAGACCAACTCACCGTTTTTGAACCTCTTTGAACATGGTAGTTTATCGGTCGAGATATACCAACCAGAAAAGATAGATCTACAACAGCCCCACACTAGGGATGAAGTATATGTTATTGTGTCCGGTAGCGGCGAATTTTTGAATGGAGGTACTCGAACCTCGTTCAAGGCAGGGGATTTTCTTTTTGTCCCTGCCGGTGTTGAACATCGGTTTGAGAATTTTACGAACGATTTTTCCACATGGGTGCTATTTTACGGTCCGGAAGGAGGGGAAAAAGTATAGGTTTCAATGAAGAACATTATACACTTTGAGCCACTTACCGTTGATAACTATCCAACCTATATTAATGTGGGCGCAAAAGCATACAACGACCATTATTTACACCTTTGGCCCAATGGCGACTCTTCTCCTTACATTTTAACCAGTTTCACGCAGGCTGTTTTGCAACAGGAAGAAAAAGATGAAAACACCATACTATTTATCATACACTATGGTAAAAAACCGGTCGGAATACTAAAGATCACCTTAAACAAACCCTTGAAAAACTACACTGCCAAAGATTCGTTATACATAGATAAAATTTATATTCTCAAAGAATTTACAGGAAAAGGCATTGGGAAAAAGGCAATACAATTTCTCACGCTAAGGGCCAACAAACTGCATAAAACCATACTTTGGTTAGATACCATGCAAAAGGGGCCCGCTTTGAAATTTTACTTAAAAAACGGATTTGAAATATTTGATAAAACAAAAATACCTTTCGAAAATGTCATTGAACCGGAGAAAGCTATGTACATTATGGTAAAAACCATCTAAAGCCATCCTTGTCGCTTTAGCAAACCTTCAATATGGGCATAATGATGGCTACCATGCCATGCATATTTGGCAATATTTTCCTCAAGGGCAACCATGCTGTTATCTTCTGGATGAATATAAAATAATTTCATATCGCTCTTGGAAAGCCCCTTCAACAAGTACACTAATTTTGCATGCAACACCTTTAAGTAATTCAATGACAATTGTATGGGAGCGGTTTTTGCATCAAAAAGATCGCTCCAATTTTTTTCTCGATACGCTTTGATTACAGGTTTATCTTCTGTCAAAGCCCATTTAAACCTAGTATAACTATGGTGGTGGCTATCCGCTATGTGGTGTATCACTTGTCTAACGGTCCATCCACCCGGTCTATATGCCGTATCCAACTGTTCAGCATTTAAGTTTTTGACCAGTCGCTCCAAGCGCTCGGGTAAATCTTCCAGCATCGCTATCCAATCTTTCACTTGAACATCGGTAATAGCACCGGGGCGCTTAAAACGACCTATGGGATATTGTAAACTCTCCATACTTTCCATAAATTAAAAATAAGAAACTTTAATAGATTTTTAACCAAAAAGATATGCTCCCAATATATTAATCTACTAATTTTATAGGATAATTAATTTCATTAAAAAAAAGACAATGGCAACAATACGTTTAGGCGATAAGGCTCCGGATTTTACAGCAGACAGCTCAATGGGCAGCATTAATTTATATGATTATTTAGGCGACGGATGGGGAATCCTGTTCTCACATCCTGCAGATTTTACTCCGGTTTGTACCACTGAACTGGGTACGGCAGCAAAATTTAAGGACGAGTTTGATAAACGCAATGTAAAAATGTTGGCATTGAGTGTTGACGGAGCTGCATCACATGCCGAATGGATAAAAGATATCAATGAAGTTCAGCAAACCACGGTAAACTTCCCTATTATAGCCGATGAGGACAAAAAAGTTTCTGATCTGTATGATATGATTCACCCCAATGCAGACAACAACCTTACGGTACGTTCAGTATTTATTATAGCTCCAGACAAGACTGTAAAATTAATCCTTACCTACCCCGCATCTACGGGACGTAATTTTTACGAACTCCTGCGTGTTATAGATTCCTTACAATTAACGGCCTATCATAAAGTGGCCACTCCCGCCAATTGGGAAAACGGTCAGGATGTCGTGGTAAGTCCGGCAATATCAACTTCAGAGGCTAAAGAAATGTTTGATAAAGGTGTTGACGAAATAAAGCCTTATTTGCGAATGACACCAGATCCAACACTTTAACAATTATATCTTTCTTTCATAGATTGTAATATAATTATCAAAAAATCATATAGTTAAACAATTAAAGAGTATCTTTGCAGCTTAATTTAATATTTTAATTTTTTTATTATGAGTAAAGGAACAGTAAAATTCTTCAATGATTCCAAAGGTTATGGTTTTATCACTGAAGATGGTTCGAACGAAGATCACTTTGTACACATTTCCGGTTTAATCGACGAAGTACGAGAAGGTGACGTTGTAGAATTTGAACTACAACAAGGTAAAAAAGGATTGAACGCCGTTAATGTGAAAGTAGTAGACTAGGTAACGATTTAATTTTTTTGATACAGAGCCCGCTCAAATGAGCGGGCTTTTTTATGGTATTATATTTTTTGTTGAACTTTCACGCAACCTTTTGCACAATACCGTCTCTAAAGATTAAACAGTTTTATTTGCCCCGTTTAACACAAATCTTTTATGACTACTTTCTTTGGGATTCTATTCATACTATTGTTTATTAATGCCTTACTTTTGGCGGTTAGCCTTAATCAAGCCAAAAAACGTTAAAAAAGTAGGGTATTTTCCGTTTGGGCTGTTCTGTCATAAAGAGCTTTGCTCTTTGGACTTAATACCATGCACATGACCACATTTTTGACCATATTATTGGTTCTTATATTTATAAATCTGTTCATACTGGTCGCCAGTTTATACGGCAGTAAAGGCAAAACATAAAAAAAGCCCTAAAAGGGCTTTATATCTTTATGTAGGTTTTATACGATATTTACTTCACGTTCATCAGTTCAACGTCAAATATCAATACGGCATTTGGTGGGATCACTCCTCCTGCTCCAGCACTACCATATGCTAAATGTGAAGGTATCACAAACCTAGCCTTATCCCCTACTTGTAGCAGACTTATACCTTCGTCCCAGCCCGGGATTACTTGACCTGCCCCTAATTGAAAATCGATAGGCTCTTTTCTTTTGTAGGAAGAATCAAATACCTGCCCGTTGGTCAAAGAACCTTCATAATGTACCGATACCGTTTGGCCTTTCTCGGCCTTTGGCCCATTCCCCTTTTGAATGATATTGTATCGCAATCCGCTACTGGTCCTATCAAAACCTGCGGCCAACTCTTCCAAGGCGGCTTCCGCATTTTTCTTTTCTTCTGCCAATCTTTTTTCCCGTGAACCTTCAAAGGTTCTAAAAGCCTCAACGGCATTCCAGTTTTCTGCATCGGCACCTACACGTACGATCTCCAAACTTTCAATACCATCACCTTGTGCTATTTCATCTACAACTTCTTGACCGTGTTCTACGTGGCCAAAAACCGTATGCTTATTATCTAGCCAAGGGGTAGCTATATGTGTAATGAAAAATTGACTCCCGTTTGTTCCAGGGCCGGCATTGGCCATAGATAACACTCCAGGGGCATCATGGGTAAGCTCTGGGTGAAATTCATCATCAAACTTATACCCTGCATCACCTGTACCGGTGCCTAAAGGGCAACCACCTTGTATCATAAAGTCAGGTATAACCCTATGAAATTTCAATCCATCATAATAGGGGGTGCCTTGTGGCTTAACACTGTTTTCGAGGTTACCTTCTGCCAAAGCGACAAAGTTACCCACCGTTCCCGGCGTTTTATCATGGGTAAGTTTTACTAAGATTTCTCCTTTTGTCGTATTGAATTTTGCGTAAATTCCGTCTTGCATTTTGCTCTATTTTAATGAGCCGCAAAGGTACTTAAAAAGTGAGGAGTAACGAAGTTATCCAAATTTAGTTTCCCAATAAACTTCGTTCTATTTTTTTATAGTTCCGTATTTATCAAAAAGATAAATTAAGCTGGCCATGGTAGCACCACCAAGCTCAAGCTCTCTTTTGTTGATATGTTCAAAAGTGTCGTTCTCCGCATGGTGATGGTCAAAGTAACGCTGGGAATCTGGTCTAAGTCCGGCCAAAACTATATCATCGTTATTGTTCTTTAACGGATTGATGTCAGCACCACCATAACCTTCAACGAAGACATGAATTAAGTAAGGTTCAAAAAGTGTAGCCCAATTTTTGGCCATATTTATATTATCCTCGGATGCATTAAAGGAAAAACCTCTAGGCGTAAACCCACCCGCATCGCTTTCCAGTGCAAAAACATGGCTTTCGTTTTTGTTTTTTGCCACTGCGGCGTATTCTTTTCCGCCTCGTAAACCATTCTCCTCGTTCATGAAAAGTACAACCCTAATAGTCCTTTTTGGTGTATAGCCCGTTTCCTTTAACAAACGAAGAGCTTCCATACTTTGTACACAACCCGCACCATCGTCGTGTGCGCCATCACCCAGGTCCCATGAGTCCAAATGCCCACCAACGACCATAATTTCGTTAGGGAACGTACTTCCCTTGATTTCTGCAATAACATTATAGGATTTTACATCATCAAGCTGTTTACAATTTTGTTTAAAGTAAAATTGAATGTTAGGGTTAAGCTTTAAGGTAGTACTCAATAATTCCGCTCCATTTGTACTAATGGCAGCGGCAGGTATTCTGTTTTCACTTGGTGTATCGCCATACCCCATTGCACCTGTGTGCGGGTAATCGTCCAAACGTAAATTCATGGAGCGGACAATAACGCCCACAGCCCCATATTTTCCTGCTTCAGCTGCACCTTGACCCCGTTGGTCAACACATCCCGAATAAGCGGCAAAAGTACTGATCAAGTCGGCTTGCATGGGCCGGTTAAAGAACACTATCTTACCTTTTAGCTTGGCCTCGCCCAAAGATTCAAGCTCCTCTATGCTTTGAACCTCAACAACATTTGCTTTTATACCGCCTGGAGGGGTAGCTACCGAACCGCCCAAAGCGCAAATGGGCACATTGGTCGTAATACCAGGCTTACTCTCTATATAAGCGAATTCCGGAATGCCACGAACCCATTTGGGTACCATAACGGGCTGTAACCAAACCTTATCAAAACCAAGGGAGTCTAACTGGGATTTGGTATAATCTACAGCTTGCTCCGCTTGAACGGAGCCAGATAACCGTCCGCCGATTTGGTTGGACAAGTGGTTCAACCAATCATACGATTTGCCTTGGGTCAAGGCCAGATCATAAATCGACTTTATTTGTTGCTCATCGGATTTTTGAGAGAATAACGATGTAACGCACAAGAATGCCACAACGTATAGTTTGCTTGATTTCATTCGCTTTGTAATTGGTTTTTGTATTGCTCTAAATTAGCCTTTATTTTTTCATCCAACTCTGGTTCGGTAATATCTTTGTATTTTTTTAATTCTTGCAACAATATATTGGCAAATATTACCCGAGCCGCCTTTTTATTGTCCGCAGGGATGATAAACCATGGGGCGTGCGGCTTTGTAGTTTTGGAAATGGCCTCTTGATAACATTGCATATACGAATCCCATAACTTGCGTTCCTTGAGGTCCCCTGGGGAAAACTTCCAGTTTTTTCGCTTTAGCTCCAACCGCCGGAGCAACCTTTGCCTTTGCTCTTCTTTGGAAAGATGTAAAAAGAATTTGAAGATGATAGTACCGTTCTCTGAGATATGACGCTCAAAAGCATTGATCTGTTCAAAACGTTTGTCCCAAAAATTTTGATTTATATCAGCTACATCATGCACACCGGGAATATGTTCGCCCAAAATATATTCGGGATGTACCCTGGTCACCAAAACATTCTCATAGTGGGTTCTATTAAAAACGCCAAATTTTCCTTTGGCCGGTAAGGCGATATAATGCCTCCATATATAATCGTGCTTTAGCTCCAGTTCGGTCGGCACTTTAAAACTGTGAACTACAACCCCTCTTACATTAAAATCCTTGAAAACTTCTCTTATTAGGCTATCCTTGCCCGAAGTATCCATACCCTGAATACAAATAAGTACACTGTATTTACCATGTGCGTAAAGCGTATCTTGAAAGTCGCCCAGTACCTTGCGAACGGTTTTCAATTGTTTTTTTAAATCCTTATCCGATTTTTTAAAATCTTCATAGGTGCCATAATCGGATAAGTTTAGTCCCGATGTGGCTTTGTATGTTTTGATATCGATTTCATCCATAGGTTCAAGATAAAATATTTTCCTATTAAACAGTATACTATTCATCGGAAAAAAAGGGCTTTGAGCCGTAATCCCACAGCCAACAGAATACCATATCTTTTTTAACCGTAGTTTGTCGAAAAAATAGCACTTACAGATAACAACTACTTAACTTTATACTTGTAATGTACTTATACATTACGCACCCAACATCTTATTAAACATGAAAACCATATTCTGCACGCTCTGCGTATTGGCTTTTTTTTCGCTTACTTCATTTTCTTTGAGCGAGGCTTGTGAATATGCAGGTTCCAACATTGGTTTTATCACTTCCCAAACGGAGAAGGCCATTGATGCAAAAGACCATCAAATCTCAAGATACCATACATTCAAGGCGCTTAACGCTATCGAAAAGTCCAGAAAACAGTTCGAGGCCTGCGGATGCGACTACGCTTTGGACAATATCAACGAAAGTTTGGACAATCTAAAAAAAGCTACGAGAACATCAACTCTCAGCGGTAGTAGAATTCTTTTGAAAAGAGCTCTAGAGTATGCACTGGGCAGTCTTGAA